>JAEURR010000007.1:0-300000 GCA_016788115.1 Chthonomonas sp. | reverse complement strand
AAGACTATGAGCACGGTCTCGACGTCATCACCACGAGTTACCGGAAGATCTCGCCGGATTCACTGGATCCGCGCCTGAAGTGCATCGGCGGCTATGCCACGAACATTCTCGCTAAAGCCGAGGCGAACCGCGCTGGAGCGGGCGAAGGGCTGATGCTCAACCGCCAGGGCGAGGTGGCCGAATGCACCGGCGACAATGTTTTCATTGTCACCAAGGGCGTCATCCGAACGCCGCACCCGAGCTCGGGGATCCTGCAGGGGATCACGCGGGACACCGCGATCATGCTTGCGCGACAAGCAGGGTATGAGGTGGTTGAGGAGCGATTGACCCCGTTCGATTTGTATGCAGCTGAGGAAGCATTCTTGACCGGAACGGCAGCTGAGATCATCGGAATGGTGACGCTTGACACCCAGAAGATCGGCACCGGCAAGCCCGGCCCTATCACGCTGCAACTGACCGACCTGTTCCATGCGCACACGTCGACCGGCGTGCCATTCGATTGAAGACACGATCTGTACACCGTGTCGATGAGCTTGTCCAACAGGTCTCGGACAACCTGGTTGGGTCGGTCGTGAGTCGCGAACGATGCCCGGCGTGCGGTTGGACGCATACGAAGTATCGGCAGACGCACCTGCTCGGCTGTCCCCTGTGTTACGAAGTGTTCGGAATCGCGGGAAAGAGTGAATCCGCGAACGCTCCTGAAGCGTCCTAGAATCCGGTATCTTAGACGGAACGTGCAGATGAAGAAATGGTTGATTTTGGCGAGCGCGGTTTGTGCCACAAGCATGAGCCTTGTGGGATGCGGCGGCGGCGGAACTTCCAGCGGGAGCGCCTACGATCGCTTGCCAGCTCCAACCATTCGGATATTCAACCTCGTTCCGGACAACACTGCGGGGCTGAGTGTGGCGGTGGACGACAGCGTCATCGCGAGCAACATTGCCTTTCGCGGTGGCACAGCCGACTTCCAATCGATCAATGATACGTTTGAGACCGATGGCGCAACCGATATCTCGGTGAACGATGTCGCCACGGCTGCCGAACTGGACCGCATCAACGACGAGTTCCTGAACGACAGCGATAGTCTGATCGTAATGTTCGGCAAGCAAAACTATGGCGACGAAGACGAGAAGGCGCTCCAGATTCTGCGCATTCCCATCAGCCGCCGACCGGTCGCGGGCAAGGCACGCTTGCTCATCCTGAACGGCTACATCCCGTCGGTGGGCCGCGATCCACGTCAGATCAACTTCCAGACGGCAAACCCTGCGGATCCGCTCTCTTCCCTGAAGCCGCTGTTCCAAACGAATAACATCAACTTCGGCAAGTTCGAAGGCAACTCTGTGTTGGACATCGATGCAGGCACACGCCTCATGCAAGCTCGCGACTCCGATTCCGATTCGGTGGTCGTGGTGGCATCCAAGACGTTCACATTTGTAGCCGGAAAAATCTATCTCGCCATCGTGTCGGGCCAAGAGGACGCAGCTGACCCAGCCCGCCGCGCCCAGATTGACTTCGTCGAACTCACCACGCGCTAGTCGACGATTCCGGTGATGAACGCCTCGGGGCGAGTCGCCTCGAAGCGGAATCGAGGGATGTTCCCCGGCCCGAAATTCAGCTCGATCATTGGACGGATGATCTGCTCGGTCATGACCGCGTCGGCAAGCTCCTTGCGTATCGCCGCGATCTGCAGCAGCATGACCTGCAGGTGGACCTTGCCAAGCGCAAGAGAGCCCACGCGACGCCCCTCGTCCGTGGTCAGGGTTTGACCCAGAATTGAGCGGGCCATCTCGCGATTATGGAACTCCATCGCATCCAGGAACCCGCTGATGGCGTCCCTTTGGCCGCCGAGCGTCGAGAGTTCGATTTCATTAGGGAAGACGATGGCCGTGTTTTGGTGCAGCGTTTCGAGCGCGCTCAGGATGGACGATTGCTCGGCTTGCGGCAGTCCGCGCTGGTACTTGGCGAGTACGGTTGGGGACGCGTACCGCTCTAGGTGGAGTTTCCATGCGTTCAGCAACGCCTGCTTGGCGAGCCAGTGGCGATGAGCCGCGTCGAGATCGCTTTGCCCCTTCGGATGTCGATAGCTGGCGCGGTTGAAGTAGATCGCGAACTTGGACCGCGGGATCCGGCGTTCGTTGGTTCCGGGCAACCGCAAGCTCAGATGCTCCAGGCGACCGAACTCGTCGAATTCGAACCCGAACAGGCTAGGGTCCTTGGGTCGGACAGCCACGAGCTTGGCGTGGGTTCGCGTAGGCTCAAACACGAGTTCTTGGATGCTGGCTCCGCTGGCAAATGCGCCCATAGCTTGGTTGAGGATTGTGAGTGGAGAACCGTCCATGAGCTCGAACGACTCCGCCACGAACTCGGCATTGCGGGATGCCTCGGGGCTTGAGTTTGCCGACTCAATGGTGTAATCGGCGGCCACAACGGCGAGCCGTTTGATCGTCAAAGCGGTCTGGACCATGGAGTCGCGCTCCATGGCCGCGTACGTCTCGTACGAAATCTCGCCGGGAGGCAAGCCTTGGGCGGCGAGGGCTTGCCGTTGGTAGGTCGTCAGCGTCGGCGCGGACTCTCGTTCGACGCGGCGCGATCGTTTGCTGAACAGTTTCTTCATGCGGATTCTCCTTGGGGGTTGCGTGAAAATTTGCGTTCAGAACCCATCTGAACGCGCAGGTTGTATGGCTGGGGCATACGCGAGGTGGCGAGAGCAAGGGCGATCACGAGGTCGTCGTGGTAACCCGAGGCCGCGCCGAGTCGGACGTTTCCGGCGCGGGTCACCTTGCCTTCGAAGTGGAGAAGCTGCTTCATGAGCTCGGGGTGCGGCTCAGTCTTGAGGTGCCCTTGCTCAACCATCCAGGCCAGGGATTCGATCATCCGCTGCTTCTCCGGAGCCGTAAAGACGACCCCCTCTGGAGCGTGCCGCTCGCACTTCGTTTGGAGTGTCTCCAGTAGCGGATCGCCTACTCCAGTGGCGTCGCAGATCACGCGTGCGCCGGGATAGCGCTCGACGATGTCATGGACTCGCTGCAACTGCTCGTGCCACGAGAGCAGGTTCCAAGCCGAGGCTTCCAGGATGCGGCAAGCCTCGCGCGAACCAGCGCACACGACGACGGCGGTCGAGTCGGAGTATTTGGCCCAATCCACGCCGATGACGACCGGGTCGTCAGCTCGTCGGTCGATCCTCGGGACCACACATCGATCGAGCATCTCGGCTCGGAAGATCCTCCCGTTCGAGTCAATGAACTCCGCCTCGTACTCCACGCGGTAGACCCGTTCGCTGACGAGGCCCCGCTGGATCTCAAGAAATTCCGGACTGACGAGCGGATTTTGCGAGGTTGGTCCGTGCTGACAGGAAATGCCGTGCTGCCCAGCACGCCCTTGTTCATAGAACCGCCAGAAGTGGTTCATTCCTTGCGGGGTGCTTACGAGCGTGAGCCGACCGCCGGTGGTCGCCAGCATTGGCAGCGCGACCTGAGTGATGGTCTCTTCGGCCACGAAGGCGGCTTCGTCGATGATGATATCGGTGGCTTCGAGCCCTCGGAGGTAGTTTCCGGTCTTGCCCGATCGTGCGATGACTTTGTGTGCGCCGAGCGTGAGTCGGGGATAAGGAGTTCGTTTGGCCTTGGGATTGCCGAGCCCAACTTGCTCGGTCAGATCGACGAGGCGATCAAAGATCAAAGAGGCCTGGGCCGCGGTCGGGGCGAGCAGCAACGCGCGCATCGGTTTCGAGCCCAAGAGCCCGTCCAAAAGTTGTACTGCGCAGGCGTCCGACTTGCCCCATCGCCGCCCGCAGGCGAGCACGCGGAACTTGGCGGTCTCGGTCAAAAACTGGAGCTGGCCTGGGTGGGGGCGCCAGATCGGTTCAAGCAGAGCCAAGGTCGAATGCACGATCCATCCGGCTCGACGGCGCCGCGCCGTCAACCTCTGCGAATTTGGCCAATGGTCGCATTCGGACCAGCCAGACGCGCATAATGAGTCTACGCATGGCAACTCTCGCTCCCGAGCAGTCTTCATCCAAAGCAGAACGATCGATTCCGAACTACCGGCAGCAACTCCGCAAGGTCCTTCCCGATCACTACTTCAAGGCGGATTTCACCGCACTTCTGTGGCTGCCTTTCCACGCCGCGATCATCGCGGGGGGCTGGTGGCTGTTGGCGACTCACTTCTCGTGGTGGCTTGCGCCACTCGTCTCGATCGCGATTGGCCACAGCTTCGGTTGCATGGGCTTTGTCGCGCACGACATTTGTCATGGCGGAGCGGTCAAGAATCTGGCTGCTCGTGACCTGCTGGCCGGGATCGGGTTCAGCCCGTTCTGGATCAGCCCAAAACTGTGGCGACGTTGGCACAATGCCGAGCACCACGGTCACACGCAGGTTGAAGGGATCGATCCCGACCACCTGTTCACGATGGAGCATTACGAGAGGAGCCCCATCTTGCAGTGGCTCTACCGACTCAATCCGTTGCTCCGTAATTTGGTCATTTTCGGCTCGTTCACTTATCGCATGAACCAGCAAACCATGCGCATGTACTTCACGTACTGGCTGAGCAAAAAGGTTTCGAGCTACGAGAAACTCGTTATGTTCGCGCAGTTCGCGGTGATGACTTGCGCATGGATCGGCGTCTCGCTCATGTTCGGTGTCCAGGTGTTCGCATTTGGTTATCTGATCCCCTTGCTGATCGCCAACGCCATTGTCATCAGCTACATCGCGACCAACCACTTTTTGAATCCGCTCGCCGATGAGTCCGACGTGCTGGGTTCGTCGCTGACGGTCACGTTGCCCAAGGGCTTCGGTTGGCTGGATGCCATGCACTCGCACTTCGGCGCACACGTGGCGCACCACCTCTTCCCGCAGGCTTCTCCGCGTTACGTCCGGAAGATCGAGGACGAGGCAGCCAAGATGTTCCCTGATCGGTACTTCTCGATGGGGCTGTTCACAGCGCTGAAGATGCTGTGGAATACGCCGTGGGTGTACGACAATAAGACGGTCTTGCTGGATCCGGTCCGCGAGATCAAAGAGCCGACGCTCGGCCACGGTATGGAAGAGAAGATCAAGCGGTAACGCTGGGTATCCTCTGAGGAACCTGCCATGGCCGGTTCCTCACTCCTTCGACCCGATTCGCTCACCATGACGCCGCCCCGCGGGCAGCGTCGCGGCACCTACTTTGTCCAGACCTGGGGTTGCCAAATGAACGAAGAGGATAGTGAGCAGATGGAGCTCTACCTGCGAGAGATCGGGTTCGAAAAGGCGACTGACATCGCTTCCGCCCATGTGATCCTCCTCAATACTTGCTCGGTGCGAAAGAAGCCGGAAGACAAGGCGTTCAGCATGCTGGGTGAGCTCGCGCTTCTCAAGAACGCGCGCCCCGACGTGGTGATCGGAGTGTGCGGATGTATGGCGCAACTGCGGGCCAAAGAGATTCGCATGCGGGCACCCCATGTGGACTTCGTGGTCGGCACTGCGCAGGTGGCGCAAATCCCAGGCCTCGTCGAAGAGGCGCTGCAGAAGCGAAAGTTTGAACTGCGGCTCGATCTCCCGGAGCGCAAGGGGGCGGTGGTCACCGACATTCCGCAGCGCAACGTAGACCGCAAGACCAAGCTGAAGGCGTTCGTACCGATTCAGTACGGATGCGATAAGTTCTGCACCTTCTGCATCGTGCCGACCACGCGAGGTCGCGAGCGAAGCCGACCGACCCACGACATCGTCACCGAAGTCACGCGACTGGCGGAACTGGGCACCAAGGAAGTCACGCTACTCGGGCAGACGGTTAACAGCTACGGCAAGAACTTGGCCGAGGGGAATGTCCCGTTCGCCAAGCTGCTCTGGCTCCTGGGCGGCGTCCAAGGGTTGGAACGGATTCGGTACACGTCGCCTTATCCTCGCGATTTCCGAGCCGATCTGATTGAGACGATCCGCGATTGTCCCCAGGTGATGGAGCATGTGCACATGCCCCTGCAGAGCGGCGATGACGACGTCTTGAAAGCGATGCGGCGGCTTTACACGCGGGAGAGTTTCCTGGCGATCACCAACGCTTTGCGCGAGGCGATGCCGGACGTGGGGATGACCACGGACATCATCGTCGGGTTCCCAGGCGAGACAGAAACGCAATTCGAAGCGACGCTCGATATGGTTCGACGAGTCCGGTTCGACGGAGCGTACATGTTCATCTATTCGCCGCGCCCTGATACACCTGCGGCGGAGATGGAACAAATCCCGCTGGCGATCAAGAAGGACCGGCTGCGCAGGCTGGTCGAGTTGCAGAATCAGATCACGATCGAGAACAACACTGCCTGCGTGGGCATGACGTTTGAAGTCCTCATCGAGGGCGTTTCGCGAAAGAACGCGGGACGCTTGCAGGGTTACACGCGGTGTTTCCGGATGATGCACTTCGCCGGGGAACCGGGTCAGGTAGGCGAGCTGGTCCAAGTTCGGGCGACCTCGGCTCATCTTTGGGGATTGTCAGGCGAGATCGTCTGACCCTGGTAAACGTTTGTGCCTCAATCTTCGTAGGAATTGAAGGAACTTCCCAATGCGACCTCGCATTACTAAGGAGGTAGGTGACGGGGGCTCGCCCCTTAATCAACTTTTCCGGAGAACAAACTATGAAAAAGCTTATTACGATTGGAGCAACCATCGCCGTTATGGCCGTCATTGCAGTTGCGGCTGTGAAGAGCGGTCTTGACAAAGGTGACAGCATCTCGGCTTTCCACCCGCAGCACATCAGCGGCCCGCTCGCAAACTCGACCAGCTGCTTCCCCTGCACTTTCAAGCAGCGACCGCAGGTTCAAGTTTGGGTGAACGGCGACCAGCACAACAACATCCTCGCGATTGCTAAGGACCTGGACAACGCCATCGAGAAGTACTCGAAGACCGAGTTCAAGGCTATGGTTGTTTTCCTCTCAGATCCGGCAAAGGTAGACGCCACCAAGAGCATGGTCATGAAGGCCATGGAAGGCAAGAACCTCAACCGCATCGCCGTCGCTGTTTTGGCCAACAACCACAGCGCGGTCACGGACTATAAGATCAACCTGAAGGCGAAGAACACGGTGTTCGTGTACAAGAACTGGAAGGTCACCAACAAGATGGTCGACTTCAACGCAGACTCCAAGGGTCTCACCACGCTGAACGCAGCTATTGCTGAGATCGCGAAGTAACTCCCTCACCCTAACAATCGTCCCCGGCCCTCGCGAGAGGGCCGGGGCTTTTCTTTGTCCGCCGTTCCGGTACCCTTAAGAAATCAGAATGCACACACTCAGCATCGGACCGAACGCCCCCGAGATTGTCAACACTGTCGTGGAGATCCCGCGCGGGAGCACGAACAAGTACGAATGGGATCCTGAATCGGGCCTGTTCAAACTCGACCGAGTGCTCTTTTCGCCGCTGTTTTATCCGTTCGATTACGGCTTCATTCCGCAGACGCACTATCTTGACGGTGACCCTTTGGACGTGCTGGTCATGATTTGGCATCCAACATTCCCTGGCTGTCTCATCGAAGCCAAGCCCATCGGCGTTCTGGAGATGCGCGACGAGAAAGGGCCGGACGAAAAGATCCTATGCGTTGCAAAGAATGACCCGCGGTTCGGCTATCGGCAAAGTATCGATGAAATCTCCCCGCATACGCTGAAGGAAGTGATGCACTTCTTCGAGGTGTACAAGGACCTTGAGGACAAGAGCGTCACCGTCGTCGGCTGGCATGGTCGCGAATTGGCGGTGGATCTCATCGAGCGATACCGCACCGACCGAACGCCTGCGCCGATCGCTTAGGGCAGGATCTGGTCTAGCGTCTGGCTTAGCGCCTCGGCTGTGTATTGCAGCATCGGGATCGCGGCATCGTACTTCATGCGCGTGGGGCCGATCAGCGCGATAGTCCCAGCTGGATCGCCATGCACGGTAAACGTATGGCGAATCATTGTGAAGTTTCGCAGCGCCTCGGTTGGGTTCTCGCTGCCGATCGTGGCTGCGGGTTTGGGAGCGGCTGCCGCAAGCATGCTGGACACCGGGCCCTCGGTACTGTGGAGCTCGTTCAGGAGGCTTTGCACTGGCTCGGTTTCGCGTTGAAATTCAGGCTGCCCGAACAGGTACTCCTCGCCCTCGATCAGGACCTTCCCCTTGGAGAGATCGTGCGAGATGCCGCGTAGCGCTGCACTGACTGTGGCGATCAAGCGGTCAAGCGCATGGCTTCCAGTTGGCTCGGGCTTGAGCCGGGAGATCGCGGCGAGTGATTCGTTGGCGGTGGCGGCACCGAGCTTCTCATTGGCGATCCCCACGTCGCCGAGAGTGACCCCGGCTGGTACTTCGACCAAGCGGTTCTCAACATGACCGTTGCTGAGGACGACGACGATGAGCGCTCTTTCGCTGCTGAGGGCGCTGAGCAGCACGCTCCGCACGGTGAGCGCGGGGTGGCTGAGCGTCGTCGCTGCCGTCATCAGCCGGGTCATCCGGCTTAGCATCGCGGCGGTGTTCTGAAGCATCGTGTGGAGGACGAGCTTTTCTTTCGTGACGCTGTGGACCAGCGACTTGTCTTCCGAAGTCGGGTCTTGGAAGAGCACGATGTGGTCTACGAAGTACCGATAGCCTTGGTCGCTCGGCACGCGCCCGGCACTTGTGTGAGGTTGGGCCAGGTATCCCAGCTCGGATAGTTCTGCCAGCTCGTTGCGCACTGTGGCAGATCGCACTCCCAGGTCGTACTTCTGGGTCAGAAGTTCACTGCCGACGGGTTCTGCACCCGCGACGTACTCCACGACCACCGACTGCAGGATGAGCTGCTTCCGTTCGCTTAGCTCAGACATTCGCCCTCATTCTATCGCGAATTGCTGTCCTTGGTCGGGGATGTGGACCCCCGACCAGCCCAAGTCGGCCTCAATTTTGGCCTTGAAGATGTCTTGTACATCCGGTTCGCCGTGGACGATGAAGGCCTGCTTGGGTTGTTGCTTGAACCCACGAAGGAACCGGAAGAGTTCACTTTGACCCGCGTGGGCGGAGAGCGCCGAGAGCTTCTCGACGTTTGCCCGCACTGCGACCGGCTTGCCAAAGATGTGCACTTCGGGCGCGCCGTCCAGCAGGTCTCGACCGAGGGTCTCGACTGCCTGGTAACCGGTGAAGACGACGTCGGTACGCGGATCGCCCAGTCGCTGCATGAGGTGGTGGACCACTCGCCCTCCATTGGCCATGCCGCTACCAGCGATGATCAGCATTGGGCCGGATCGGGAGTTCAGCTCCTTGGACTGATTTCGATCGCGTACATACGTGAGGTGATCGGGCTCAATAGGGGTGTCGTCGGCTTGCAGCGACACCCGCATTTCGTCGTCCCACTCTTCTTGGCTCCGACCATACAACTGAGACGTGCTCGTGGCCATCGGGCTGTCGACGAAGACGGGCATGCGGCCAATGCGCCCCTCGAGTTCAAGCTTATTGAGGTAGTACAGAAGCTCCTGTGTCCGACCAATCGCGAAACTCGGGACGATGACGACCCGGCCTTCGGAGATCGCGCGGTTGATGATGGTCGCCAAGTGGTCTTCAGGGCTCTCATCGCTGTGGTCGCGGTCACCGTACGTGCTTTCGATCACGAGCACATCCGCGGCGTCGATCATCTCGGGATCTTTAATGATGGGTGTATCCCACCGGCCCAGGTCTCCGCTGAAGAGGAGGCGTTGGCCAGAACCCAGATACACGTCGGCGTAAGCCGACCCGAGGATGTGCCCAGCGAACATGTACCGGAACTGCATTTTCCCCGGTAGCTCGTGGAACTCGTGGTACGGAACGGTTCGGAAGAGCTTGAGCGCTTCGTAGGTGTCTTGCTCGGTGTACAGCGGTTCCGCGCGCTCGGTGATGCCGCGTTTGCGGGCGTGGTAGGCGTCTTCTTCTTGAATTCGGCCGCTGTCGGGGAGTGAAATCTGTGCGAGCCCCTTGGTCGCCTTGGTGCAGTAGATGGGTCCCTTGAATCCCATCTTGACCAAGCGCGGGATGTACCCGATGTGGTCCATGTGGGCGTGAGTAAGAACAATGCAGTCCACTTCGCGTGGGTCAAAGGCGAGCGGCTGAAGGTTACGCTCGCGAATCGCCTTCGGGCCTTGGAACATGCCGCAGTCGATCAGGACGCGTGCACCGTTTGATTCGAGCAGGTGCTTTGAGCCCGTGACTGTGCGGGCCGCGCCGTGGAACGTAATGCTTGATCGCATAGCCGAATTCTAACATGCCCAGAATTTTTGTGCGAATTCTCGGTGCATCCGCAGAAAAGTCCCCGTCTCCTAGGTTATGAACGTACGAGGGGCAGTCGTCGAGTTCATAGGGGTATTCGCGCTTTGTTTCTTGGGGATCGGCGCGGTCGCGGTGTCGGTTGGTAGCGGTGCCGACGTCGTCGGTCCTGCGCTCGCCCACGGCTTGGCCCTCACCGTCATGATCACGGCGCTCGCTGCCGTTGGCCCTGTTCACTTCAACCCGGCGGTCACCCTTGCACTGCTGGCAACCGGAAAGGTGAAGTCCAGCGACGCGGTGACTTACATTGTCGCGCAGGTCTTGGGTGGAATCGCAGGTACGGCGGCGGTGGCTTACGCCCATGGTTCCGCGGCGATGACGAACATCAAACATGGGATTCCCTCTCTTGGGGCAGGACTCGGAACGACTCAGGGGATCGTCATCGAAATGATCCTCACGATGTTCCTGATGCTCGTGGTTTACGGCGCGGCGGTCGATGGTCGCGCTCCGAAAGGACTCGCGGGCCTGATGATCGGCTCGGTCGTGACCGCCGATATTCTGATGGCGGGTCCACTCACCGGTGCATGCATGAACCCGGCTCGGTATCTCGGTCCCGCGGTCACGGGCGGGGATTTTAGTCAGATTGCAGTTTTTCTGACTGGACCCATCCTCGGAGCCCTCGTCGGTGCAGTATTGTATCGCTATGTGCTCGCAGGCGACCCGGAGGTCCCTGCCTAAGAACGGCTTTTTCTATCCTCTCCTCTCACTGGGTTAGCCGGGGCGAAAGCCCCGGCTTTTTTAGTTCAAAATGGGTGCATGCCGCCAGGCGTCGCAACCTACTTCTTTGCCATTGCCATTGCCGCCGCGATCCTCGCCGTCACGTGGATTCTCCGTGCGCGGTCGAAAGGACCGCGCGCGTACACCATGGCCGGTGCCTGCGGTGGCTTAGGGATTTCCGCGCTCTTCATGGGCATGGAGATGCCTCCGCCGGTCATTTCGATCGGGTTCCTTGTCATGGCGCTGTGTTTGGTCGGTGACATCATGATCCGCAGGGCTCGCTCATGAAGCACGTGGCGATTGTGGGGCTCGGTGCGGCGGGTTGCCGTGCAGCCATGCTCCTGAATCAGCCCGGAATCGAACTGCACCTCTTCGAGGCCCGAGACCGCGTCGGGGGGAGGCTCCACACCGTGCGGGCGGGTGTCGGTTTCTATGAGGCGGGTGGCGAGTGGATCGATGCGGACAATCCGAGGGTGCTGGAACTCTGCGAAGAACTGGGGATCGAGATCGAGCGCAGCGACCTTTGGCCGGGAGTGGTTGAGTATGCCGGAGAGCGGTGCCCGGAGGACCAACCTTGGCCCGACTGCGTTGCTTCACTGGACGGAGCCGATCTAGCGGCGGATACGCTTTGTCTCGATCTGGTTGAGCCCGCTTATGAAAATGTACTGAGCATGGACCTGGACGCGCAGTCTCTCTCAGGATTCCTCGACCGCGTGGCCGCAACTCCGCGTGGCAGGTGGTGGCTCGAAGCGACCATCCGCAGCGACGAAGGGGATGATTCGGCGCGCATAGGGTTGCTAGGCTGGCTCTGCGGACGCCTGAAGTACGAAGAGCGCGGGGAAGGGGACATGAGCGCATACCGGATCGGAGGCGGCGCGCAGACTCTCTGCGAACAGATGCTCGCCCGGGTCGACATCAAGCCCCGGATGGGAGAGGCGCTTCGCCGAGTGCTGCGCGATGGCGACCAAGTCGAGCTCGTGTTCGACGACTACGCCGGCACCTACGACCACGTGATCCTTACGCTGCCGCCGCCTGCGATCAAGGAACTTGTTTTTGAGCCCGCGTTGCACGAACTCAAAGAGGCCGCGCTCGACCTTTGCGGCATGAGTCGCGCCGTCAAAGTGAGCTTGATCTTCAATGAGGCGGCTCTGTCGCTACCCGGCTGGCCGCGACGAATGCTTGCCGACAAGACGTTCCAGCAGGTTTGGGACGCCAGTCGCGATGGATCTCCACCCGTGCTGAACTGCTACATCTGCGGTGATCGTGCCGATACATTGCGGACCTCAGTGGACCCCGTAGGCACTGTCCTTGGGGAGCTAGATGCCCTGTGCCCAGGCCTACGGGCCCAATGGCTCTCGGGTGAGCTGCACGATTGGGTCGGCGATCCTTGGGCGCAAGGGGCCTTTTCTCACCTTGCTCCGGAGTATGTGCTTGGCGGGATGGAATGGATGGGTACGGCCGATGGTCGCATCCACTTTGCTGGCGAGCACACGGGGACTTGGATAGGGTTCATCGAAGGCGCGCTGGAGAGCGCAGAAAGGGTGGCGAAAGAGGTTCTGGACGCTTGAGCGAGCTCATCGGGCGACGGTGGGATACCGGCGAACTGGTTCGGGTTCTCAGCCATGCGGGCACGATCGTGTCGATTGACCCGATCGCTGGCGAGGGAGATCACGGCTGGCTTGTGCCAGGTTTTATAGACAATCATTGCCATATTCTTCCCTCCGGGATGCACATGGGCTATTTGGATCTGGGTGGAGTCGCCAGTCCCGAGGAGGTTTTGGCGCGGGTTCACGATGCAGAGCCCACCATGCCGGACTGGGTGCTAGGGATCAGCTTGGACCCGATGCGCTTCGCGCCCGGATCCGCGCTACATCGCCTCGACCTAGACAAGATTTCGCAAGAGAAGCCAATCTTACTTCGTCATGTGAATGGCCACGCCAGCTTCGTGAACTCGGCAGCGCTGGAGAGGGCGGGCATCCATCGCGACGCCCCGGACCCAGCGGGAGGCACGTTCGTCCGCGATGCGGCAGGCGAGTTCACGGGCGAGATCTTGGAGCATGCGAGTGAGCACGTTTGGAGCACGGTTCCAAACCCGTCGCGGGAAGAGATGGTGAACGCCATCTTGCGCGCTGCAGAATCGATGGCGAGCTACGGAATCCGCACCGCGTCGGACATGATGACGGGCCGCTACGACTTGCTCGACGAACTGCACGCCTATCGGATCGCGACGGAGCGCGGCTCACCGGTGCGATTCCGATTGTACGTCCAGTGGAGCACGGTCTTTGGACCACGGGCGTTGGATCCGGAGCACTTGCGTGCTGCGACCGACGCCATGGATCCTGATCGTTGCCGCGTGGCGGGGATCAAGATTTTTGCGGATGGGGCGATCGGCTCGGCGACCGCAGCCATGTCCGAGCCGTACCTGACTGGTGGCACGGGCAAGCTGATCTACAGTCCCGAGAAGCTCACCCACATGGTGCGTACCGCCGCAGACGCGGGGTACTCGGTGGCCGTGCACAGCATTGGAGATCATTCGACCCAGCTAGTCATGGACTCCTTTGCGAAAACGGAGGACCCCGCCCGTCATCGCCTGGAGCACGCGATGCTGCTTTCGGAAGCGCAAATCGATCAGCTCGCGGAGCTGGGTTGTTTCGTGACTATGCAACCCGAGTTCTTGGTGCGCTTTGGACACTCTTATGCGCGCCAGCTAGGGCCGGAGCGCAGCGCGCGGCTCAAGCAGTGGCGGACCCTCATGGACCGCGGGATACCCGTCAGTTTTTCGTCCGACCGCCCGATCGTCAGCGGCGACCCGATGGCGTTGCTGCGCTGTGCAACGCACCGTCCGGCACCCTTCGATCCTGGAGAGAACGTGGGCTTTGATGTTGCGCTTGCCGCCATCACCTCGGAGGCCGCACGGGCGAATGGCGACGCAGGCTGGGGCCAGCTGGTGGTCGGCTCAACCGCGGATCCTATGCGACTTTCGACCCATCCTCGCGAGAATGTGTCCTAGTTTTCTAGTTTGGCGAACTCTTTAGGGGGTGAATGCGTTCAGATCAGTAAGCGCTGCAGAAAAAGACAGCGGTAAGCCAATCAAGCAAATCTCTCCTCCAACAACAATAACCAAGACCCAGCCCCCGAGCTCCCCTCGCTCCGGGGGCCTTTCTTTGCGCCGCATCCTGTGAAATTTAGAGTGGCCTCATGCGTTTAGGACTGTACGCGTTAGCGCACAATAAGATGATGATGAAACTGGCAAAACTGACGGGCGTGCTGTGCGCCCTCGCGAGTTCGTTCGCGTTCGCTCAGATCGACCCCAATCGGGTCCTCGTCACTGTAAACGGCGAGCCCATCAAGGCAGCCGAGTACTTTAGCCGAATGGAGTATCTACCGGGCGTCGGTCGCATGCTGCCCGATGGCAAGACCTGGGAAGAGAGCCCCCCGGGAGTGCTTACGCTCCAGCTCCTGATCGAGGAGCGCGTGATCATGCTTTGCGCCAAGGAGAATGGCGTGACCCCGAGTGCGGCCGAGATTGATGCGCAGTACCAACGCAAGGTTGGACGCAACCCTGAGTACCTGAAGAAGTGGCTCGCCATGGGTTTGACCGAAGCCGATTTGAAGTATCAAGCGCAGCTAGAAGTGGCGCAGTTCAAGTTAGTAACCAAGGGGATCAACGTCACCGACCAAGAGGTCGAGCGGCACTACAAGACTTACATCAGCAGCTACACCGTCCCGAGGACCATGAAACTCAGCGTGCTTGTGGTCTCCGATGAGAATAAGCCCAAGGCGACTGCTGACCTGGCCGCCGGGAAGGCGTTTGCCGACGTGGTGAAGGCGTACAGCGAAGACCTTACGCGCGCTAAAGGCGGAGCGCTTGGTGACGTCCCCGTCGAAGAATTCGCAGAGCCAGTGCAGAAGGCGCTGGACAGCGTGAAGATCGGTCAGCAGACGGATTGGATCAAGGGCGACAACAAGTGGATCAAGTTCAACAAAGAGGGCGTGACCCCCGAACGCGTGCTTCCTTTGGATGACACGCTGAAGGCGGACATCCGCCGCGGGCTGATGATCGACCGCGGCAACGTCAAGAACGACCTCGCCAAGATGCTCTCCGAGACGCGAAAGAAGGTCGTGATTCAGATGGTGGACACGCAGTTCAAGTCAGAGCTGCAAAAGCTGATCGATCGCTACAAGCTTGGTCGTTAGAAAACAGTACACCGTACTGGGAACTTTGTCAGGGCAATCAGACACTAAATAGAAGTGCGCCGTCATCAGGCGGCACACTTCTTTTCTGGAGGTAAGTACGTTGGATATTATGAACAAGGCTAAAGAGGCATTAGAAAACCTGACGGGTCAGGCCGCTACCGATGGTGAGGGCGCAGCCGGTGCTGCTACCGAAGGCGCAGCAGGCATGCTGGAGCAGGCTAAGGAAGCCATGTCGGGTGGCGTCGATGGTCTGGGCAAGTTGGCCGCAGGCATGATGGAGAAGGCAGGCGGCGTTGCCGACACCATTCAGGACAAGGCCGAGGAACTCCTCAAGCGGGATCTGGACGGCGACGGCGAGATCGGCAAGTAAGCGCGGTCTCAGAACGAATTGGCCCGTCACTTCATCGGAGTGACGGGCCAATTGCTGTCTAGATTTCGCCGCTGGTGCGATGTCGAAGTGGCGTGACCGGGAGCCGCAGGTCTGAAGTCGAGGTGCTGGAGGTGAACTTCAGCACGCGATTGAGGATGACCTTGATGGAACCCGCGACGGGGAACGCCAGAATCATGCCAGCGATGCCAAAGAGCGCCGCGCCGCTGAAGACCACGAACATGCTCACCAGGATGCTGAGCCCGACGGAGCGGCCGATCAGCCTCGGATTGACGAAGTTATCGTAGACGAAGAAGACGGCCGTGTATACGCCTGCGCAGACCGCGGCAAACATCCACGGATCGGCCATGTGCATGAACCAGTTGCCGGTCGCACCGGTCAACCCGGTGACCAGGAATACAGATCCCAAGGCGATGAAGAAGCCTAACCACGGGATCATGTAGAGCGCCCCAGCGAGCAGGGCGAGCAAGATCGCGTACGGAACACCCATGATGCTCAGGGTGACTGTGACGATGGCGGTGTAGACCGAGACTGAGATCGTGACTCCGCGCAGGTAGCTGATGAAGACTTGCCCGATCTCACGGATGAGGGCGAGTGTTTCGGCGCGGATCGAAGTTGGGATGTAAGTTGCCGAGCGTATCCTCATCTGCTCGAAGTCTCTGAGCATGAGGAAAACGAATACGGGCGTGAACAGCAGCATGAAGAACTGCGAACCCGCGCTGAGCAGGATGGAGAAGAAGCTGTTGAAAAACGTCTTGACGCCGTTTGCAATGCGCTCGCGGTGCGGTTCGATGTACTGCTGAACGAGCGCGCGGCGGTTTGCAGGGACTCCCACACGACCGAGCGGCTCGCGGAATTGCTCCAGCATCCGGTCGATAGGGTTGACGGTGGCCGTTTGGGTCGCCCGCTCAACCGGGTTCCAACGTTCGAAGACGCTCTGCGATTCCGATTCAGCGAGCTGATTGGTTAGCGTCTGAAGGTTGGAGCTGAAGTTGCGAAGCTGGGTCGTCGCCATCGGCGTGACGAGCGCGCCCACGACGGTAAGGCTCCCAAAGAAGAGAATGAAGACAAGGGCGATGGCCATGCCCTGACTCACGCCGCGTCTTCGAAGTTTCTGGATGGTTGGTTCGAGCAGGACGCTGATAATGAACGCCAGCACGAACGGCATCAGGATGCTGCGGACAAGGTAGAGAAAACCGAGGGCGGCGACCATGATCGCCGCCCACAGCATAATCTTTGGCCAACTGAGGCCGGCCCGCTGCACTTAGGCTCCGAGCTCTTCCGGCTCAAGCTTGCTTACTCGCTTGGCCTTTTGCTCCTCAACCCATTCCTTTGTGCGACCCTTCAGGTCGGTCAGCTTGTGGCCGAGATCCTCGCGGACTTCCGTGCCTGCCTTCGGTGCGAAAAGCACGCCTGCAGCTGCTCCAACAATCGCGCCGAGTCCAAATCCGGCAAGTAGATAAACTAAAGCATTCTTATCATCTGATTCGCTCATTTAGGTTCCTCCTAGTTCGTTTTACTCCAAATCTTGGTTTTTGGATACAAGAGCCTTTGTCCGCTGTTTTCGAGCAGACAAGAACCCTTGCAACACATTCAACGCCACCAACGCCGCAGTTTGTCCCGCGCCTCGGTTTTTTCCGCCCAGAAGCAGGGGCACGAGAGCGCCCAGCTTGCCGGGCAGTGCGGGAAGCGAGTGTGACTGATCCTCCAGCGCCTTCAGCTTTTTCTCCTGACTCGCAAGTTTGGAGTCCATGCGATCAAGTTGCTTGGAGAGCGATCCGAGGTTGCGGTTCAATGCACGTAGCTGCTGAAACGCCATGGCCCCGAGGACCATTGCGATGAGCGCAAACGTTAAGGCGAGGATTCCGAGAACCAGTTCCAAGATCACTCTATTCTAGTCTGTTCACCCCAGCTTTTTTAGGGCTTGTTCGAGATCTGCAATAAGATCGCGAGAATCCTCGATCCCGACACTGAGTCGGAGCAGGGTTGGAGTGATGCGGCGGGCGAGCCGCTCTTCCTCCGTCATGCCCGCGTGCGACATGAGTTTGGGGTAGCCGATGAGGGACTCGACGCCGCCCAGGCTCTCGGCGAGGATGAAGAAGGAGAGATCCTTTGCCAGTGCACGAGCCTGCTCCTCTGAGCCGTCCAGGTCAAAGCTCAACATGCCGCCAAAGCCGTTCATTTGGACCTTGGCGAGGGTATGGCCGGGGTTGGACTCCAGACCCGGGTAGTAAACCTGCCTGATACGAGGGTGGGCTTCCAAGTAGCGGGCGATTTCGGCGGCGTTCTTGCAGTGCCGTTCCATACGAAGTGCCAAGGTCTTGACTCCGCGAAGGGTCAGCCAGCAGTCGAATGGGCTCGGGTTGCAACCGACGTTCTTGTTGAACTCAAAGATCTGCTCGGCCAGTTGTGGGTCCTTGGTCGCAACTGCTCCACCCACCACGTCACTGTGGCCACCGATGTACTTCGTGGTGGAATGCAGAACGAGATCGACCTCAAACTCGAGGGGAGTTTGAAGCGCCGGGCTGGCAAACGTGTTGTCGAACACGACGAGCAGTCCCAGGCTCTTGGCCACAAGAACGTTCGCGGCAATGTCCATGACCTGCATGGTCGGATTGGTTGGCGATTCGAAGATCACCATGCGCGTTCGGTCGGTGGCGGCCTCTCTCATGGAGTCCGGGTTGCTCGCATCGTAGAAGCTCACGTCGATTCCGAGGTTTGGGAGGTGTGCGACGCCGAGTCGGTGCGTACCGCCGTAGATGTCGGAGGCAATCAAGAGGTGATCACCTTGCTTCAGGAGTGAAAAAGTCGCCATGACAGCGGCCATACCAGAGCTGAAGCAGGTACAGAACTCTGCATTTTCGAGTGCGGCGATGACCGATTCCAGTGCGCGCCGAGTAGGGTTCTGAACGCGTGTGTACTCAAGATCTGGAGTCGATTCCAGGTCGTCCCAAGCAAAGGTCGAGGATTGGTAGATGGGGAAGATGACGGACTTGAAAGCCGACTCTGGCTTTTGTCCTACGCGGATCGGCTTGCTTGCGAACTCCATATCTCCATTTTGACTGATGTCAGTCGGAGGCCATGGCTGAGGCAGAAGCAGCGCGAAAAATGACCAAAGACACCAAAACAATCGTACGTCTTTGTGACTTTCGACAAAATAAGCGGGCGCAATTCACAGGAATTGCGCCCGAGGTGGTTTCTTTGTGCCTTACTAACCGGTGACTTCGTTCTCAACTCCTCGTCGCACGACGAGGAACTTCATACGGCCTGGCTTAAATCGATCCTTCAGGACGTCCATAGCTTTGTGCACGTGCACCGTGCCACCGCAGTAGAAAAGGTCGACCGCTGCGTAACCGTGCTCGGGCCAAGTGTGAATCGTGTAGTGCGACTCTTGAATGATCACCGCGCCGGATACGCCATACGGCTTGAACTCATGGAACGACTCTGTCACGACCGTCGCCTGGCTCTCTGCCGCAGCTTCGTGCATGGCCTGACCGACCGTGGTTTCAAGCTTGAGTGAGTCCTTGTCGCAGTCGAAAAGCTCGACCAGAAGGTGCGATCCCAGCGAAGATGGTTCGCCGTCCTTGAACGGCAGTCCGACCTCGTCGCGCTCAAGCCAAGAGCGAAACTCATCGACGTCGTCACACTGGATAAGCGTCCATCCGCCCTCATTGCGTACGCGAGGTGGGGATGCGACTGCTTTCTCGAAGCGCTTTAAGAAGCGGCTGAGCCAGCTTGCCCTGCGCGAATGCACCATGGGCACGACAGCCGCAAAAGCGGCAACGACACTAAACGTATGGAAGATATTTTCCAATCAAGTTTCCCTTAGAAGATGTGACGCCGGACCGACAGCCGCAAGGGCCACCGGGAGAAACCCGACCAGACGACGAGTGGAGTGTGGGAGTGACGAATCCCAGCGACCGATCTCCTTGGTAGAAGTTCTGAGCATTTTGCTCAACACCCCGGTGCTTGGCACCGTCACCGTACAAGATCGACGTGAGATTCATTCTGCTAGCGCATGTTCGCTCCCGAGATTCGGCGGGCCAAAGGATCGAATTGTTCCCGTGGGGGGTCCCGCAGAGGTCCATTGTACCAAAGGTTAGGCCGGAAGTCAAAAATAGTTGGGGAAAACTCGCAGAACCGGTATCGAAACGGTGTCAGTGGTGGACAATTTCGCCATCGGAGATCTGGATGATTCGGTCGGCTTGGGCCAGCATGGAGGGGTCGTGGGTGACCATGATGAGCGTGCCCGAGCCCCGATGCTGGTTCAAAAGCTCGACTACCTGAGTTCCATTCTTGTGATCGAGCGCCGCAGTGGGCTCGTCCGCAAAGATGGCTCGCGGTGAACCCAAGAGTGCCCTGGCAACGCACACGCGTTGACGCTCACCGCCGGAGAGTTCATGCGGCTTCCGATGGGACTTTTGGCCGATCCCCAGCTCCTCAAGCAACTCTAGGGCCTCGTCCCGGCGGTCCTCGCCGGGACGAGCGAGCAGTACATTCTCGAGCGCGCTGAGGTACCCGAGCAGGTACGGGTACTGGAAAACGAAGCCGAACGATTTCAGCCGTAGGGCACTGCGCGCGGCGTCGGAAAGTTGATTGATGTCTTGATTATCGAGCGATATTTGCCCGCTAGTAGGAGTTTTCAGTCCTGAAAGTAAGAAAAGTAGCGAACTCTTGCCCGACCCAGAGGGGCCGAGGATGCCCACGAACTCACCCTCGTGGAGTTCCAGGCCGACCGCCTTGCACGCGAAGACTTCTTTGCCGTGATCGGAGTACACCAAGGATGCATCGGAAGCGCGGATCATACAAGCCTCCTCTCGACTACGCCCACCGGGTCAAACCTGCGGAAGCGGATCATCACCGTGAGCCCCGCCACTACCAAGATCGCGATGGGGACCGGAATGGAATACAAGTAGGCGGTGCGATCTAGCGGGTCGAGTGCGAACGCCTGCGGGTCCATTAGGATGCGCTTCACGAGATTGAGGAGTCCGAAAGCCGTGAGGACACCGAGGAGCCATCCGCCGATCACGACCATTGCTGCTTCACCCAAGACGCGACGTAGAAGTGCCGATCGTGTGTATCCCAGCGCCTGGAGCAGACCAAACTCTTGCAACCTCTGCGACTGGTAGATGTTCATGAGCATGCCCATCATGAAAGTGATCACGAGCACCAGCGCGCCGATAACCACGTTGAGAATCCGATACAGGATGTTGAACATCTCGGTTGTGTCCTTGTCGAGATCCTCGTAGACAAAAACGCGCGTCCGCTCACCCTTGAAGGCTTCGAGTGCCCACGAGTCGAACTCAGGCTGCTGCGCGGGGTCCTTCGTGAAGACCGCGAGGACGTCGATGGGAGGGAAGTGGTACAGCCGGTGGTACTCGATCGGGACCATCGCGACCCACTTGTTGGTCTGCGCGATACCGACCACCTTGACGGGCATGGGCGAGAAACTCTCGTCGATGGTCGGACCGAGCAATGTGGATCCGAGCTTGAGCCCGAGGTTCCTGGCAAGCGGCTCGCTGATGAGGGCCTCTGGCGTACCGGGGCGCGGCTTCCGACCGTCGATGGACTTGGTGTCCATCGCCTGTAGGTAGTAGTCCATGTCGGATTGCTCGAGTCCGAGAATGACGAACGGCCACTTTCCTACGATGCTCTTGACCACCGCTTCGCTGGCTCGGGCGGTCATGACTCTACCCAGCGGTACGGGAGACTCTTTCTCGATGCGCTGCCGGATTTCGGGGGTACGGCTGGCATCGCCCCGCGGGGTGAACCCGGCGTAAAGTGCTGAGTAGCTGTAGATGGTACGGATGCTCAGCGGAATGGAATTGATCATGCTCACAATGCCCGCGATAAGCATCACGGCGAGCACGATCACAAGCGTCAAAGGAACCGTCTTGCCCGTTTCGCGGAGCAGGTAGACCTTGGGCGCAAGTGGGTTGGTGCTCAGTCGCTTGGCCATGGGTTAGCGCTCCTCCCGACGGTAGCGCAAAAAGACTTCGTTGCCGATCGGTAGCACTGAGATGAGTTCCCACTGTTGGACATCTTCGCGCGAAAGCGGCTCGCCGTCCGCGAGCGTCGGCACATCGCGTCCGAGCTTGATCTTCGGCGCGAGGGTCATGAACACTTCGTCGACGACCCCGGCCTGCAAGAAGAGGGCGTTCAATTCGGAGCCGCCCTCGACAAGCAGCCGTTCAATTCCGTGGACCTGTCGGAGGGTTTGCAGGAGTGCGGAGACATCGCCGCAGAACGGGAGCGTCGGATGCACGGGGTGCTTGACTGGACCCGCGACGAACGCCCGGCCATTGAAGAATTTGGGCCGAGGGGGGAGATCGCCGGAACGCGACACAACGATGCGAACCAATCGGTCCTCGTACCAGATCCCGGGGGTGGCCCTGAGCGAACCGGCACCGATGATGACGGCATCCACCGCAGCGTGCAATTGGCGCATGGCATCATGATCGACGTCGGAGCCCAAGTCCATCACGGCTTCTTCGCGTGTGCCCGTGACTATCTTGCCATCGATCGTCGTGATCATGTTCATGATGACGGTCGGACGGTCTGCTTGGGCGGGAGGGAGCCGCAAGTGTTCGTACGGCGCATCAGACATGGGTTGGAGTGATAGCGTTACGGATGGCGGTCCGGAGGGTACGGGTCGGTTGCTCCGCATACCGCTCGCCAGCAATGAAGAAGGTTGGGACGTTGTAAACTCCGGCAGCGTAGGCGTCGTCGTCGAACCCGACGATGCGGTCGGCGAACTGGCGGTTTGCCACGGCCCCCAGCATCGCCTCCACGTCGTGGATCAGTCCCTGCGCGAGAAGCTTGAGCACTTCAAGTTGGTTGATCTCGAGCCCCTTCTCCCAGTAAGCGGAGTACAGACGCTCGATGAACGGGAACGGGTCGCCTTCGGTCTTGGCGTACTCGACGGCCTGGAGCGCGTTGTGCGTTCGCATGTGCTCGGGGCGCACAGCCTTGGGGGCGTCCATGTTTTCGGCCGCGTAGGCGAGCCCGAGACGGGACGGCGTCTTCGGTTTGTCCGGATTCTCCACGGGCGCGGGTCCAGCGTCTTCGGGCCATTCCAGGGCCTCCGGGAAGAGCTCGAATCCCTCCCATTCGACCTCGATATCAAACTCCTGGGTGAGCGTTCGCACTTGCGAAACGCTGATCCAGCACCATGGGCAAAGGAAGTCGTGGGCGAGGCGAATTTTCAGACTCATCTCGCCCATTCTACGTTTTTGAGCGTTACTTCGTGCGCGTGTAGTCGCCTTCCATGAGCTTCATCCACTTGGACTGGTCCGCTTCCGCACGCATGTCCAACCTGAAATGGATCACCCCTTTCGGCTTGAACTCGTACTTTGCGACAACCTGCATCCGTCCGCCCATCATGGGGTCTTCTGCAAATTCACTCGTCGCCGTGAAGCCATTCTTGTCTCCTGGCCCCGACATTTGCAGGACGGTCCCGGTGGTCGAATCGCGCCAGTCGCCGCGAAACTGCTTCGCCTTTGCGTCGTACGTCATCAGCAAAAGACCACTCTGGGTTCCCATCGTCGTTTCGGTGTAGTCCACCATGCACTGCAGATAGCGGCCATTGAGGATCATCTGGTTGGACATGGAACTCGTCCCTTTGGACTCGTTTATGCCCCAGAAGTAGCCCATGTTGGCTTTGAACTTGCCGACCATCGACTGCAGAACCGCCATCTCCTTGGGTGGCTTCATCGCCTCCGCCATTTCTGCTGGAGTGGGCTCGACGGTAGCCGATGCCAGGACGCAACACGACGCAACAAGAGTCGTTAACATATTGATTTCTCCTCGCTAGCGCCGCGAGCAGCGACGTAGACATTTAGTTACTATAGCAAACTTGCCTGGAGATGGCAAGAGCTGCGCGTAAGATCTAACATTTGCGGTTCTAAATGCCGTGTTCGACGCCTTTCATTGAGCAGAAATCGGCCATACGAGCGAGCGTTTCTGCGCTCACATGGTGCTCAATCCCTTCGGCGTCGGCCTGGGCGGCCTCGCGCGAGACTCCCAGCGCGATCAAGAACGCCACTACGAGTTCGTGCCGCTCGCGGGACTTGCGGGCGACATCGTGACCCGCATCGGTGAGAAAGATCGAGCGGTACGGCTCGCTACGCAGCAGCCCTTCGCGGCTGAGCCGCTGCAGCGTCTTTGAGACCGTCGCTTGGGAGACCCCCAGTCGGCTGGCCACATCGACCACTCGTGCCTCGCCCTTCTCAACGATGAGCGACGCGATCAACTCCACGTAGTCTTCGGCGATTTCGCTGCTGTGATCCAGGCGCGTGCGTTCGTAACGGTTCATGGCGCAGGTGGTGAGTTCAGCATACCGAAAGGTCAAATTCATAGTGACGAGCCACGCTGGGGTTTGCGCGAATCAGCTCCTCAATCTCCTCGCGAGAGGGGATACCCTGGTTCCCGCCCCAATCGCGGCAATTGAGACACCCCGCTGCGGAGGCGTAGGCAAGGCAGCGACCGAGTGGCCAGCCTTGATCAAGTCCGAAGAGCATGCCCGCCCGAAACACGTCGCCCGCGCCCGTTGAGTCCACGACCATTGGACACGGGAAGGGTGGAAAGGCGTGCGCGCTGCCGTCGGGTAGCGCCAGGGTGAACCCGTTGGGTCCGTCGCTGAGGATCGTGGTGCAATGGTGCTCTTTGGCAAAGCCCTCCACCCACTGCAGGTTCTTCTGGATGTTGCCGCGCTTGCCAGCCCAGTCAGTACTGCTCTGAAGTACGCAACCGGCCGGGATGGGCTGACCCGGCAAGACGAAATCTTGCAGGTAAATCTTCATGCCCGCGGCAGCAGCTAATTCGATGGCTCGGCACGCTGCGAGCCCGTGATTGGGCTCAGAGGTGAACCACTCGCCTCGCTGGTACGGAGCGAGGGATGGATCGACTTCGTCTTCCATCCTCAAGAACCCAAAGCCGTAGATCGTACGGTCTCCATCGGCGGTGACGTAGATGTCGCAGAACGGGGCGGGATGGTCCGCGTTGTCCGGGCTCACGAGCAGCAACCCGCGATCGGCGAGACACTGCCGCACGAAGTCGGACTGGTGCCCGATACCGAGGGCGTTGCCGAACAGCTCGAATTTCTGACCCCAAGCGCTGAGCGCGCATGCGGTGTTCGAAGCTTCGCCGCCCAGCATCTGATGCTCGCGGAGTATCTCGGCGTAGCCACCCTTCTTGGGGAGGCTCACGACGTGGCGGATGCGATCCAGGCAGACGGTCCCGTAGACGAGCATTATTAGCGCTTAGTTTAGCGCGTTGTCGCCGAGAAGGCTTCGAGTAGGTCTTCAACCATGCTCGATGTGAATTCGCCAGTCTCGATGTAAGCCTGCATGTCGGCTTCGAGTTGGCGCGCGTCGTCCGCCATCCAAACTCCAAGTGGAGCCTTCATGCTATCGACTTTGACCAGCGACAGGCGAAGGGCGTTGGCATCTCCGTCGATTCGACGGAGACCTTTCTCCTTCAAATCGTGGATGCTCGTGTAGATTCCAGTGGCGCTGCTCGACCCATCCGGTCGAACCTCTTCAACGATCCAGTACAGTAGTCTGAACATAGGGTTTTGTCTCCGTTGACGATTTCCCCGACGAGAATCGAGGCCCGTTTGTTTCCTTTCTAGGACGCAATATTGCCGCCAAAGGCTCGGAGGCTTGCGAGATTCACGCTCAAATAGCAGGACCTAGCGGACGTAGTGGATCTTGGGAGCATCCAGATTGTCCAGGAGCATCAGGCTCACGATGGGCATGGGGCGCTGCTTGGCGATTTCTCGTGCCTCGTCAAAAGAGACCTCGAGACACACCATCCCGACCATGTCGATGAACTCCGCGAACCGAATCGCTCCCGACTGCTGACTGAAGCAGGCGAGCCCGTTGACCCCATCATGGAAGTAGCAACCGTACTTGTCACTCGCCGGATGGTGGATGAGGTACAGGGTGTTTGGGAACTCAACATCGAGCCCCAGAATCGGTTGTAAAAGTGTCTGCGACATAGCTTGCTAAGTTTGCTATTGGAAGTCTACGCCGAAATTTTCAGACTTATCAGCCTCGTTTCATGAATCGCTTTTGGACCACTGAACCTGGCTCCTCGGCGCCGCGAATATTCACGGTGATTTCTTGGCCAATCGTGGTGTCCGGAGCGAGGAACGCGAAGCCAATCCCGCACTCCAGCAAGGGCGAGTAAACGCCGCTGCTCATGGAGCCGATCTGCCGGCCACCGGCGGATACGACCATATCGGGCGCAGGGATGCGCCGCGAGTTCATCTTAATTCCGAAAAGCTTCGTCGGCGTGCCGGACGCACGCGCGGCCTGCACGAACTCCGCGCCAACAAACGACTTTGTCTTGGATATCACCCAACCCAACCCGGCGGTCAGGGGGCTGAGCTCGTCGGTCAGTTCGTGACCGTAGAGAGGCAGCCCAGCCTCGACCCGGAGCACATCGCGTGCGCCGAGCCCGCAAGGTACAACGCCCGCCTCGACGAGCGCATTCCAGAGCTTCTCCGATTCCTCGGCCGGGCAGATCAACTCGAAGCCGTCCTCGCCCGTGTAACCCGAGCGGGCGGCGAGTACGGACACGCCCGAGATCTGGGTGTTTAACAGTCCGAAGAGCGGGGCGGCTCTCATGGCTTCGCCGTCGCCGGATAGCCCTGCGAGGATCTCCGTCGCACGGGGTCCCTGCACTGCGATCATCGCGCTGGCGTCGGTGTTGTCGGTCATCTGCACGTCGAACTGGTTCTGACGGTTGAGCCACGCCACGTCTTTGGCGTGGTTCGCAGCATTCACGACCATCACGTACTCGTGCTCGCGCAGCCGGTAGACGATGATGTCGTCCACCACGCCGCCCTGGTCATTGGGCAGCAGCGAGTACTGGCCGACGCCGTCGCTCAATTTGCTGACGTCATTGGTGGTGACCCATTCCAGGTACTCAAAAACGCGCTCTCCCACCAAGTTCAGTCTTGCCATGTGGGAGACGTCAAACATGCCCGCTCCGGTGCGCACGGCTTTGGACTCAGCGATGATGCCTCCATCATATTGCACGGGCATGTCGTACCCGGCGAAGGTGACCATCTTGCCGCTCGCTCGAACGTGAGCTGCATGGAGCGGAGTGCGGAGGGAGAGCTCGTTCATGCCCCAAGGATACCAACCGTCTCGGCCCAATCGACGCGTTCTGTGGTTGACAAATTCGGCCCGATCCTATTACTAGTAAGTAGACAAATGTATAGTAATGAGGTGAGCAATGATTCGTACCAATAGGCTCTCTGTTGTGGCCGATAGCCTCCTATCGTTGGTGGAGCGGGACCCCCGGTGTCCGCACTATGGAGAGGAGAGTTTCGAAAGAAAGCTGAAAATGGCGACACGGCGCGAGATTCGGCTGCCGCTGGGAAAATTGGACCCGTCGGCAGGCTATCTGCTGCGTCGCGAGTGGCTGATCATCGGCCGGCTGGCCGCCTTGACCGCGCGTCAGCATGACATCTTTTTCAAGCGGATCAGCGGGTGGACTTTCGAAGAGATCGGTCGCGAGGCAGGGCACAGTAAACAGGGTGCGCAGAACATTTTTCGTCAGGCACTCAAGAAGATTTGCCGGTCTGAATACGTCTATCCGTACGCCGGGCTGTCCGAGGTCTATCAGGCCGAGATCCGGCGTGGTCGGTTCGCGAAGCGGCGCTAGGTACAATCCAGGGTGCGCCGCCCTGACCGGTGATGTGCCTATGGTGACTTGTTCCGCATGTTCGAAAACCAGCACGCTCGACAGTCGATTCTGTCGATCGTGTGGATCTCCCTTGGATTCCGAGGCCATCGCCGCAGCGGAGACTGAACTGGGTGCATTGCTGTCCGCGGGCAAAGAGATGCTTGAGGAGGGGCGGGCCGAAGAGGCCGTGCTCACCGCCAAAGAAGCGCTCGCCCATCACCCCGGCTGCTACGAAGCGTACGCTCTCCTGGGGGACGCGCAGGAACGGCTCGGCGAACTCGCTCTGGCACTTGATGCGTACGAGCACGTCGCTGAGCTCCATCCCGATTCTCCCCTGGACCGGATCAAGCTGACCCACCTGCGCAACCAGTTGCAAGGAAAGTCCTTGGCGGCTCCGCCACCAAGAAAGGGTGCCGCTCTCGGCGCGGGACTCGCGGCGATGGTACTGGTCGGGTGCGTCGGCGCAGCATTGGCCCTCCGTGGACAGTCGGTTCCAGTAACCGATTCGCAACCCAATCAGCCGGTCGTGCAACAAGCAACGCCAACTGCCGCTGGCGCGATGACGCAGGGTGCAGGAACTGCGACGCCGGTCGATCGAGGCTCCGAAACCGCAAGCCAGCCTGAACCCCAACGAACCGAGGCCAGCGCTCCGGTCGCAACGCGCACTAGCGCGGACGGCACGCTTCCTGCGGCTGCGCGCTCCGGTCCACCGACGGTTGAGCCGATGCCGATCGGCCCAATCAAGATTGTTCCGAACGATCGACCGGCCGACACAAACCCAAAGGTCGAATCGCGCGACCCGGATCCAGGCCCGGTCACCAGCACCAAGACGGACGGCTCGAAGCCAGCAGAGGTCAAGCGCCCGCCCGGCATCATCGAGATCACGCCTTCAAAGGACTCGGGTTCGAGGCCAGTTGGTGGCAGCGAGAGCCTCGGTGGGGACGCGGCAAACCTGGTACGAGTGGCGCGCCAGCGCTACGCGACGGGTGACTATGCGGGTTCGGCGGACGCCTACGAGAAGGCGTTGAGTGCGGGCGGAGACGCGGGCTCGATCAACCAACGACTGGCCCAGTGCTACGAAAAGCTGGGTCGGAAGAGTGACGCCAAGGAGTGCTACCGCCGCGCAATCGCCGCGTACGAGCGTCGCAACGACGATTCGTCTCGTGCGGCGCTCGCCGCCTGCCGGACTGCGCTCCAGGTGCTAGGAGGCTAGTTTGCGCCTCGCTCCCGTTGCCCTCTTTGCGGTTTTCTCGGTGCCCGTTGCTGGCTATGCCACCCCGACGGTCATCGTTTATCAGCAGCTTGCCGCAGTCGAGGACGATCGGGATCCGAACATCGCGGTTCAGGCTTCGATGGCGCAGCAACTGAACGAAGCGCGCAAAGTTCGCGCGGTTGCCTGGGGGTCGGAGGATCGGCTTTTCCAGCAGTGGAAGGCCGCGGGGCAAGCCCCAAACTCGAAGGCCCCGTCGATCACCGAGCTACAAACGGTCGCTCGCGCCGTCAAGGCCGACTACATCTTGGTCGTGACTGGCGTGAAGTCCGAGGGTGCCGCGAACGGCGGTGCGATGCTCTACCGACCTTCGGGTGCTCGTCCGGTCTGGACCGATACGAAACAGTTCAAGGCGCAGGTGGATGGCGTCGCAGACTGGCAGTCCGCGGGCATGACACTCGCGAACACGTGGCGGATATTGCTCGATCAGGGACCGTTCAAGGGTCTGCAAGCGAGCGCTCTCCCGGCTGACGATGCTCCGGTGACTCCGCGGCACGATCCGGTCCAGCCCCCTGTCGACCCGAAGAACAACGATCCGGTTCTGCCTGACAAGACGAAGGTCCTGACGTCGATTCAGGCGCTCATGCGCCAAGGGTTGGTGACTGAGGCGATCGTTTCGCTGCGTCGTTCGATCGACACGAATCCGCTCGAACCGGAGTATCGACGACTCTTGGTTCAGCTGCTCCTGGCACGCGGACTCCGGGCAGAGGCGGCCGATGAAGCGCAACGGTTTGCTTCGCTGAGTGTGGCCAACCGAGAGTTCCTACTGCTCGCGGCAGAGGTTTGGGTTGAGCTCGGGGACCCGTCGCAGGCTCAGTCGCTTCTGAACGATTTGAGAGCGCGCGAGGGGAACACTGCACTGAGTCAGCTTGCCCAGGCGAAGGTGTATCTGGCATTGGACGACATGGTCAAAGCCGAGGCGGCGTTCCGGGAGTCGATCAAGCTTTCACCGTCGTTTGAGGCTGCGATGGGACTGGCCACATTGGCGGCGATGCAAGGCAACGAGCCGCAGATGTCTCAGTCGATGGCCGAAGCCGGGGGCTTGAAGCCCCGCGACTACGATAACACGTATCGCTGGGCGATGGCAGCGATCGACCGGCGCATGGTGACCGTCTCCGACATGGCGCGCGATGCTTTGCAGCACGCAACTGGCCGCCCTCGCACCCCCGAGGCGATTGCAAAAGCCACGAAGCTTCAGGCAATCGCGAAGGGCCTGGCAGGGTTCATGCGCGGAGTCCAGCCGCCGTCTGCGCATCAGAAATCGCACGATCTCCGACGATTGGCACAAGATTTGCTCATGCAAGCCACGAGTGAGCTTGCAAACTTTGCGTCGAGCGGCGATTCCGACATGGGTGCCGAAGCGACTCTGAGTCTTGGCGAGGCACTCCAGTATTTCGCCCGGATTCGCGAGGCAATGGATCAAGAATTCGGCGGCAAATGAGGAATAGGAATGGAGTCGATACTCCAAACGCTGCAGTTCTTTGCGCTAAGTTTTGTCCTCGCCATGGCATTCGGATACGTAGTCACTCAATACCGGCTTCGCGGCCGTCGCCACTTCCTTGAGGGTATCGCCCCCGAGGCAGTGGTGCGGGTGAAATCTGAATGCGGCGTGTATCGTGCCCGATTCATCGGGTGGCGCGAAGGGCATTTAGAGGTCAGCGCCCCACTGCAACGCAGCCACTTTGTCCCGTTGCGAGTGGGCCAAGAGCTGATCATCGAAGCACCGGTCCAAGACAAGGTCGTCCTCTTCCACACCGAAGTCATCTCCCGTGACCCGCGCCGACACTCGTTCATTCTCGAAAAGCCGGAAGCACCGTCAGTGGTGAACCGCCGAGAGAGCAACCGTATCGTGCGTTATGCGGGGACCGAAGCGCTCCTGAACGAAGAGCCCGCGGAACTGGTTGACGTCTCGATCCGAGGCGGGAAGTTCCTAAGCAAAGGGACCTTCAACGCGGGTGACGTCGTGCGCGTGCGCATCCCCGAGTTGGGGGCAAATGTACTCGGCTGGATCATTGACTGTATCCCCGTCGCCTACGATGAGGGCCAGGGGACGTGCACGAGGATCAGGTTTGCAGACGATCTGCCCCCAATCCCCGCGCACACCAGTCCTGCTACTTCGTAAGCTCCACGAGTAGCGGTCGCACTAACTTCTCCGAAGCCGTCTTGTAATCCGCAAGCACCCGGGCGAGGTCGGCGTCGAGCATGGCAAACACTTCGTAGCTAGGCTTGGTCGGCGCATACCAACCGCTTTGCACGACTCCAACCAGCGAGGAGAGCTTGTTAATCAGCTTCACCGGGTGGTTCAAGAAGTCTTGGCTGTTCTCGGCATTGACTTGATCCAGGATGTCCTCGACTGCCTTGAGGGCATCGAGTGCAGGCTTGGCGGCAGCCTTCTGCTCCTCGGTTTTCGCCAAGCGGTTGATTCGGTCCCGATCGCGACGCAGGCTGGTTAGAGCCAAGAACCCTTCGGCCGCGCGGTTGCTGATCTGCCGCGAAAACCGGAATTGCTCCATCAGGTCGGCGTCCGTCGAATCAAACCGGGGGTCGCGATTCCATCGGATGGGAACTGTCAGGGTCTTTTCGTCTGTCGTGAGCCGCACGGTGTAGTTTCCGGGAGGTGCCTTGATGCTAGATGGACCGCCGCCCCACATGCGTACGCCGGTGAGCGTGACCCCTCGATAGCGGGGTGTCACCGACCAACGATTGAACCCTGCGGTGGGCCTCGGCTCGGACGTATTGACTACCTCGCCTGCCGCATCCACGACTTCCAGCTTGCAACTCTTGGGAGCAGCGGGGAAGTAGGCGTCGATCACCATCGCGCCCTGCGGATTTCGGCCAGCAGTCGTTGCTGGAACAACGCGACCCAGCCCGAAGTTGATCGGATTGGCGGGCTTCGGTGCGAAGAGACTGACCTGGTCCTTTTTTCGCCCGATCATCTGGCGCAGGCTCACGAGGTTGTCCAAGATCCAGAACGAGCGTCCATGCGTCGCAGCGCACAGGTCGTCCGCTTTGATGATCAGATCGTGAATTGGTACGACGGGCAAGTTTGTCTGCAGCGACTGCCAGTTCGCGCCGCCGTTGAAGCTTACGTATACGCCCGACTCGGTCCCCGCGTACAGCATGCCTACCACCACGGGGTCTTCGCGCACCACACGGACGTAAGTGTCGCTCGGAATGCCGGTCGTCTGATTTGACCACGACTTGCCGCCGTCGGTGGTGATGAAGATGTACGGTCGGAGATCGTCGTTTTCGTGGTTGTCCACCGCGAGGAACGCGGTCTCAACGCGGTGCGGCGATGCTTCCACCATGCTGCAAAGACCATTCTTCGGCATCTGCTTCGGTGTGACGTTTGTCCACGAACCTCCCGCATTGTTCGTTACGTGGACCAATCCATCGTCGGATCCGGCCCAGATCATGCCCCGCTTCAGCGGCGACTCTGCAATCGTGAAGACCGTGCAATAGACTTCGACGCCGGTGTTGTCGCGCGTGATCGGCCCGCCGCTTGCAACCTGTTTCGATTTGTCGTTCGTGGTCAAATCAGGCGAAATCGAGTGCCATGATCCACCGTAGTCTGTGCTTCGCAACACATGCTGCGAGCCCACGTACATGGTGCGCGGGTCGTGCGGCGAGAAGACGATGGGGAAGGTCCATTGGAATCGGTGGCGGATCGACTCGACGCCCTGGCCGGTCAGTTGCTCAGGCCATGCGCTAATGTCACGGCTGATATTGAGCGCATGGTTCTGCCGCTCCAAGTAGCCCCCGTAGTTCGCTCCGAAGACCACATCGGGATTCAGCGGGTCGGCGACCATGTAGCCGCTCTCGCCCCCGGCGCTCGAAGTCCAGGCGTCTTCGTCGATCAATCCACCAAAGACGCGCGTGGAGATCCGCACCGAGCTATTGTCTTGCTGGCAACCTAACAAGCGATAGAGCAGGGCGTTGTCCGCCGAGACGTGATAGAACTGCGCGGTGGGGAAGTCTTGCTTGGACCAGGCACGCCCCGCATCAATGCTGACCGCCGCGCCGCCATCGTTGGCGCTGATGATGCGCTTGTTGTCGCTTGGGTCGATCCACAGGTCGTGGTTGTCCACATGGCCAGCGACGAGGCTGGAGAACTGCTTCCCGCCGTTGGTGGATTTGTGGATCATGACATTCAGGACGTAGACCGTTTCCTTGTCTTTCGTGTCCGCAATGACACGGTAGAAATACCAGGGTCGTTGCTGTATCGCGCTACTGCCGCTCGCCAGCGTCCAGGTTGCTCCCGCATCGTTCGATCGATACAGGCCGCCCTTATCGGCGTGCTCGACGGTGGCCCACACTTGCTTGGGATCGACGGGCGAGACATCGATGCAAATCTTGCCCAGGAGTCCCGACTGGGGCAGGCCCGGCGCGCGGCTCAAGTCGGTCCAGGTGTCTCCGCCGTTTGTCGATTTCCAGAGTCTGCACTCGGGACCGCCGGAGTTCAAGAAGAACGGCGTGCGCCAAATTTCCCAGGTGGTAGCGTAAACGACGTTTGGGTTCTTTGGTTCCAGGCAGATGTCCACCGCGCCGGTGCGATCGTTCGCGAACAAGATCTTCTTCCAGGTTTTGCCTGCGTCGGTGGTCTTGTAGACCCCTCGGTCGGGGTGGGGGCCGTAAATGTGTCCCATCGCCGCGACGTAGATCGTGTTCGGATCGGTGGGATGGATCCGAACGCGACCGATGGTCTGCGTGTCCTGTAGGCCGATATTCTTCCACGTTGCGCCCGCGTCTTCGGACCGCCAAACGCCATCGCCGTGGGTGATGTTGCCACGCGGGGCGTTCTCGCCCATCCCCGCAACGACAATGTCCGGATTGCTCAAGCTGACGTCGATGCACCCGACCGATCCGCTCTTGCGCAAGAACTTGTCCGAGACGTTGAGCCAGTTCTCGCCTTCATCGACCGATTTCCAGATACCCCCGCCGGTGAATCCCGCATAGAACTCTTTCGGACGACCCACGACGCCGGTGACTGCGGTCGAGCGCCCCCCACGCCAAGGACCAATCTCACGCCACTGCAGGCCAGCGTAGAGGTCAGGATCGACTTGGGCCTGCGATGTGGTGGCGACGACGAAGAGAAGAGGAGCGAGCGCAAAAAAACGAACGGCACGAGGCATAGGTGCACCTTAGCCCAAAATGGTGATGCATGAAAAGTCCCTCAGGATTTCGGTGCTGCGATTGTGCCGCCGCAGACCACCGATTCACCTCGGAATGCGACCGCGATCTGACCCGGAGTGACTGCGCGGATCGGCTCGGCGAACCGTATCAAGGGCTGAGGGCCGGGGATGAGCATTGCGCGCTGCGGTGCCATGTTGTAACGGATCTTGGCGGTTACACGCATCGGCTCATCCAACCGGAACGACTCGTTCCATGAGACGTCGAGGAGCTCGACTTCGCGCTGGAGGAGCTCCTCTTCATGGCCGACGACCACGCGATTTTGCTTGGGGTCCAGCTTGAGGACATACAAGGGGCGACCATTTGCGACCGTGAGCTGGATTCCGCGCCGCTGACCGACGGTGAATCCCGCCACTCCCTCGTGCTGCCCGAGAGTCCGACCTGCGCTGTCCACGAGTTGGCCGGGCGCGAAAGTCTCGGGCCGCTCCTTGCGCAGGAATTCCGTGTATCCGCCAGCCTCGCTCACAAAGCAGATCTCCTGGGAGTCGGGCTTATGCGCGACTGAGAGGCCGTATCGCTCAGCCATGGTCCGGGTCTCGGCCTTACTGTCGAGCTCGCCAAGAGGGAACATGGCCGCCCGGAGCTGCTCCTGGCCAAGCATGTAAAGCACGTAGCTTTGGTCCTTCGCACCGCCTTTGGAACGGAGGAGACGGTACTTACCCTGGCTGTTGCGCCGCACTCGGGCATAGTGGCCAGTCGCGATCCGGTCGCAATTGAGGTCTCGCATCGTGTCCATGAGCGCCTCGAATTTGACCTTCTTGTTGCACTGAACGCAGGGGTTTGGCGTGCGACCAGCGGTGTATTCGTCGATGAAGTACTGAATCACCGTGTTGCGGAATTGATCCTTGAAGTTGACAACATAGTGCGGGATTCCGAGCACGCGCGCAACGCGCCGGGCGTCTTCGACAGCCCCGAGCGAGCAGCATCCCGCGTGGCGTGGGTCGCGCTGGCTCTCCTGCCAGATCTGCATGGTCACGCCAATGACGTCGTAGCCACGTTCTGCAAGGATCGCGGCCACCACGCTGCTATCTACGCCGCCGGACATGGCGACGAGTACTGTCTCTTTCTTCTTCGCCATTACGGTGCTAGGAGCTCGCGATAGGGGGACGAGTTCAGGGTTTCGGTCAGATCTCTTGCTACGTATCGAGGCGGGACTCCCTCGGCAAAAACGATGAATGTGGGGGTTCGGTCTACGCCCTTGCTGGTGGCGTACTCCATGATCTTGCTCAGCGGGTCGATCAGCGAATCGTCCGCCTTGGCGATCCGCTCCCCTAGCGCGGTGGCATCAAGTCCAAGGTTGCGAGCCATCCCCAGGATCTGCTCCATGGAGGCCATCTGCTCGGTCGGCGTTGTGAAAAACAGTTCGACGGCCGCCCAGTAGTTTCCTTTCTTTCCCGCCTCAAGCGCGACCAGGCTCGCAGGGAGCGACTGCTCGTGCCCTTGGAGCGTGTACATCGGAAACGGGGTGAACCCGACGCGCAGTTTCCCGCCGTACTGGCGGAATGCTCCTTTGAGCTTGGGAAATGCTTCCCGGCAACTGGGGCAGAAGAAGTCGGCAAACTCCACCACCGTGACCTTCGCCTTCGGATCACCCTGGAGGTGGATAGCGGGATCGATCACGAAGTTTTCGGGGAGGAGGGACTTGATCGCTTGGTTCGCGTCGACGGCGTAGTCCCCGGCTCGGCTGAGCTGGGCTGCACCCATTCCAAGCCCGCCTATTGCCAAGATGAAGCAGACGCCCGCGACGGTTCGGTCCATGTTCCAAGTTGGCGTCACTTGGTCGGGCTGATTAAGCAGGAAGGCGTGCAGAAGGAAGATCAGCGTCATCGTGATCGCCGAGGCGAGGCACCACGCGCACGGCTGGATCGCGACGAAAGAGAAGAGAGTCAGACCAATGCTGACGAGAGTGCCTGTTCCTGAAATCCAGAATCCAAGGCGATTCAAGGTGTTCGCGGCGGGACGATCGGCGCGGCTGCGGGCGACGGCGAGCGCCATGAGCAGGAGATACGCCATGAGACCGAAAACGGCGACGGGAATGTTACCGATCTTCGAGGAAGGGTGAGAAGCGATTGCGGCGCAACCACCGCTCGCGCCGCAGGGAATGGCCTTCCCCATCATGTGGCTCAGCGAAAGGTAGCCCGCAATGTAGATACCCACAAAGGTCAGGACCGTGAGCACTCGATTCAGGGTAACTGCTTTCACCGACAGATTAAACCCGTTCAGACTGGCCGAGCGTTCCCCTTATGCGAGAGTTCAATCGTCCGACGCGAGACCAACGCGGCTGTCCGGATGACCTCGGCATGTGACCAAGTGAGCGGGCAAACCGACAGCGGCTCGCCTGAATGCGGGTGAAACTGCTCACTGAGCGCGCCAGTCGATTCGGCCCGGTCTGCGGCCCAATCGAGCCACAGCGCCGCCTCGCGAACCTCATCGAGCGTTCTCGCCTGTTGCAGTTGGGCCTGGGCGAGCCACATGGTGCAAATGATCCATGGGTTGCCGGGCATGTCGTGGTCGCGGCGGAAGTAGTAATCGTTCTCGTACCGCGCCACGCCCCGGATGCCGGTCTTCATGAGGAGCATTTCCGTCACTGCCTGGTAGGAGGCAACCATGGCCGGGTGATCCCATGGCAGGACGCCCAGGAGGCCGACAGCCAAACATGCGGAATCGACGGTGGAATCGGGCTGCGGATCCTTGCCGCCGGACAGACAGCGGAGCAGCCGTCCCGAAGCGGGGTCTACGAGGTGCTTCAGCATGGCAGCAAGCTGAGACTCGGCGACCCTCGACCACCGGGTGGCTTGGGTCGAGTCGTTGGTGAGCCCCGCGGCTGCGCGAAGCGCGGCAATGTTGGTTGCGAGCGTGTAGCAGTGGATACCGCGCCTCTCTTCCCACAGATCGTAGCTAGGCACCGGAAGGCCGGTCTGCTCGTCCACGGCGCGTGCGATGAAGTCGGCAGGCAAGGCGACGAGTCGGTCGAAGAGCTCACCGGCGTCGGGTCGGTGGGGTTCTCGCTCCAACAGTCGAACGGCCGACAGTACGGTGAGAGAAGTCTCGTCTTGCTGGAACGGAACCTCTGGGGTGCCGTCGATGATCCACGGGTGCCAAGTCGCTCCAAACGAGCCATCGGGCGAGTACTTGTGCAAGAAGAAGGGTTGCGACTCAGAGATCAGCGGCATGCAGAAGTGCAAGTGGCCTGCTGCATAGCCGGGGTAGCCGGCGTCGTCCATTGCTAGCGCGACAAGCGCCCCGTCGCGGGGCCACATGTAGCTGTAGGTCGCCCGGTTCGACCGGAGGATGTCGCTATCGTTTGCAGCGAGGATTGCGCCGTTATGGTTCGTTTGGGTGCGGACGTAATGCAGGCTTTGCTCGACCAACGTGCGCACCCGGTCGCTCAGGGCATGATCGGCGAGATCGGCGCGGCCAACGAAGCCTGACCAATGCGAATCGGCCTCGGCAAAGGCGGTACTGAATCCGACTTTCCGCAGTTTCGATCGAAGCTGGGCGAGGTCGGCAAAGTCGTGTCCGCCCATGATCCAGGTCTGCGCGGCGGCAGTGCCTCCGGCCGGAACATCCAGGCGCAAGCTATGGGTGCTGTCAACCGAACCCTGGTCCATCGCGCGCATATCCAGCTCGCCTCGTTCGGCTTGGGGCCACGTGCCGACGTGGCCAGCGAAATCTTTAACTCCAGTAGAGTATTGATGTATAGATCCGAGATCCGTCGTACCGCCGAAGAGCAGGGCATGCGTGGTTTTGAAGTGGACCATCCCTTCGAGCCCTGGGTGGTAGAAGGCGGTATCGCCGATGTCGGTTTCTGCGAGCCGCGTGTCCGCAGTTTGGAACAGGCGCACCTCGCGGGGCAGGTTTGCGGTATCGGTGAACGAGAATCGCCGCAAGAAAATTCGGTCTTCGGGCAGCATTACATCCTCGATGACGAGGTCAATCTGGAGTGCACCGTGGTGCAGCCTCAGGGTGCCGACGGCCCCGGCCGAGAAACTCGCCTCGCGGTTCCAGGCGTGATCCTCCAGCCATACAAACGCGCCATCGACCCAGATGCCGACCCGAATTGGGTGGCCGCTGAGGTGATTCCAAAGACCGACGTGCGGGGTGTAGAGGTCGCGGATGATGCCGAAACGGTCTGTTTGGACAAGCATCCGGCCGTTGCCGTGAGCAAAGAGTCGGGGCATAGCGCGTCGGGAAGGATACTCGAACGGGCCTGATTATGGGGCCGGGCGTCCGTCTTCGTCGATGCCGTCGGGCTCGACGAGCACGACCTCTTGGCCATTCCAAACGGCTACTTTGTTGCCGCGCAGCTTGTTCTCACGCAACCCCTCGGCGATGGCCCGTTTGACGGTGGCATCGGCCTTGTGGTCGTCGTGCAAGATCTCGTTTAGCTGTTGCTTGTCTTGATCACCCACGGCGAAACTCCTCGACAATTCGATCCCACTTGCTGGGTTGGTTGACTTCCAATGACCGGGCCCTTCCCCCCGAAGCGATGCGGACCGGATCGTTCAACCTCGAATTATCATACATCCGCCAATGGTCAACTGCCTCCCAATACGAGTCAAAAAAGTGTCTCAGGCCGCGGGCATAGCGTCGGCGCACCGTATCCTCGGGGACGTCGTGACCCCCCATTCGGACTCGGGAACGCACGCGTTCGACCGCCAATTCGGGCGATTCCAGCCACATGAAGATCAGGTGGGTTTCGTACCCATCGCCTTGCAAGCGCTGGAGTCGAGGGATGAGCTTCTGCGTGGCCAGCGTCGTCTCCACTGCAAAGTCGAGGCGGTCGGACTCTAGCTCGTCAAGCAGGTTGACGAGTAAGCGCCCAGCGCGCAGGTCCGCAGTCGTCGTGGCGACACCCGAAATCGACTGCGCAATCATGTCCGCGTTGACGAACGTCATGGATGGAGGCAGCAAGAGGTTCGCGGTCGTCGACTTGCCGGAACCGTTTGGGCCCGCAATGATGATCCATTGGGGCTGGTGATCGGGGCTCTCGGTGACGTCCCGCATGGGTCCTCGTTGAGTCTGCAGTTCTCTTAGTGGCATCGCGTTGTGGTGTCCAAGTTGTTTGACACCGAATCGGTCGGGGCAGTGCCCCAAAAATGACGAAAGACACCCTGAGGTGCCTTCCGTCGTAAGTCGAGGCTGCTGCTTACCAGCGTCCGCCGCGATCGTTGCCGCCGCGACCACCGCCGCTGCGACCACCGCCACCACCGCTGCGACCACCACCGCCGCCGCCATAGCCGCCACCGCCGCCGCCGCCATAGCCGCCACCGCTGCGACCACCACCGCCGCCGCCGCCGTAGCCGCCACCACCGCCGCCACGGGCCTCTCGCGGCTCGCGCGGTCGTGCCTCGTTAACGGTAAGGGTTCGGCCCATCATCTGGCTGCCGTGCAGGGCTTCGATTGCTGCGTCTGCCTGATCATCGGGAACTTCGACGAAGCCGAAGCCGCGACCTTGAACGATTCGGGCAACGGTTGCGCCGAACTTCTCGAATGCTTGAATAAGGTCGCCTTCCGTAGCCGAGTACGAAAGATTGCCCACGTATAGGGATTTTGCCATTGTTTCTCCTGGCGCTATTCGGATGGAAGGATACAGTCAGGAGCACAAGGCACAGACTTCCGCCAATCGTTTCAGAGCCGACCCTAATGTACCAGACAAATGGGCAATTTTCCAAGAGAAATCGCTAGGGTCGCGCCAAAATACCCAACTTCGAGCGTCGGGTACCCTTTGGACTTCAGCCCATGAAGTTGCACGAGTATCAGTCAAAAGATCTTCTCTCCCGCTACGGGGTGCCGGTTCCAGCCGGTGATGTTGCGCAAGACGCCGCAACGGCGCTCGAAATCGCTAACCGTCTCGGCGGCAAGGTCGTGGTCAAAGCGCAAGTGCTCATGGGAGGACGTGGCAAGGCGGGCGGCGTGAAGCTGTTCGACAACGCCAAGGCGGCTTCTGAATTCACTCAGGGACTGCTCGGGAAGCGCTTGGTCAGCATCCAGAACCCGCAGGGCATGATCGTCGAGCGCGTGCTCGTGGGCGAGCTTATCGACATTGCCGAGGAGTATTACCTGAGCGTTCTGACCGACCGCGCCGCTGCAAAGCTTGTGGTGATGATCTCGCGCGAAGGCGGAATGGAGATCGAGGAAGTCGCGGAGAAGAATCCCGATGCCATCGTGCGGCTGCATGTGGATCCGCAGTGGGGCCTCTCCGACTATCAGGTCCGCGCAGCCGTCCAGAAGGCGAACATCCCCGCCAAGGCTCAGGGACAGATGGTCTCCATGATCAAGCAGTTGGTCAAGGCCTACCTAGAGTCGGACGCCGACCTGATCGAAATCAACCCATGCGCGCTGACGCCGGAAGGGAAGCTGATCGCCGCCGATGCCAAGGTGAGCATCGATGAGAACGCCCTCTTCCGCCACAAGGAGTACGCGGCAACCGCCGATGACAGTGCGGAGGACCCGATCGAGGCCGAGGCTACGCGGCGGGGCATCGCTTACGTTCGACTTGGTGGCGACATTGGCATCATGGGCAACGGCGCGGGGCTAGTGATGTGCTCCATGGACGAAGTGAAGGCAGCCGGTGGTACCCCCGCGAACTTCCTAGACGTCGGAGGCGGAGCTAACGCCGAGCGCGTGAAGGGTTGCATGGAGATCCTGATGATGGACGAGAACGTGAAGGGTGTCCTGATCAACATCTTCGGCGGTATCACGCGCGGCGATGAAGTCGCCAAGGGTGTGCTCAGCGCGTTCGATCAGATCGACGTGCGAGTTCCCGTCGTAGTGCGCATTGACGGTACGGCCGCAGCGGAAGGTCTGGAAATCCTGAAGGGCAGCGACAAGCTCACCGGGGCGGCGACGATGCAAGAAGCCGCTGCCAAAGTGGTCGAACTCGCCTATCGCTAGGCGAGATCGATCGAGAACGGTGTGTAGATCCGGGTCGGCTTGAAGCCGTGCAGACCGTAGAAGTCGACGAGGGTCGTCCAGTCGATGATGCACTGGCGCACGCCCCGATCTCTCAGCCCTTCGAGCCCGAATGCGAGGATGGCGTTACCCAGCCCCCGGCCGCGCACTCGTTCGCTCACTCCGATTGGACCCAGCGATCCCCAGCCCGGACCCATGTCCACGTGCCAAACCGCACCGCCGATGGGCATCTTGCAGCCGTCCTCGTGGGTGATCGCGAACCCTTCGCAGACGCCGTCCACAAAGACCCCGAACACGCACTCGGGTCGGCCCTCGATCTCAATCTTGTTCATGACGTCGTACCACCAGCGCCGCGGGAACTCGCGCTTGAGGAACTCTTCTAGGAGCGGCACATCCGCTACGCTGCAGGCTCGCAACTGGGCATCGCCGATCCGCGCGTAGACGTTCTCGGGGGCCATGTACTCCTTCATGTCTCGTTCGAGATCGACGTTCGTGTCGCCTGCTTGGAACCCGCGCGAGGCGAGCAACTCCTTGAGGGCGGGCATCTCTTCGGGCACCCCTGGCCAGAAGTGTCGCAAGTCCTGCCCGTAGAAGAGCTTGGTCGCGGCCCGGGCGTGGGCCACATTCAGGATCGCATCCAGAAGCTGGGCACCGTCGTGCGGGTCCTCATAAACGAGGCAACTGAGATGAAGCCACGACTCCTCGGGGCCGGGATACATCCCAAACCCAGAGCGTTTCATAACCGCAAAGGCAGTGAGCGGATCTCCGATCGCAAAGGAGAGATCGGTTAGCCAGAGCGGCGAGCCGAAGACGTTGATCGACAACTGCGCGGCGTCGATGGCAAACTTGGCGGGGGACACCCGATTCCAGAGCGTGAGGCAGGCGTCCGCGTCGGACAATCGTAACGCGCGTACCATGCCTTCATTATGGCTAGGAAACTTGTTGCCTGAGGTGGTCGCTGTACAGGCTGAGCGCCGTGCGCGTGCGCATGATCCTCGAGATCATGTTGCCGTCGTCTTCCCGGAGAAACTCCTCAAGATTCGAGGCCGCAAAGAGGGATTCGAACGGGTCCGCGGATCGGCCGTGCAATTGGAGAGCGCTCGCTTCCGGGCCATCTGCGGGCTCGATGTAGCGTAGTACCGAAACGCGCAGGGTGCTGTAGTGTTTCAGCATCCACCCGCGTGTGTCCTGATACCGCACTTCAAGCTTGGCCTCGGGCCCGTACTGGGACGCGTCGCACAGCACCTCGATGAGGTCTTCATAGCGCCCGTAGAACGCGAGCAAGTCTTCGCGTCGCTCCGCGAGCGCTCGTGGAGCGACGTCCGCCTTTGCCTCATTCCGTCGGGCAACGTCAAGCCTTGCGGCGCGTACCCGAAGAGGCAACCGAGTGAACGTTCGGACAAGTCCCGAGGCTCGCTGGCGTGCGCCGTTCATGGCGGTAAAGACGTTTATGAGTCCTCTCCTCCGCTGTGGTTCACGTAATTGACTCTCAAATCTCTCAGTAGCGTCTGCACTTGGCGTTTATCGGACTCGTCCAGTGACGGCTCAAGCAACGGAATCAGCGCGGCGACGGCGTCGATGGCAATGCGCGCTTCTGGCAAATTCTTGTGAAGTCCGCCGACGAACGGGTCGTGCTGCAGCCCAAGCTTTTGCCAAGCGATGCTGGACATCTGCTCGATCACCATGGACAGTACCGGAAAAACACTAATCGGCTCGCTGGGCAGGCCGGTTTGCTCGTCAGCCATACACTTTGATGACGTCCGTGCGCTGCGGTTCGTCGCGCACGGATCTCCACAAAATGACCGGGGCCGCCCCAATTGGGGCGGCCCACCGTTAACGCAAACGGTTGGTTCTAGTGGGGTTACTTCTTGCGGCGTCGCAGGATGAGTGCAGCGCCGAGGCCCAGTGCGGCCAGCGTGGCCGGCTCGGGAACAACTTCGAGCTCGACGTTCGAGAAGCGAACTTCCCATCCCGCGGCGGTGTTGTAGCCCGTGTCGTACCGGATGATGGGCACGAACTCGCTCATGTTCGACAGCAGACCGGTGCCGCTGAAGTTGATCGTCGAAGACATGATCTGCGGGTTCGCGAGCGGTGAAGAGCCGAACAGTGCCGAGGTTGGCAGTACGTTGCCGTTCACATCAAGGTGTCGAACGGAAAGCGTGAATGCGCCCGACGTGTTCACGCGGACCTTGATATCCAGCTTCGATCCAATAGCGGCTGCGGTGTTGCTCGCATCGTCCTTGGGGAATGCGGTGAACTTGCCCGTGTCGAACGGAGAGGACGAGATCCCTGTCGTGCGGTACTGCTTGTTGAAGGCAGTGCGCGTGCCGAAGTCGGTGTCTCGGTAGTACATGATGGGGGCGCCCCAGTTGTTGCTACCGTTGCTCGAGTTGCCGAGCGCGCCGAGACGAGCCGCGGCGGTGTTCGTGTTCTCAGCGATGACCTTGTGGCCAAAGCCGAAAGTCATGATGTTGTTGATGCTGCTGGCATTGGCTGCTGCGGCGTTGATGTCCACGCGCATTCGCATCTCTGCAAACCCGCCCGCGCCAAGCGTGCCCGGCTTGATGACCTTGGTCATGTCGGCGGTGTACATGTTTGGGTTGACAGTCGAGACGGTGGTTGCGCCGCCGGTCAGCGTCTGGTTGAACGTTGACAAGCTATAGACGACGGCATTCGATGCGGCAGCCGCGCCCAAGACAAGGGCGAACAGCCCAAATCGGGAAGTCAGTTTCATTGATTGCTCCTTTAAGAAAACACATGCCGACCGGTAACCCCAGCCAATGCACGTCTTCAGTATAAGCCGGGCTACCCCGAGAACGCAAGTCTTATGTGCATAACAATCGGGCTTTTTATGCGACTCTGGTGCAAGTTCTGCATGAATCCCGTACGATTACGGGCCTAAGCTCGACTCAGCCCGATCTCGTCGAGGATAGCGAGGACTTTCTCGACAGGGATGTGCATGTCGCGGCCCACGTCCTCGCCAAAGATGACGCCATGCTTGAGGCCACCCACGTGCGCGCAGAATACAAAGGTGTTGTCGATCAAGGTCGGCGTGAAGAACTCAACCAGGGTGGCGTTTGGCGGCGAGTAAACGATGCTCGCCATGCCCGCGCCGTGCGGACCCATCACCAGTTCGGCTTCGGCAAACACGCGCACTTGGTCCTCCCATGAAAGCTTCCCGAGGATGATTCGCTCGAACCCCCATGGGGCCAAGGCTTCCATCAGCGCATCTTCATTGACCATCCGACGCCAGGTCGCATCTGCGCGCGAGATCAACACGCGGCGGCCCGATCGGGTGAGCGGTACGTTTGGAAGAATCCGCTTCCGCAGCCACTCGAACGCCTTGGGGTGTGTGTTGTTGTGCTCCATGATGCGCACCGGGAGCCACAATCGCTCCACGCGATACCGGCCCGGCGGGCGCCTGTCGAGCTGATCCTCAGTGATTCCTGCGGCCTTGAGACTGGCCAGATGAAACTGCGCGGGATTGTCGGGGAAGAGGTACGGGACCTTGGGGACTTCAGGGCATCGTTCAAGAGTGTCGATCCGGGTCAATAGGTCGGTGGTCCAGTGGCCGTAGGCGCGCCAGTGGAGGATCGGCAAGAAGATGCGGTCTCCAGGAATCTTGAACTTCTTGAGCCTCATCCGGTCTAGGTAGTAGCTTGGTCGCAAAGCCGTGCGAACCGAGGTGCACGCCTCCTCGACAATCTTGCCGTTGAGGGTCACCGTGCCCTCCGGCAGGAAGACATCGACATTTTCGAGCAGCACGACGCGCATCGCGCGGCTCAAATAGTCCTTTGTCTCGTGCTTCCGCTCGATGCGTTCGTAGAGCGCCTGTTTGTCCTCGGGGGTGCCGAAGTCGGACACTCGGCGCAGGCCGCGTTCGCCAGGGAGCACATCGAAGTACTTGACGCCAGGCGTGTGCGGGCACGGGAAACTGACGATCTCGATCTCGCTGTGGACCGGTGTCACGGTAGTGATAGCGCGCTCGGGCTTGAGCCAGACGAACGCCTTGCGGAGCGGGGTCAGGTCCAGGATTCCCCGGTACACGTTGGTCGGAGTGATTTTCCGTCCGAGGATTGCGGGGAGTATCGATTTGAGGCCAGCCATACGCTCTTTTAAGTATGGCTCGTGCACCGATTGTCGCGAGACTGATTGACACTCTCGGGTCGAGAGTGCCAAAATGCAACAGTAATCAGCGGTGCGTCGCGCACCGTTCGAAGGAGACATCAGACCACATGGCAATGGATATCAAACCTCTGGGTGATAAGGTCGTCGTTGAAGTGCTCGAAGCCGAAGAGAAGACGGCGGGCGGCATCTTCCTCCCTGACAGCGCGAAGAAGAAGCCGCAAGAAGGCAAAGTCGTCGCCGTCGGTTCCGGTCGAACGCTCGACAACGGTGGCCGCAACGAACTCACGGTCAAGGTTGGCGACCGTGTGCTCTTCAGTAAGTACGGCGGAAACGAAGTGACTCTCGAAGGTCGCGATGTGACGATCCTGGACGAAGACCAGATCTACGCAATCATCAAGAATTAAGGGGCTCGTCCGTAAAAGTTGGCGGCGGCGAACGATAAACGTTCGCCGCCGTCTTTTCTTGTGGGGTAGACCGGAAAGATGACGACATTTCACGCATCGTACGAAATTTGTCGTGGGCGATTCGATGAGGCTGTCCGAAACTTGAGCCAACCTCAGTTGAATTGGCAGATCCACGACCATGCGCTTTCGATCGGGCAGTCCGCGTTGCACGTTGCGGGCGTCGAAGTTTGGTTTATCGAACAGCTTACGGGCGTCGAACAGGCGGAGCTAGAGCAACTGAAGCGTTGTGCGACAGAGGGGGTTGTGGACGAGGGTCCTTTTCCATACGCTGCGGGCGACATCACGCCGGAACTGGTGAACTCAATGCTGGCTCGGGCTCGCGCCACGGCCGAGCCAATTCTCCGACATCCGAGCGAGGAGCTGCTGCGGCATGAAATCAAGAGCGCGCTTGGACCCATGATCACCGGCCACGGTGCTTTGGCTCGCCTGGCGTTTCATCCCGGCTACCACCACGGACAGGCTCACCTCATCGTCACGGCATCGGACTTCCCACGCTAATCTCCAGCGTTACTCCCAGACCCAAGCAAGATAGTTCGTATGTCAAAACGTATACAGAGCAGTAACTCGCGGGTGACCCTCGCCGACGTCGCGGCTGAGGCGGGCGTTTCTGTCCAGACCGTTTCGCACGTCTTGTCGGACACGGCGAGTGTTCGCCTGCCGGAGTCGACCCGACAGAGAGTCGTTCTCGCGGCAGAGAAGGTAGGGTACCGACCCAACCGAATTGCCCAGGCGATGAAGTCGGGCAGATCGAACGTCGTGGCGGTGTGGATGTCGCTTGATCGCGTCACCGCAAACCACTTGCGCGCCTTGCGAGCGATCACCACCCGGGCTGAAGCGGCGGGCTACAACGTGATGATCACGGCTTTGGATAACCCTCGAGCCCACGGAGCTGAACCGATAACGCGCCTTCCGGACTGGCCCGTGGACGGTGTGTTTGCCGTAGACGCAGGGCCGGCAATCGCCGCATTCCGGGCGGACAAGTCAAATCTCTCGACCCCAGTCGTGGTGATGGGGACCGAACTTTACGAGAACGGCGACGCGGTTGGATTCGACGTTTATGATGCGGCAAAGTCGGCAACCCTAGATCTTATCAAGAACGGGTGCCGAGAGGTTGCGCACGTCACGTTGAAATGGGTGGTTCAGGTGTACCCAGAAGAGCGGCGCCACACGGGTTACCTTGCCGCGATGAAAGAGGCGGGACTTCAGCCTCTTGTGATCGAGATTGAAGAGGAAACCCGACTCTCGACCGCCTCAGCGCTGAGCAGCTTCCTTGATGAGCACAGGTTGCCCGAGGGCATCGTGGCGTTCTCCGATGGACTGGCGATCAATGTCGCTCGTGTTGCGTTTGGCGCGGGCTACCGGATTCCGGACGACTGTCGAATCTGGGGATACGGAAACTTGCCCGAGTCGGAGGACTACCGGGTTCCCATCTCGACGGTGCAGATACCGGTCGAGCAAATCGTGAACCAATCGTGGACGTGGCTGATGGAGCGCATTGAGAATGGGTCGCTGCCCAGTCGGTCGATCGAGTTTCCGATGGAATTGATCGAACGCGAATCATCCCGGTAGCGGATAAGATAGAGCCATGAGAGCTTGGGTTTGGTTGGCATGCACGTGCCTTGTCGTTTTTGCCGTCGCGCAGGTGGGTGCACGTACGGGTGGAGCGGGCACGCTCAAGATTGGCCGCACGGTCGAAGAGGGGATCAAACGGGTGAACGTCGATCTTCGTCAGGGCGGCAGTTTCATGATCGAAATCGAAGCGCGCCGCACCGACCAATTCTTCGGGACCTGGCGCAAAGACCGTGACCGACAGTACTCGCTCAAGATCGAGAAAGGGTTCGGCAGCAATGGCGCGGTCGGTACGGGCTCCGTGGTGATCGCGCTGGATGGCAGTCTGGAGCGGCTCCTCCTCAACGGTTCCACGAAGGGCCAAAGCTTCTCGGTCGATTTCTCCAGCCAGATCAAAGCCGATGCGGGCCCCGGCCTGGGTCGATTTCTTAGCCTGAATCGGACTCGCGATGGGTCAGGAAGCTTCCAGCTTCAGGGCGAATCGAGCAACCAAGCCAAGACCGCGATCGTGTCGTTAAACCGCGATGGCAACTTCAGCATCAAGTTTCGCGGAAACAAGTCGATCCAGGTGAATGGCACCTGGAAGTGGCGCGGGAACGACGTGGCCCTCACCGTGACCGACGCCTTTGGCGATCAGCGAGCCACCGGCAGCGGAACGCTCTTCATCCAGCGCGAGTTCGATAACTTCTATCGGATCTCGCTAGCGGGCCGGGCAAAGGACCGCAACTACAGCATCAACTGGAGGGAGTAGTCGAGCATGCCACTCGTTGACATGCCCCTTGATGAGCTCCAGTCGTACCAAGGCACCAATCCGCGTCCATCTGATTTCGACTCCTTCTGGGATGCCGGGCTGGCGGAGCTCGACAAACTCGGCACCGAGGTCTGCCTCGAATCCGCGGGGCCGCACATCCCGGGGGTCGAGTGCTTTGACGCTTGGTTCACCGGAGTGGGTGGTGCGCGCATTTACGCGAAACACGTCCGGCCTGTCATGCGTCCGGCAAAGTCCCCCGCAGTGATCGAGTTCCACGGCTACAGCATGCAGAGCGGAGAGTGGATCGACCTCGCAAAGTGGGTTCATGCGGGCTTCAGTGCGTGGTCGCTCGATGTCCGTGGCCAAGGCGGGCGCAGCGAGGATGTAGGCGGGGTGCGCGGGACGACCCTACGCGGCCACATCGTACGCGGATTAGGTGATGAGCCGAGTAAAATGCTATACCGATCCATTTTCTTGGACTGCGCACAGTTGGCACGGATCGCCGCGAGCCAAGACGATACGGATGGCAGTCGCATCGGGACCATCGGTTGGTCCCAAGGCGGGGGGCTCTCGCTAGCATGCGCGGCATTGTCCCCGTTCGTGACTCGTTGTGTTTCGGCGTACCCGTTCCTCGCGGACTACCAGCGGGTCTGGGCGATGGACTTGGCCAAAGACGCCTATGATGAGCTGCGCTACTTCTTGCGGAGCTTCGACCCGACTCATGCGCGAATCCAAGAGATCTGGATGCAGCTCGGGTACATCGACGTCCAGCACCTCGCTCCGCGGATCAAGGGAGAGGTGCGAATGCTCACCGGCCTCATGGATACGATCTGCCCTCCGAGCACCCAGTTTGCCGCCTACAACAAGTTGACCGGCCCCAAGAGCATAGTGATTTATCCCAATCACAGCCACGAGGGACTCCCCGGCGCGGTGGATGCCAACTTCGAGTTTTTGTCCAAGCTATAACGATTGGGCATAATAAGATCCCTGCTAGCGCGATGCTAGCAGGGATCTAACGTCTCTTGGTGAAGCTTAGGCTTCGACGGCTTCCGCTTCCGGTTCGGCCGCAACATCATCGGTTGCAGCAACTTCCGTAGCGGCAGGTGCCTCAACCGGGGCTTCGGGGTCGAACACAACGACCGTGATGTGGGCATCGACATCGCGGTGCAGATCGATCGAAAGTCGCTGGGTGCCGAGCCGCTTGATTGGCTCGAGCAGACCAACCTGCTTCTTCTCGACGGTCACACCAGTGGCCTTCTTGAGAGCGTCGGCGATGTCCTGCGCGGTGATTGCGCCGAACAACTTGCCGGAGTCCTTGCCGACCTTGCCTTCGAGTCGCACTTCGGTGCCTTCGATCTTGGTCTTGAGGTCTTCGGCTTGGGCCTTGTTCGCGGCGATCTTGTCCGCTAGCCGGGTGTTTCGAATTTCGAGCGCTTTGATCTGCGAGCGATCGGCAACGGTGGCGAGGCCGCGCGGGAAGAGGTAATTGCGTGCGTATCCGTCCTTGACGGTCACGATTTGGTCGGCTTTGCCGAGATTTGGAACTGTCTGTCTGAGAATTACTTTCATGGTCTGTCCTCCTGTTGAGTTAGGCCCTGGTCGGTGCCAAGGTCAAACGCGATCTCAGAGTGTACCCGCGCCTAGCGCCGAATTCCAAATCCAACGCTGAGGGTGTTCCGGTCGAAGATGCGATCTGCTCCGACCCAGCCGACGGCGTTCTTGGTGAATTTGTATTCAAGCCGGGCATCGAACCGCGTGCGGTTCACCCCGAAGACGTCTCCGCGTAACGCCATCGAGTTGCCCAGCGGCATGTTGATTCCCGCGCCAGGCTTGCTGGCGTAGACGCCGTAGCGCAGTTCGCCATTCTTGCCGAAGGGGGAGCCGAGTTGCAGGTTGAGTTTGTTAGACTCGAATGCGTCCCACAGGCCGAAGTGAACGTTTTCCTTGGAACTGATTGGGATCTTGACGCCGAGGTCGGTTCGCCACCGGTCCGGTTTGCTCTCGCGGTGGGCGTCCGCGCTGAGCTCGATCTTGCGCAGGGCACCGGTCAGGCCGGACGCTCCGCCGCCGATGATCTTCTTCTTGAGCTCGGCGAAGAGGTCGCTCGCCTCATCGGCAAGCTTGTTTGCCTTCTTCATCAGCGAGGTCGCTTCATCGGCAAAATCGACTCCCTTGCCGGTCAGAATCTTCGCGTTCTCGGCGATCTCGGTCCCGGTCTTGCTCATCGTGTTCGCGTTGGCGAGGATCCCTTTTATGTTGTCTTGGACGGCGGGGTCGTTCATTGCCTTGCGCATATCGGCGACCAGTCCGCGGCCCTCGGTGAGCGCGCCATTCATCTGCTCCATGAGGGCGTCCACGCCGCCTTGGAGCTTGCCGCTCTGAACGTAGCTTGAGAACTTGCGGCTCATTTGCGCGAGGTCGCCGCTGATGGCCGATCCGTTGCGCATCATCTCGCGAATGGCGGCTTGATTCTGCGAAAGGGTCTGGTCAAAGCGTGCGGCAAGCTTGCCAAAGGCGGCAGCGGTCGCAGCGCTCTGCTGCATGAGCGCCTGAACGTCCGATTTGAGTGACTGGTCTGACAGGAGCTTGGTCATGGCATCCATGGTCTTGGTCGCGCTCTTGAGGGTCTGCTCCATGGCCGCCACGGTGGTGCCGCTGTCCGGGGCAAATGCATCGAGCGGCGACTTCATTGATCCAATTAGGGTGGCCCCGCTTGTTAGGTATCCGCCGGTCTTCACAGGTGGTGTCAGTTCGATCTGGCGATCGCCGATGCCGATGAGCGCGGTGGGGAGCACGGCCACGGTGCCTTGGGGAATCTGCGTGCCTTGCGCGACGTCCAGGGTGAGCTTGGCGCGGTTGCCGCCGACGAGCTCAACCTTTGAGACGCTCCCGATGTTCACCCCCGCGAGCAGGACTCGTGCGCCGACGGTCACTCCGCCCGCATCGGCGAACTCGGCGAAGTACTGATCGCTCTTTGGCGCGAAGATGCTCCGCTGCAGGATCGCGTACGACCCGAGCATGAGCCCCCCGAAAACCAGGACCAACGTGCCGACCTTCGATGCGCTTTGCATACGGCATTTTAGCCAGGTTGTGCCCGAGATTGGATAGTTGGGCGACTGAGGTACGTCTGGGCTCCGCGTCGTGGCGGATCAGTTGACACTCACGCGTGTGGAGACCCTAGCGATGCGCGACACGTTTGCCGAGGATTACGCTAACGGACGCGATGGCGGATTCGTTAGGCTACGGGTAACCTAGCAATGTGTCTAGGGACCATGAAGGTCAAACGGACTGAACATTTCGATTCGATTACCCATCGAATAGACAAAGGCATCTGCGGCGTAATGAGAGAAAGGTCTCTCGGAAACAGCCCGGGAACCATAAGGCAAATACACAATGTGGCAACGATTCACTGAAAGAGCACGCAAGGTCGTTTTCTTCGCCCAGGAAGAGGCGCAAAAATTCGGCGAAGGATATGTCTCCACCGAACATCTCCTGCTGGGGCTAGTACGCGAGTCCGACAGTGTCGCGGCCCGTGTCCTGGAGAAACTGGGCGTCAGCCTGAGCCGCATTCGACAAGAAGTCGAGAAGCAGCTTCCGCGCGGTGATGCACGTCCGAGTCAGGAGATGACGCTGACCCCGCGAGCCAAGCGCGTGATCGATTTGGCTTACGATGAGGCGCGGAATCTCAACAACAATTACATCGGCACTGAGCACTTGCTCCTCGGCCTGATCCGCGAAGGCGATGGCCTCGCTGGACGAGTCCTGGCAAAGCTGGGAGTCGAGCTTGAACGAGCGCGACGCGAAGTCCTGGCGCTGCAAGACAACGAGTCGAGCGGCGGACGCTCCACCGGGTCGAGCCGATCCAGCAGCAGTAGCTCGGAGCGCTCGAGCGGTGGCCAGAAGACCGCTACGTTGGACGAATTTGGCCGCGATTTGACCGACCTTGCCCGCGAAGGCAAGCTGGACCCCGTGGTGGGCCGCCAATCTGAAATCGAGCGCGTCATGCAGATCCTTAGCCGACGCACGAAGAACAACCCGTGCTTGATCGGCGAACCCGGTGTCGGCAAGACCGCCATCGCCGAAGGGCTTGCGCTGCGAATCGTGCAGGGCGACGTTCCCGACTTGCTCGCCGACAAGCGAATCATTGCGCTGGACCTTGCCGGCTTGGTCGCGGGCACGAAGTACCGCGGTGAGTTTGAAGAGCGCATGAAGAAGGTCATGGAAGAGGTCCGCCGGTCCGAGGGCCAAGTGATTCTCTTCATCGACGAGCTTCACACGCTGGTTGGAGCGGGCGCCGCCGAAGGGGCCATCGACGCCAGCAACATCATGAAGCCTGCTCTGGCACGAGGCGAACTGCAATGCGTCGGCGCGACGACCCAGGAAGAGTTCCGCAAGTACATTGAGCGTGACGCGGCGCTGGAACGACGCTTCCAAGCTGTGAAGGTGCGCGAACCGAACGAGGAAGAGGCAACCGACATCCTGAAGGGTCTGCGCGAGCGCTACGAGGTTCACCACAACGTGGAAATCACGGACGATGCGCTGATCGCTTCGGTGCAGCTTTCGCAGCGATATATCACTGATCGCAGCTTGCCTGACAAGGCCATCGACCTGATCGATGAAGCTGCCAGCCGCGTTCGACTGCAGATGAGCCTGCCTCCGCTCGACGTCCGACAGGACCGCGTGAAGGCGAGCAAGATGAAGTCCGAACTCGACCACCTGCGACGCAAGAGCGAGACCGACGACGCGACTCTCAAGCTCCAAACGGAAATCGAAGAGCTCGAAGAGTCGATCGCGAACCGCGAGGATCTGTGGATGGCCGAAGAGAAGGGCCCTGCCATCGTCACGGATCACGAGATCGCGCTCATTGTCCAGAGTTGGACCGGTATCCCGGTGAACATGGTCAAGGAGAGCGAGTCGGCCAAGCTTCTGCGCATGGAGGACGACCTCCACGAGCGGATCATCGGTCAGCACGACGCCGTCTCGGCCGTTTCGCGAGCGATTCGCCGCAGCCGCTCAGGTCTGCGCGATCCGAAGCGGCCCATGGGTTCGTTCATCTTCCTCGGCCCCACGGGTGTCGGTAAGACCGAGCTCGCCAAGGCCCTGGCCGCCTACCTGTTTGACAAGGAATCGAACATGATTCGCATCGACATGAGCGAGTACATGGAGCGGTTTTCGGTCAGCCGACTGGTGGGCGCGCCTCCGGGCTATGTGGGATACGATGAGGGTGGCCAGCTAACCGAACAGGTTCGCCGCAACCCGTACAGCGTCGTCCTGCTCGACGAGATTGAGAAGGCCCACCCGGACGTTTTCAACATCCTGCTGCAGGTCATGGAAGACGGTCACTTGACCGACTCGCAAGGCCGACAGGTGGACTTCCGAAATACGATCATTATCATGACGAGTAACGTCGGCGTACGGCCGATCGAGCTTGACAGCCGCCTCGGTTTCGCCGATACGCGAGAGGATCCGAGCGATCCGAAGGTGTACGAGAACATGAAGCGGCGCATGCTGGACGAGATGAAGAAGACCTTCCGACCTGAGTTCATCAACCGAGTTGACGAAGTCATCGTATTCCAGCATCTGAAGCGAGAGGAGATCCTCGAGATCGCCGACCTGTACATGCGCCGAGTCAACGAGTCGGCCAAGCAGATGGGCATCACGCTGGAGCTCAGCGATGCGGTCAAGGACCTGCTGGTGGACAAGGGCTACGACCCGAACATGGGTGCCCGACCTCTGCGCCGCGCCGTCCAGCGCTTCATCGAAGACCCGATCAGCGAAGAGCTGCTGCTGGGCCGCTTCACCGAGGGCGACTCCGTGTTGGCCGAGTTGGACGGCGAGCAAGTGGTCTTCGTCAAGAAGGAACAAAAGCCGCCGAAGAAGAAAGAAAAGGCCGGAACCGCGGGCTAAGATCCGCGCCGATCTGCGGCCCCGGGCGTCAATCGTCCGGGGCCTCTTTTGTTTGTAGCTGCGTAAGCAACCTGCCCGACGCCACGGAATTGGAACTCCCGTGCGGCGCTGGCCCTGTGTTAACCGTTCGTCAATGTTTCGTTATGGCCCGGTTAACGGCACTGGCCCAGCCTCAGAATTCTCCTTGGTGCTTGGGCGAAGCCGTTGGTTAGCCCGCTGGAGGAGTTCTCATGAATCGAAAAGCTTTTACTCTCATTGAGTTGCTCGTTGTTATTGCGATCATCGCAATCCTGGCTGCTATCCTGTTCCCGGTCTTCGCACAAGCCAAGGCCGCCGCGAAGAAGACCTCGGACCTCAGCAACATGAAGCAGATTGGCACGGCCATTCAGCTTTACTTGGGCGATGCTGACGACACCTACTCGCAGGCCTATTTCTACAACAACGACCTCGACGCGACGGGTGGTTACACGCAGTGGTCCGGCACCCTGCAGCCTTACGTGAAGAACTTGCAGATCTTCATCAGCCCCGGCGACAAGCTGAATGGTCTCGCACCGACGAACTACATCGGCAACAACCGTGGCTTCGGTTCGCCTGCGGGTCAGACGGCCCAGTATCCGACGGTCCAAGACAACCAGGCGCCGCGCCTGAGCTACACCGTCAACTCCTTGGTGATGCCGCGCAAGCGCCGAACCGCGGACCCCATGCGCGTGGTGAGCACGAGCGTCATCGAAGACGCATCGGGAACGATCTTGATCGCTCCGATGACTGACGTTCCGGCCTGTATCAACGGTTCTTCGGTTGCTTCGGGTGCGGCGTTCAAGACGCACCGATCGACCAACGCGATCTTGCTCGCAGACAACGGCGCACCGTTCGCCGGTGAAGCAGCGGCGGAAGTTGGCCTTAGCACCTACTACGCTATTAGCGTGACGCGCGCTCAGGCAGACATCAAGAGCTGCACGGGTGGCACGCCAGCTGCCGGTCTCTCGCACATCACGTACACAGCCCCGACGCGATTCGGCGCGGGTGCGAACTACGCGATGTCCGACACCAGCGCGAAGTTCCGAACGCTCAGCGACACGCTCAACCCGAGCCGATTCCTGTGGGGCAAGCGCGCGTACACGGCAGGTGGAGGCGTGATCAACAAGCCAGGCACCACGACCCCGGTCGAATAATCTGAGGTCTGAATCGCCTCAACCCTCTGGCGCACTGTTCGCCAGAGGGTCTTTTGTTGCCGGGACTTCTTGCACATTTTTGATCTGAACCGGTCAACCTTGCGAGCTTGGTGGACGTACAATGGGTTATGAAATCATGCGCGGTTCTTCGCCGGGTTGGATTCGGCATCATGCCGATCGCGATTGCAGCCTTTGCCCACGCTAACTTGATCCTAGAGTCGGTGGACTCGGTCACGTTGGACGCGAAAGCGAAACCGCTGTCGGTAGTGGTTTCGCAACTAGGCACACTCACTGGGCAGACGCTAGAGGTTGCCCCCGCGCTCGCCGCCGACGTGTTCTTCGTTCACGTCAAGGATGCTCCGGTTTCCGAAGTGATGGAGCGCATTGCGCGGTACTCGGGCGGCCGATGGCGAACGGACCCCGACGGATCCAAGCATTTGATTGATGACCCCGCAGCGATGAATCGCGTCGAGAACGAGCTGCGCGCTGCGCGAGCCGCATACTTCACGCGCGTTCTGAAGGGACTTCGCGAGTCACAGGAGAAGGAAGAGACTCAGCGGATGCTGAAGCGCGCGGCTGCCGAGGCTGAACAAGGAAACTCGGCACCCGACACCAATGATGCTCCGGAGGCGAGACAAACAGTAAGTCGAATGTTCGGAGGCGGCGATTCACCTGAGAACACCCTCTTGTCGAAAGTCGCCTTGACGCTCCGACCGGCCGACCTAGCCATGATCGAAGAGGGTTCGCGAGTCGTGTACTCGACTTCGCCGACCCGCATGCAGCGCCCGATGACGATCCAGAGCCAACTGGTCGCCACCTTCCTCGCCGAGCACAACAAACTTGCAGACGCGGAAGGGAAGGCCGCTAAGGAGAATCCGGCTGAGCGAGCGGAAATGATGGAGCAGCTTGGACCGTGGGCAGAGATGATGGGGATGAACCGACCTCGTCAGGGACTGGCGACTCCTCCTGCGAAGATCAACTTGGTGGTTTCCAATGGTGGCGGGGGCGGAATGAACTGGTTCATGGACGGTGGCGGCACGATGCAGCTCGAACTCGTCGTTTTCAACACGAAGGGTGAGATCGTCGCTTCGGCAGAGATGCCCCTGCAGGACTACTCCGAATCCGAGCGGGTGATGGAAGCGGTCGAGGATATCGCCGAAGATGCGGGCGTGCCCATTCCGGGAAAGAAGCCAGAGGAGCGAAAGCCTGAGCCGCCGAAGTACCCGATCAAGGATGGAAAGATCGAACAAAGTGAAGAGTCCAAACTCGTGAGCTCACTCAATCCGATGACCATGTTCACCGAAGGTGGCTCAGCTAAGATCGACCCGAAGGCGCGCGCGATTCTGTCTCGACCCGACATGTACGACCCGCTGAGTTTCGTGCACGGGGACGCGTTGGCGACGATCGCCAAGCTGAACGACTGGCAAGTCATCGTAAATTTGCCGGATGGGTTGGACTCCGGGGGCGTGATGAGCTTTGCTCGGCCCGAGACGATGGCGCAGAACTACTACACCGCGCTCCGTGAGAATGACGCAGTCGTCGTGGATCAGTCGGGCAACTGGCTGGGCGCACGGCCCGCGAGTTGGATTGCGGCGCGGCGCGATCAAGTGGATCGCGCCGGGCTTACCAAACTGGTCGCGGCAGCCACCGAAAAGGGGGTTGCGAACATCGACGACTACGCTACTTACGCAGCGACCAGTCCATCACCGACCCTGTCAGCGGTTTCAGGCCGGTATTGCATGCAGTTCGTTCCGGGTGCGATGGGCTCCATGACCGGTGGCCTCACGAACTGGGACATCCTTCGCCTGTACGGGTCGCTCAGCAACGCGCAGCGAGACCAACTGAAGCGCGGTGAGGGGATTCCTTTCAACGTGCTCTCGCAAACGCAAATGGCCACTGTCCGAAAGCTCGTCTTTGGCGCGCCACCCATGATCAAAGTGGACGATCCCGGGAAGGAGACGGATCAAGATGACTTCATGAAGATGATGGTCATGTGGATGCCGCAGAAGATGACCGACTACCGAAACGAGCCGACCGAGGCACTGCCCAACGGCGTACCCAGCAACGGGACCCTGAAGCTGAACATTGAGCAAGACTTCAGCATCGTTTTGGCGGATCAGGACAATCCGATGTCGCGCATGATGGGCGCGCTGGGTTCGAGCGAACTGGCGATGATGCAGGTGATGTCGGAGACCAAGATGTTCGCGCAGATGGCGGCGTTCATGCCCGCAATGGACAAGTTCAAGCTTGGAGACCGCAACATTATCAATATCGTGTTGGATCTGGCCCCGGGGATAAAGGTTTCGGAGCGGCTCGTCGACGACCAGCATGCGTCAAGCGCTAAGATCGTGGGGCTGAAGGATCTGACGGCGGAGCAGCAAGCAAAGCTCGAAGCCAAAAGGGCTGCATTCCGGAAGTCGCCGATGATGAAGTTCTTTGACGGCTCGTTTGACGGCGGCGGAACCGAGACGACCCCTCCCTAGGGAACGGCGGCGCGAAACGCCTCGAGCTCGGCTCTCGCCTTTACGCCGATCTCCTCAAGGTGCTTTCGCCAACCAGCTTCATAAGGCTCAAGCGCAGAGATCAGTGTCTCCATCACGGCGAGGTCGCGGTACCACTTGTGGTCTGCGGCGATGAGTCGCCATGGCGCGTTCTCCGGGCTGCACCGCTTGAGCACGTCTTCATACGCGGCGGTGTAGTCGTCCCACTTCTCCCGCTCTTTCCAATCGCCGACTGAAAGTTTCCAACTCTTCGTCGGGTCTTGCTCGCGGTCAAGGAGCCGCTGCTCTTGCTCGTCTTTGCTGATCCACAGACAGAACTTGATCAGGATGGTGCCGCTATCCGTAAGGATACGCTCGAAGTTGTTGATGTGCTCGTACCGCTTGGACCACACTTCCTTCGGCGCGAGTTCATGCACTCGCACCACCAGGACGTCTTCGTAATGAGAGCGGTTGAAAACAGTGATGCCGCCTTTGCCGGGCGTCTCTTGGTGCACCCGCCACAGGAAATCGTGGGCAAGCTCGACGGGAGTCGGGACTTTGAATGCAGCGACCCGCGCGCTTTGCACGTTTACGAAGTCGAGCATTCGATTGATTGCACCGTCCTTACCTGCGGTATCTCGCCCCTGAAACAAGACTAAGAGGCTGTTCCGACCCGCGGCGTACATGAGCTCTTGAAGCTCGGTCAGTCGTTTGCCGAGCTCAGCGACTTTCGCCTGAGCGGTCTCCTTATCGAGCCCACCTTTCTCGCAAGTGTCGAACTTGGCAAGGTCGATGGACTGGTCCGGCTTGATCACGACGGCATGGGGCATGATCTCATTTTGGCCACCGAAACGTGGCATTGCTTCAAAGACAAGGGAATTTACTCACGAATCCGTGCTGTAGTACAGTATTGACTTGGAGACAAAAATGCGAACGGCGATCTGGAACACGCGCATCAGGACGGTAGCGGTCGTCTTGTGGGCAGTGGGCGTGGCGGCTCTGGCCCGAGCCCAAACACCTGCCGGGTTGCTGATGGTGGGCGACAAAGCGCCCAACATCCAGGTCACCCGACTGGTAAAAGACTCCGGATTTGAATCATTCAAAAGTGGTCGTGTAACCGTCGTCGAGTTCTTCGCCACTTGGTGCCCCATCTGTCGATCGGAGATGCCGCGCATGAGCCAGCTCGCCGAAAAGTACGCCTCGAAGGTGGACATGGTCGGCGTGGCTGTATGGGAGAAGCAGTCTTCCTCGGGTACGCAAGACATCGTGGGCGGTGTGAAATCGTACGTCCAGACCATGGACTCCAAGATCCGATTTCCCATAGTGGTGGATACCGAGAAGAACTGGATGCTCGAAAACTGGGTCTATGCGGCAGCCCAGGAGACAATTCCGCTGGTGTACATCGTCGACCAGAACGGCATTCTCGCATGGATCGGTACTCCCGCCACGCTCGATAAGGTGCTTGGCCAAGTCGTTGCGGGCAAGTGGGACGTCGCGAAGGAACGGGAGCTCGCGATGAAGGGCCTCGATCAGAAACTCGCGAGAATCGACTATCGCAAGGCGATGTCGGCCGTGAGTACCCAGCTGCAGGAGGCATACGCGTCGAAGGACTTAAAGACAGTTTTGGCCACACTGGATAAGGTGCTCGAAGAGCACCCGCTCTTCGAATCTCAGATCGGAATCATGCGCTACGATGCACTCCTGTACGTCGATGAGAAGCGGGCCTACGATTACGGCCGTAAGCTAGCTGACGGCATCTATAAGGACAACTGGGTCCAGCTGAACACCATGGCTTGGTACATCGCTCAAGAATTCTACGGCCAACTGAAAGAGCCAAACTACAAGATGGCGCTGGAGTTTGCCGAACGAGCCTTGACCCTTATCAAGGAGCAGCCCACCGAAACGGCGCTTGTGAAGGACACGGCCGCTCTGCTGCACTACCGCATGGGCAACCTCCGAAAAGCGGTGACAATCCAGCGCGAGGCCATCGAGCTTCTGCGCAAGGGCGCGGAAGGAATCGACCGAACGACCCTTGCTGAGATGCACGCCCGACTGGCGATGTACGAAGCCGCGCTCGAAGGCTCAGGCAAGCTCGGCGCCTAGCGCTGTTTGCCCTCAAGTAACTCTTCGACCGTCCGGGGCCAATCTGCCTTGAGCAATCGGGCGAGTGACCGATCCGAGAGCAGACGATCCTCGTTCTGGCACCGCGGGCAGTAATTGGTCTCGTTCTCGGCATAGCGGATCCGCTGAATGGGGACTCCACACACCGGACACGGTTGACCGAACTTGCCGTGGGCGGCGAACTCAGGCCGAAATGCGGTGATCTGGCCCCGGCCTGGAAAGCGATCGCCAAAGTGGTCCTTGAGGTGCTGCATTGCTTGGCCGAGGACATGCTGGGTCGAGCAGTAAAGTCGAGACCATTCTTGGTTATCCAGATGATTCGTTAGCCTGACGGGTGAGAGCCTTGCATGATGGAGAATCTCGTCCGAGTAAGCATTGCCTATACCGCTGAGAGTCGCTGGGTCAATGAGTGCTCGCTTGAGGGTGCGGCTGCTGGCACCAACCGCCTTAAGGAACTCCTGTTCCGTACACTCCAACGGCTCGAGCGCAGCCGGAATGGCGCCTCTTGCTGCCTCCAGATTCGGAAAGAGGGTGATTGAGGCCCTCCGCTTCGTGCCCGCCTCGGTCAGGTACAAAGTGCCCGTCGGGAACTGCCAGCTTGCGAGGAGCGCCTTGCCCAGGGATGTCGGCTTCGCATCCCATAAGAGCCGTCCGGCGAGCATGAGGTGGGTGACCATCACCGCAGGCGCGTCGAAGACAAATACTAGTCGTTTGCCGAATCGTAAGATATCCTTACTAACTGCGCCAGCGAGTGCCGACATCGGAGGCTCGACTGACCGCAAGGCGAATAGACTTTTAACCGTCGACTGCTGCAGCGGCTGGCCTACGATCCGTTGTCGCAGTGCAGCCGCATAGAGTTCGATGTCGGGGAGTTCGGGCATTGGATCCTTCCAATCTGGGCGCAACTGGAGCGTGGTGACGCGTCCACGCCCGATGTTCGTTGATAATAGTACTGTGGTTCGCATCAAAACAGTGAGCAGATCGATCGGCCCTTTGATGCTTGTTGGGGCATTGTGGATCCCTGGTTCGTTGCTGGGTAGCACCGCCTCATTCCAGGCTCCCGTGTCTGGTGGCCAGGTGATGAACCAGTACTGCTCGCCTTGCCACGGCAAGGCCCTCGCACCGGCGAATGTTGCCTTGCCACTCAACCCAACGGTCGCGCAGATCCGGGCCAACCCAACGCTGTATGGCCGGGCTCTGCGCGCAGTCCAGTCTGGCCACATGCCTCCCAAGGGAGCGAAACAGCCGACGCCAGCCGAGCGTTCGGCGCTGGTGAGATTCTTGGAGTCCTCCCTGAGCGCAGAGGCCCCACGCGTGACGATGCGAAGGCTCAATCGCGCGGAGTACAACAACACGATTCGCGACCTCACCGGATTGGATCTGAAGCTTGCAGACGATTTCCCGGCTGACGACGTGGGGTATGGCTTTGATCAGAATGGCGATGTGCTTACTCTTTCGCCACTGTTGATGGAGAAGTATATTGACGCCGCGATCACCATCAGCAGCCGACTCGTGCCCGATACCTCCGAGAAGGAGTTTGTACACGCTGGAGTTGAATTCGACTCGAAGACAAGCAGCTCTCCGTTGGGGAGTGACTCGCGTATGTTCTACAAGAACGGGGTGGGTGAGCTCATGGTCCAAACGCTTGTCGGGGGAGACTATCGGCTGGAGCTCACGGCGGACGGAGACCAAGCAGGCGACGAGCCGTGCCGGATGTCGTGTTGGCTCAACGGCGAGAAAATCAAAACATTCGACATCAGCGCAACTCGGGACCAGCGGATGGTCGTATCCGTTGTGGTCCGCATGGGTAAGGGTCCCAACGTCTTGGGCGTCTCATTCGATAACGACTTTTTCAGTCCCGGTGCGAAGGCCGATCGCAACCTTGTCTTACATCAAGTTAAGATCGTCGGCCCCTTACGAGGCACGGCGAGCGCTGGGGGCGCTTTCGCGCAGCGGCCGGACGCTGGCAATGTCCGTGCGATCACTCGGCGGACCATCGAGCAGTTTGCGGCCAAAGCGTGGCGTCGGCCAGTCACTGCAGATCAATTGGATGCACTTGAGGCGCAGGCGAGGAAGTTCACCGAGTGGGAGGACGGAATGCGCGCCGCGATCGCCTCGGTGCTGTCTAGCCCGCGATTCCTCTTCCGGATCGAGCAGGGGACGGGTGCGTCTCGGCCGCTCGATGCGTACGAGCTTGCGTCGCGGCTGAGCTACTTCCTCTGGGCGAGCATGCCCGACGATACTCTCTACGCCCGTGCAGCGGATGGAAGCTTGCTGCAACCCGAAGAACTGGATCGACAAGTAGCCCGGATGATTTTGGACCCTAAGTCGCGCTCGCTATCCACCGAGTTTGCGGGGCAGTGGTTGCAGTTGCGCAAGCTACAAAGCCACGTGCCCGACAAGTCGGTCGCCGGTCCCGCGCCGCAATCGCTGGTGAAGTCGATGATCGAGGAGACCACCCGCTTCTTCGACTACATCGTGCGCAATGACCGACCGGTAACCGAGATTCTCGACGGACAGGTCACCTTTGTGAATGGGGAACTGGGTCAACTCTACGGTATGCCCGACGTGACCGGTACCAGTTTTCGGAGGGTCAGCGTCTCTTCAGCAGATCGACGCGGAATCTTGGGCCAGGCGAGCATTCTGACGCTCACGAGTAACCCGACCCGCACTTCGCCGGTGAAGCGTGGCAAGTTCGTGCTGGAGAACCTCCTCGGCACCCCGCCGCCGCCCCCTCCGCCCGGTGTTGGGGTACTCAATGATGCGCCCGCAGTCGTGGCCGCCACGAGCATCCGCGATCGACTCGCGGCACACCGTTCGAATCCGGCCTGCGCGAACTGCCACAAACAGATGGACGCCATCGGATTCAGCTTGGAGAACTTCGACCCGGTGGGGCGATGGCGCACTGTCGACGGAAAGTTCGCCATCGATGCCTCGGGGAAGCTCGACGACGGAACGGAGTTTCTGGGCCCCCAGGGCCTGCGAAAGTTGCTCATGGATCGGGTTGACCTCTTCGCGACCAACTTCACCGAGCGGTTGGCGACCTATGCGCTGGGTCGCGGCCCCACCCCAGCGGACCTGGCCGAGCACCGACGCATCGCCGCGGCTGCCGCCAAATCGCAGTATCGATTCTCAAGCTTTGTCCAGGAACTCGTTAAGAGCCCGCTCTTCTTGAAGACGGGCGGAGGCAACCCCTAAGATCATGAGTGCACCACTCTCTCGTCGAACCGTCCTGCGTGGCATGGGATCCGCCATCGCGCTGCCTATGCTCGAAGCGATGATGCCGCTCACAGCGCTCGCGGTTTCTGCGCCAAAGGCACCGGTGCGCATGGCGTTTCTCTTCGTGCCGAACGGCATGAGCATGGACGCGTGGCGACCCGCGACAGCCGGGGCGTTGACTGATCTGCCCCCGCTCCTGTCGCCGCTCAATCCGGTGCGAAACCAGCTCAATATCCTTTCGGGCTTGGCGCAGCGACACGCCGAGGCGAATGGGGACGGACCTGGCGACCACGCCCGCAGCACCGCAGCCTGGCTGACCGGGTGCCAACCGAAAAAGACGAACGGCTCGGACATCTACGTTGGAGTCAGCGCCGACCAGCTCGCTGCCCAGCAACGGGGTCACCTCACCCAATTTGCGAGCCTAGAGCTTGGTTGCGAGCGCGGTGCCCAGTCCGGGGACTGCGACAGCGGCTACTCGTGCGCCTACTCCAGCTCCGTGAGCTGGTCCAGCTCTACCTCGCCGGTCGCCAAAGAGATCAACCCACGACTGGTATTCGAACGGCTTTTCGGGAGTGCAGACCAGGGGCCCGAGGCGCAGGCTCGCCGTCGCGCTCTCCGCGCGAGTGTTCTGGACTATGCCTCAGCTGAGGCGACCGCGCTCGAAAGCAAACTGGGCCAACGCGACCGTCACAAGCTTCAAGAGTATTTGGCCGCGGTGCGAGAAATCGAGATCCGGATGGAACGGTTCGAGCAGACTCAGGCGAGTCGGGCACAGGTTGGCCCCACGCCTGCGGGTATCCCCGGAGACTTCGGCGAGCACATCCGACTCATGGGGGACATGATGATCCTCGCCTTCCAATCGGACCTCACTCGCATCGCGACGCTTATGTTTGCCAACGAAGGCTCGAACCGGGCGTACCCGATGATCGGCGTGAGTGACGGCCACCACGAGATGTCGCACCACGGGAAGGACCCGCACCGGCTCGAAGCCAAGCGCCGGATCGACGAGTTCCATGTCGCGCAACTGGCCTACGTGCTGAACAAGATGCAGTCGATCCGCGAGGGTGATAGCACGCTCTTGGACAATACGCTGCTCGTCTACGGCGGCGGCATTAGCGATGGCGACCGCCATAACCACGACGATCTTCCGATTTTGCTCGCGGGCAAAGGTGGCTCAAGCCTGAAGGGGGGACGTCACTTGCAATTCGTCCCCGGCACGCCGATGACGAACCTCTTCGTGTCGATGCTGAGCCGGTTTGGTGCAAACATGGACAAGATCGGAGACAGTACCGGACCGCTGAGAGAGCTGCTTTAACCTGAAGGCAAACCTTGAGCCAGCGAATCTCCGTCACAATGGCAACGTAATAGTTAAAACGGAGACGCTATTTGAAGCCCGCAGAGATATCATCGCTCGCTCAATCCATGATTCACGAAGTCGAAAAGGCCATCGTCGGTAAGGACGAGGTCATTCGTCGTGCGGTCCTCGCACTTCTGTGCAATGGCCACCTGCTCCTGGAAGACATCCCGGGGGTCGGGAAGACGACCTTGGCCAAAGCGCTTGCCAAGACGATTGGTGGCGAGTTTCTGCGCGTCCAGTTCACCGCCGACCTGTTGCCCAGCGACATCACGGGAACCTCGATGTACCATCAGCACGATGGAACATTTGAGTTCCGCCCGGGGCCGGTGTTCGGCAACATCGTCCTCGTCGACGAGGTGAACCGCGCGACTCCCAAGACCCAAGCCGCGCTCCTGGAAGCCATGGAAGAGCGGCAGGTCTCGACCGACGGTATAACGCGCAAGCTCCCGCAACCGTTCTTCGTCATCGCCACGCAGAACAACATTGAGATGACCGGCACCTATCCGCTTCCCGAGGCTCAGCTCGACCGTTTCTTTGGGCGCTTGAGCCTGGGCTATCCCGACCGCGACGCTGAGATGGAAATCGTGCGAGGCCAGCAGACCAGCCACCCGCTCGAATCGGTTCAGCAGGTGTGCGATCCCGAGAGAATGGTCGCTTGTCAGGCGGGAGTCCGTGAGGTCCACGTGAGCGAAGCAATTCGCCAGTACGTCGTCGATATTGTCCGCGCGACGCGCGGCCACAGTTTGTTGGTGGTTGGCGCATCCCCCCGTGGAAGCCTTATGCTCTCGCATGCGGCCCAAGCAGCAGCGCTCTTAGCGGGCAGCGACTATGTCCGCCCTGAGGACGTGAAGTCGGTCGCGGCCATGGTCCTGTCGCACCGCATCATCGCGCGAGGTGAAGTGCGAGCTCGCGGCATGACCAACGAACAGATCGTCGCACAGTTGCTCGATTCGGTCCCGGTTCCGCTGCCCGTTTCTGCCTAATCAATGTTCTCTCGGATTGCCCGAATCGTGCCCCCGTGGTCAGCAGTTTTTCTGATCATCATGGCCGTCTTGATCAATTCGCCTGCCCTCTTCTACATGGCGACGGCGATGGTCGCGACGATCTTGGCGTGCCGCCTGCAGGCATGGTTGGCGGTGCGCGGGCTGCATATCGAACGCGTGATTCCACCCGCGGTGCACAGTGGCGACCTGGTCACGGTGAGCATGACGGTGGTCAGCGATCATCGCACCAAGCGACCGCTGATCACCGTTTACGATCAGCTTCCGGAGCGGCTCATTACGACGGATCGCAGTCCGAGCTTGCCGGTCGCCCCGAGCTTCGATCAGCCGATCCAGACACGCTACAGTTTCCGTCCTGCGCGCAGAGGGAAGTACCGCTGGAGTACGGTGGTTGTCTTTGGGACCGACGCCTTGGGCTTGGTCACGATGGCGCGGAGCCTGCGGACGGAACCCACGGAGCTCATCGTCTATCCGGCGCGAATCCCGACGAACCTTGGCTTGAGGCCAGCAGGGGGATCGGGAGGATTTGTGGAGTCTGATACCGGCAAATTTCGAGGTTCGGGGTTGGAGCCGCGCGGCATCAGGGAGTACGCCCCGGGTGACCCGCTGCGCTCGATCCACTGGCTCAGCAGCGCGCGGGGCCGGTCGATCATGGTGAAGGAGTTCGAAGTCGGATCGGACCTGAGCGCATCGATTTTCATCCAACGCGAAGCCGGTACCGAGGTGGGCAAGGTCATCACGACGCTCGAAGCGATGTGCGGACACTGGGTCTACTTGTGCGAAGAGTTTCTGAAGATGGGCGCGACGCTTGAGTTCCCGGCGCTCGGACTCCGGAATCAGCCGGGAGAGCCGTATGGTGACAAGATTCGTCGCATCAACGAGGTGCTCGCCGAGTTCGACGCGCCAGTACCCGTCTCGGTCGCCCAAGAGATTCGGGAGTGCGCGAAGACCCTGGCTGGGACCGGGACCGTGTATGTCTCCATCGCAGTCGCCGACCCGGAGCTGCCCGAGGTGCTCGCGAAGCTAGACGTCGCGGAAACGGTGTGCCTCGTCTACGATCCGCTTGAGTTTGATCCTCAGTCGCGAGTGAAACCCGCACTCGATCCGGACTTCCTTGCCAACCTGAGAATGGCGGGCACCAAGGTGGTACTGATGCCTCCGGTGGTGGCGCTGCCATGAAGGGAATCACCCAACACATTACGATCCTCGATCACCTGCTCATGGGGCTCGCCGCGGGGCTTGCGGCTTACTCAAGCCTGGCGTCCATTGGTCAAGACACCTTCGCGATGGTGTTCGCGATCGGGTCTGTCCTCGCGGCGCTTGTCGGCCACGCACTGCGTACCTCGTTGCCGCTCAAGTTCACCACCATGACCAGCGGATTTCTGTATGCCCTCGTCGCCATCGCGATGGTCGCATTCGCAAGACCGCTGAATGAGCTACTCCCTCCCCCCGGGTACCCGTGGCAAATCATCATGGCTGGTATTTTTACCTGGACTGTCATGGTGTGCGGAATCGTGGCGTGGCGAGACTCCACCCTGTGCTTCCAAGCGGTCCCATGCATCGCGATCTTTGGGTTGGTCGGTGCCTTTGATACGTTCAAGTTAGCAAGCTTATTCTTCTTTATTTTCCTCATCTGCACTGCAACGCTTTTCTTCCGTTCGCACGCGCGCAGGATGGTGATTCAAGCCGAAGAGGCACTGGAACCGTCCTCATCGGAGACCCTCACGTCGGAGGACGTCGTCAAGCACGTGATGCAGTCCGGAGCTTGGCGCTGGATGGCCGGGCCGGAGTGGGCGGTGATCTCCGCGCTTGTCATCATCATGATGAGTGCGCTTGGCGCGCCCGCGATCCGCACGACGATCGAGCCGATCACTCAAGCCCTGCGCGTGAACGTTCCCAACAACTTGCCGAGGCCAGCGTCGGCGAACGTGGGGAACAACACGAACGACAGCTATCAGGTCGGTCGTGGGCCTGCGAGTTTCTTCAACACTCCAGTCGGCAAGGTCAAAGTCGACCATCCGAGGCTGCTCAGATCGGGCACTTTCGACCGATTCTCGGGCACGGGGTGGAGCCGCTTGACTTCGGCACGAGGCGTTCGCCCCTTCCTCGGGACCGGGCCGAGCAGTCGCCGCGAGGCGGAGCCGTACGACGTGGATTCGATCATGCCCCAGGGACAAGCAATTGACTTCTCCTATAAGGTCTTGAGGGGCTCGGCAAGTCCGCTTAACTTGCCTGGTGAACCGCTCACGCTGAGCTTGGAGAGAGGGAAACTAAGGATCAACCCGGACGGGACAGTAGAGGTTGTGGAGCTACCCGTGCCGACCGAGTACAGCGCAACCGTCAGAGTGTTTGATGGGGCGGTCGGGGATCGCAGTACCACCGCACCGCCGCTCAATAATCAGTCGATTTTCTACGACGTGACCTGGGTGTCGCCCGAAGTCCGAAGTCTTGCACTGGAAATCACGGATGGCGCGACCGCCGATGCCGAGAAAGCCGAACGGATCATGCAGTACATCGGGGACAACTGTAGGTATTCGCTCAACGCACCCGCAGTACCCACAGGCAAGAATGTAGTGGACCACTTCCTATTCGATTCAAAGCTGGGATATTGCGATCTCTTTGCGAGCGCATTTGCTTCGCTGGCGCGGGCGGCGGGCTTGCCGACGCGCATCGCCACGGGACTGCTGATGCGCGATCCCCAGCGGGACGAACGAGGCTATTATACCGTCAAGGACTCGGACTACCACATGTGGGCCGAGGTGTACTTCGAGGAGATCGGCTGGGTCGCTTTCGACGCCACCGCCTACGCCGAAGACGTGACCGACCAGGAAGAGCAGCAGTCCAGGTCGGACTGGTCGAAGATCTTCCAAAGCGCGCTGCTCATCGTCGCGGCGGTTGCGGGTCTAGGGTTGGTGATCCGCTCGCTGTTCGATTCGTTCCAGCCAAAGGGAGTCCGGGCACGTGCCTCGCTGGTTAACAAGCAGTACCTGCTGTTCCAGCGACGACTCGAGAAGTCAACCGGGAAGCCGCGTCGCATGGGCGAAACGATGCTGGAGTACTTGGACCGGGTTGGATCGAACGACCCAGTGTCTCGCGAGACGTACTTGATCTTTGAGCGCCTATTTTTCGCCCGAGCGGCAGACTCCGACGAAGCGGCGGCCCGAGAGGCTCGATCGGCGGTACAACGTTGGCAGGAGTCGCGCCAGAAGTGATGAACCTAGGGGTGGAGAAATCGGTGGCCTCGCGAGTCGTCCTGATTCGCGGCGATGAAGAGGTCTTGCGTCGGCAGGCATTGTCAGAACTGCTGCGATTGGCGGGCACCGACGAGTTCGACACCGAGTTTGTCCAGGGCGACACCAGCACCCCGGCGGAATGGATCGGGAGTGCGGGCACCGTGCCCTTTATGGGGGACCGTCGAACGGTCGTCGTTCGTAACTTGCTTCGCACGCGCGAGACGGCTGCGGACTGGCAGCCAGGACTCGCCGGGTTGCCCCCGACCGCGCTGATCGTGCTCGTGGCCGATGAGGAGATGACGGCCGATGACGACCGCGCTCGCAAACTAGGGACCGTTGGGCAAGCATGGCAATCCGTGGTGACTAAGGCAGGCGGGTCGGTGATCGATTGTTCGCTGAAGGACGCGGGCAAGCTTCAGAGCGCGCTTCGGGAGGCCGCAAAAGAAGCCGGGAAGCAGCTCACCCCTCCTGCAGCGACCGCGCTGGCCGAGATGTGCGGCGGAAGCTATAGTCGCTGCATCTCGGAGCTTGAGAAACTGTGCATCTATGTCGAGCCAAGCTTGGAAGTCCGCGAGACCGACGTATTGGCAGCCGCGACCCCCAGCCGGGAGTGGAACGTCTTCAAGCTCGCCGATGCAGTGGTTGCTGGGCAGCCGGGTCAGGCGCTCCGTCAGCTACGAGTCATGGTCTCAAGCGCGACCAAGGCAGACGAAGCGGCGAATCGCAGCATTTTGCCTAACCTCGCGCGGCAGTTCAAACTGATCTGGCAGGCGCGGGCTTGCATTGATGCGGGCATCAATCCCGGCGCACCGTCAGAGTCGATCATCGCGCACTTTCCCAAAAAACCGAACTTGGGAACCGAGAATCCCTGGGCACGGAATCGGGCAATTCAGTCGGCAAAGAATGTGAGCAAGGCCCAAGCCGAACAGTGCCTGAATCACCTCTCCGAAGCGGACGCAAGGCTGAAAGGGGTTTTACCAAGCGTCGATGCGCTGGAGACGCTGGAGAGCCTGATCTTGGCGTGCTGCGATACGATGGGCAGGCGCGCTTAGAGCTCGTCGCGGAACTGCTCCAGGAACCGCAGATCGTTCTCCAGGAACAACCGGAGATCGTCCACGCCGTGGGCCATCATCGGGATCCGCTCGACACCCAGCCCGAACGCAAACCCCGAGTACCGATCAATGTCGATCCCGTAGCTCTGCAGGATCTTCGGGTGGATGAGCCCCGCGCCGCCGAGTTCTACCCAGCGACCATTGAATAGCTTGGGAGTCGAGATCGCATAGTCCACCCCGGGTTCGACGAACGGGAAGAAGTCGGGTCGGAACCGAACATTCACGTCCTCGCCAAACATGGCGCGTGCGAACGCTCCCAGCGTCCCCTTCAGGTTTGCCATAGAGACCTTCTCGTCCACCATGAACGCGTCCACCTGGTGGAAGGTGTGGCTATGGGTTCGGTCAACCGCTTCATTCCGGAACGTACGGCCTACGGCGAAGAACCGGAACGGAGGCTTGCGCGTCTCGAACATCCGGCCTTGGACGGCGGTCATCTGAGTTCTCAGCAGCAGGTCGTCGGTCACGTAGAACGTGTCTTGATCGTCCATCGCTGGATGGTCGAGCGGGTAGTTCAGCGCGGTGAAGTTGTACTTGAACTGTTCGAGCTCGGGCGATTCCACGTACTCAAAGCCGAGGCCGACGAAGACGCGCTTGATCCGGTTGATCGTGAGTTGCAAGACGTGCTCGTGGCCCACCGCCAGGGGCCGGGAAGGCATCGTGATATCGATCCGCTCGGACTCAAACTGAGCGGCCTGCTCGCGAGCTTTGAGTTCGGAGTGGCGCTGATCAATCGCGGCCTGGACCCGACCGCGCGCCTCGTTGAGGTTCTTGCCAAACTCACGCCGTGCATCGGGGTCCAGAGAACCCAGTTTATTCATGAGCAGCATCAGCGACCCTTTCTTACCGAGGAAGTCTGACTCGCACTGCTTGAGGGCTGCCAGATTTGGCGCTTCTGCAACCGCGCTCGAGGCTCGAACTTCGATGTCGACAATCTCCTGCATTCAGCCATCCATCTTACGCAACTACAGGTTTCTTTGCAATGGGCGTCCCAGTTTATGCAGCGCGATGCAGGTATTTATGCGAGCTAGTGTTCGCGCCAGTGTGTGGAAGTTAATAGGCAAGACCCATCGGGGAAGCCGTGCAGGGATGCTGGCAGTATGGGTTTGGGTGAGTTACTTTGGGACACATTGGAGTAGTCAGACCGACACGGATGCCGGTGAGTCAGAAGCTGATGCTTTTGATCACGGGCGTCGCTGTGCTCTTTCTGGCTGGCGTCGTGGTTTGGCGCCTTTCTGAGCAGAAGCGTGCTCACGACCTCCTGTCCCAGAACGCCGCAACCCGTAACAAGCAGCTCGACAAGTTTGTCGACTTCTTCGGGGCACAGCTTGAACGGATGGTGATTGACAACGCCACCGATAGCAAGCTCATGCGCGACGTCAGCCGTGGGGTGTCGACCGACTACACACGAGGTGTGGTCGGCGACATTGTCCAGGCGGGGGCGGATGCGGTTTGGGTCGTTTCCAAGAACGGTGAGAAGGTGGACTTCAAGGTGTCCGACCGCGATAAGGGGGCGTTTCCTGCCAACGCGGCGGCGCTGAAATCGCTGTTTAGCGATGCCAGCCGTTCGGTCCACTACTTCGCTCGGGTGCGAGACGGGGTCTTCATCGAGATGCGGGGAGCCAAGATCATTGATGCTTCGGGTCGTTCCTCGGGCGCATTGCTCGTGGGTCGTCGATGGGAGAAGAATGGCTACATGGCCGACCTCGGCCAGATCACGGGCACAACGGTCCGCGTCGTACCGATCGGGGATGTGAAGAAGACCGACGTTGCGGCTCCGTATCGCATGCCAGGGATCGACGGTAACGATCTCGCGGTCGTCTACTTCGATGATAAGAACAATGTGACGTCTCTCATGACCAAGGCGACGAACAACGCCCTGTTCATTTTCGCGATCTTCGCGATGACGGTTTTCGGCGTGATCATCACGGCGATGGTGCGCTGGGTAACGACTCCGCTGAAGCGCGTGTCCGAGGCAATGACCCACGGGGAACTCACCGCGCTGAGCGACATTGAGAAGGCCGGTGCAGAGTTCGAGCAGTTGGCAAGCCTGATGGCGCAGTTCGTGCTCCAGAGGGACGCGATCGCCAAGACGAAGGACATGCTTGAGAAGCGGGTCAACGAGCGCACCGCCGAACTCCGAGACGCGTACGAAGCGACCATCGAAGGTTGGTCCCGTGCATTGGAATTCCGCGATCAAGAGACCGAAGGCCACTGTCGCCGTGTGACTGCGATGACTGTTCGCCTATCCCACGAGTTCATGATCGAGGGCGACGACATGACCAATCTGCGCCGCGGCGCGCTTCTGCACGACATCGGCAAGATGGGCATTCCGGATAGCATTCTGCTCAAACCGGGCAAGCTGACCGAGGAAGAACGCCACGTGATGGAGCAGCACACGATCTACGCGTACCAGATGCTCGAACCGATCGCCTTCCTGCGGCCCGCGCTCGACATCCCGCTGTACCACCATGAGAAGTGGGATGGCACTGGATATCCTTACAAGCTCAAGGGTGAACAGATCCCGCTTTCTGCACGAATCTTCGCGGTTGTGGACGTCTGGGATGCACTGCGCAGCGACCGACCGTACCGCGAGGCGTGGTCTGAAGAGCGCGTGACGAGCTATCTCATTGAGAATTCAGGATCGCACTTCGATCCCGCTGTCATCCAGGCTTTCCTGCGCATCTCTGATGCGGAGAAGCTTGGAATCCGAGCCAGCGTGCAGCATCGCCGCGCGGCTTAACCGATTCGGCGGCTTCGGCCCAATTGGGCTTCGGGCAGATTCACCACTGCGGTTGGGCACGGATGCGTCGGAGTCTGCTCTTCCATGGTGACTACCACACGACGAGCGAGTTCCTTCCGCGTCGTCTTGCGCAGCATCAGCAGGGCCCCTGGCACGAGCAGATACAGCAACGCTGTGAGCGTGTGCGGCTCGCTGGGATCTAAGCGACGTCCGGTAGGTACGGACGGCTCGAATGGGCTCGCCTGGACCGGAGTGTCGGTGAGCGCGCGCGAGGTGACCTGTCCGGGAGATTCCGCAGGCAAGAGGGTGGCAACCGCAACCGCTAAGGCTATAACGAAGCAACGCATATGCTAAGAGCATCGGGCGAAACCTGAAGAAACTTGAGAGCTTTTCCGCTCTGCAGCCCTGGCGCCCGATGCATCACAATAGGGAGCACCCGCCATGGTCACGCTTCAAGATCTCATTTTCAAGCTCGACGAGTACTGGTCCCAGCAAGGATGTGCCATTCTCCAGCCCTACGACATGGAGGTGGGAGCAGGAACCATGCACCCGGCCACGACTCTGCGGTGCTTGGGGCCTGACCCCTGGAATGTGGCCTATGTGCAGCCGAGCCGACGTCCAGCGGACGGTCGTTATACGCGCAACCCGATGCGATCCCAGCGGTACTACCAGTACCAGATCATCATGAAGCCGTCACCGGAGAACATCGTGGATCTGTACATGGGTAGCCTTGACGCAGTTGGATTCGACACGAGCAAGAACGACGTCCGGCTCGTCGAAGACGACTGGGAGAGCCAGGCGGCCGGAGCGGCAGGAGTCGGCTGGGAAGTGTGGTTGAACGGGACCGAGATCACCCAGTTCACGTTCTTCCAGCAGATGGGTGGAATCGAGTGCAAGCCGGTCTGCGCGGAGATCACGCTCGGGCTCGAGCGGTGGGTCCTGATGCTCAACAACCAGAACAGTTTCTGGGACGGCATGATGTGGAATGAATCCACCTCGTACCGCAATGTAGATTTCCAGTTGGAGATGCAGAACAACATCTACAACTTCGATTTCGCCAGTACCGAGATGCTGTACACGCTTTTCGACCTCTACGAGGCGGAATCGAAGCGCGTCATCGAAGCGCCGTGTTTCTGGGAGCAGGATCTCGGGATACTGCAAGTGGGTGAGTGTCCGTACCCTGCGGAGCAGCGCGAAGCGCTGCGCACGGTACACGCCCAGGCGGGCGATGGCCCGGAGGGCATGGCCTATCCGGCGCTCGATCTTGCGCTTCGATGTAGCCACGTATTCAACGTGCTGGATGCACGAGGCGCAATCTCGGTCACCGAGCGCGCGGCGTTCATCAATCGAATTCGCGCACGTATCCGGGCCGCCTGTCTCAAGCACATCGAACAGTACAAAGTTGCACCCGCTGAAGTGAAGTCGTAACGAACGACTTCTGTCGACGGAATCTGTACTTTTTTGTCTGTGCCCGCATTTTTCTGGAACTGGGACCGTCTACCATGCGTTGCAATCAATACCAATCGGTACAGAACTATGCAGGCAATGGAAAACAACTCGGTACTTGAGCGCGATTTCCCTGATATGATGCGACAGTCGTACAAGAAGGTCTTCAACTTGGCCTATCGACTGAGCGGAGATCGGGCTGACGCAGAAGATCTCACGCAAGAGGCGTTCTTCAGAGCCTATCGTGGGTTCGACAAGTACGAAGGCGACCGACCGTTCGAGAATTGGATTTTCCGAATCGTCACCCGACTTTTCTTGGATCTGGTTCGCAGTCGCCGCCGCCGCGTGAGTACAGTCAGCTACGACTCGCCGGTGAGGGCCGACGGAGTGGACAGCGACCTACACTTGCAAGCGCCGGCCTACGGGCCTAATCCTGAGGAAGCGTTGCTGATGAACTCGCTGGACGACGACCTGGCGCGCGCCCTCGAAAGCTTGAAGCCGGATCAGAGAACATTGGTGATCTTGGCCGACGTCGAGCAAATGACTTATCAAGATATCGCCGCTTCGCTGGGAATCCCCGTCGGAACGGTGCGATCACGACTTCACCGGGCACACAAAAAGCTCAAATCGCATCTCGAAGCCGCCAACAAAGAGCGCGAGCGTTCGACTCGAGGGCTCCTCACCTCTCCGAGCCCATGCTTTGGTTGCGTTTGACAGTGCCGTAAGCAACAAGCCAACACTCCCAACATTGCCTTGCGGTCTCACCCCTCAAACCGCAAGGCTTTTTTCAATGACAGGTACGCTTTGGCGCAATGATCGAACTCACGTTGCGCCGCGTGATCACGGTCTACACACCTCTCGCGCTCTCCTGGTTGCTCATGGCGGCCGAATCGCCGGTGGCCGTGTCGATCCTGTCTCGGGGGGCAGAGCCTAAACTCCACACGGCAGCATTACTGGCGCTGATGGCGATCTGCCTGATGCTTGAGTCTCCGGTCATTGACCTGCTCACCACCTCCACTGCACTGGGTTCCGATGCCCAGCGGCTGAGCGTTCTCAGTCGGTTCACCCTCCTGATGATGGGTTTGTGCACCGCCGCCCACCTCTTGCTAGTGGCGACCCCTGCTTACGGATGGCTGATGGACGTGATGCAGCTCCCCCAGGCGTTGCGCGACATCCTGTTGCCAGCGCTGGTGATCATGTTGCCCTGGAGCGCAGCGATTGGCTGGCGCAGGTATCGGCAAGGCATCATGATCCGCAACGGCCTGACGCGAGCGATCAGCCTTGGCACGGGATTGCGGCTACTCACAATCGCGTCGGTCGGCTTTGGATTGGCGTCCCTGACGAAGTTGCCTGGCATTCAGGTCGCCGCCGCCGCCATTGTCAGCTCGGTCGTCGTCGAGGCCCTGTTCGTTCACTTTGCCAGCAAGAGCGCGGTCGAGATTCAGACTTCCGCGCCCGCCGATGAACGACCGCTGGATCTGCGCGCGGTGCTGAAATTCCATACTCCGCTGACGGGAGCGACCTTTGTGCAACTTGCGAGTATCTCGTTGATCTCAGCGGCGCTGGCCCGTACTCACGACAGCATCCTCCAGATGGCCGCATGGCAGGTGTGTTCGAGCATTGCATGGTCGTTTCGCACGATGACGTTTGCGCTTCCTGAGGTCATCATCTCGCTCGGCACAAATCGTCAGGCGGCGACACTCCTTCGGCGCTTCTGCCTCAATCTCGGGCTGGTTCTCAGTGCGTTGCAGTTGGGTTTTGCGATCTCGGGACTTGACCGATGGGTCTTCGAGCGGGTGCTGCATACATCTCCCGACACGGCGTTGGTGGCGCACTATGCACTGCTCGCCATGGCCCTCATCCCCGTCATTTCGGCCGCGACGAGCTACGTCCGTGGGCGGCTTACTTCGGCCCATGTGACGCTTGCGCGACTGTGGAGCATAGGCGCGAGCACGGTCGTGCTACAAGCGTCTTTGATGCTCTTGGTGACAATGGGGTACCCAGGTTGGGTGGTGGGCTCGGTGTCCGTCTACACCAGCATCTTGACGGACTTCTTGGTCCAGGCAGTTTTCTGGCTTCGGTCGGAGCATCGCGAGATTTCGGAGCCTCTTGCCTTACAATAGAAGCATGCTCTCCGCGCTGCTGTCCATCTCTCTCGTCAACGCCCAGTTCGAGGGCTCTCAGATTCTTCAAGAGGTCACCTCCACTGCGGAGCACCACCAATGGCAGAAGCTCCCGGTCGGCGTGCGGATGGCGAACATCGGGCAGCTGTTCATCGGGACGCCGTACGTCGGTGCGACGCTTGACCAGAGTGCGGACCAGGAGGCATGCGTGGTGACGCTGAAGGGGCTCGACTGCGTGACGTTTATGGAGTCGAGTTTGGGTCTGGCCCGGGCAATGGCGCGGGGCCCACTGACGGCAGAGGGCGTGCTGCGCGAGGTGACCTACACCCGGTACCGCGGAGGCAAGGTCGACGGGTATCTCTCACGGTTGCACTATACGACGGATTGGATTCGCGACAACCTGAAGAAAGGGGTCGTCGAAGACCTCTCGGCGACGTTGCCCGGAGCGAAAAAGCTCGACCGCCCGTTGTACTTCATGTCGTCGCACTCAGCCAGCTACAAACAGCTTGCCGTGCATCCAGAACTTGTGCCCCAACTCAAGAGGATCGAAGCTGAACTCACACTGGTGCGGCCATGGTATGTCCCGCGCGATCGCGTTGCCGAGAGTGCGAGCAAACTCCAGTCTGGCGACATTGTCGCATTGGTGGACACGCGCGAAGGTCTGGATTATGCCCACGTGGGCATGATCCTGGTGAAAGACGGTGTCCCGCACTTCATGCACGCCTCATCCGCAAAGAAGGAGGTGACTCTCGACACCTCCATCTCTGAATACCTCAACCAGAATCCGAAGATCCCAGGGATCTCGGTCGTCCGGCCGCTGGAACCGAAAGGTTAGTCCGTAATGACCTTTGTGTTGCGCAGGAATAGCAGGGCAGCGCTAACGCCTGGGTCAGACTCGGTCAGTCGTGCACGACCCGCCGACTTGATGGTCGGCTCGACGCCGTTACCCTCGAGCCGCAACCCCTTGACCGTGATGTAGTCCTGGAACGGATACTGGATCATGAACTCATGCTTGATCGGATAAAGCCGCGAAGCGAGCACTGCGCCGGCGGACTTTGAGCCGATCACTTGCGCGCTGCGGTTCTCCTTCATCGCGGCGGCGAACATCTCGCTGGCGCTACCGGTCCCACCGTCGATCAGGACGATGACTTCACCCTTGTACTGCGTCTTACCAACGGCATTGGGGCGAACGAGTGCCCGGCTATTCTTGTCCAACGCGTATTTGAGCATGCCGCTAAGATCTGTGCCGCTGCCGTTGGTCTCCTTCGTGTAGGTGTTGACCAAGTCCTTGGTCACCCATGCGCCCATCACGGTGTCGGTGGGGACAAAGTAGCCGCAAAGGTGGAGCAGGGCGATCACCTGGCCGCCGCCATTGCCGCGGAGGTCCACAATGAGCGCTTTGGCACGCTGTGCTTCGCCCATGAGCTTGCCGACCGTCTCGTAGCTGTAGCTCATGAAGCTCGGAATCTCGAGCTTGGCCACGTTTGGGTTGACCCAGGTCAACGTCTCGGGTCGGCGGGTCGAAAACTTCTTGCGGGTGACCGTGTGGGTCTGGATTGTGCCATTGCGCTTCTTGACCTTGATCGTGACCTTGGATCCTTCGGTGCCGCGGAGGGCTTCCGTGGTCTTGAGCGCTTTGCCATCGGCTTCCATGATGATGTCGCCGATCTCGAGTCCGACTTCATCGGCGGCCGATCGAGGAAACACGTAGTTGATCAAGATTCCGTCGTTGGACGGCATCGGCTGAATGCCGAGCCCGACAAACTCCTGTCGAACCATGGCCGTCGCCGCTTCGGGCGTGTTGAGGACAATGTGGCTCGCCGAGAAACGATTGAGTGCCTGGTTCACGGCATTGGCAAAGCTGAACGCATCGGTGGCCTTGTCGATCCGGTCCTTCTGAGCCGCGAGAATTTCGGGCCACTTGCTGAAGTCGATGCCGGGGACATAGGCGAACTTCAGGATCACGGTGCTGACATCATCGAGAATCTCCTGCTTCTCCTCGGCGGTGAGCGTCTGGGCGGGTTTGACGGGATCCGGCTGCGCAAACGCGGGGAGGGCGGCGACGCTCAAGAGAGCGGCAAATGCAGATCGGCTGAATTTCTTCATGGTCCTTTGGTGTGGGTGCTCCAGGGTTTGACGCCTGAAACATTCATTGGTTTAACTTACTGCGAACTCTATCCGGAATGTTGCAGGGAAAGTATAAATTCGTGCCTTACGGGCCTAATTACCATGCGCCGACGATGCGCCGCGCAAGTTCGAAGTAGATGATCAGTCCCGTGGCGTCCACGAAGGTCGAGATGAAGGGAGCGCTCATGACCGCCGGATCGATGCCGACTCGGCGGGCGGTGATCGGAAGCACCGAGCCGACCGTGCTCGCCCAAATGACGATGAGTGGGAGGGCTGCGCCGACGACGTAGCAGACGTGAGGCTCGCTGCCCCAGAAGATCGCGCGGACATAACCTACGATTCCCAGAGTCGCCCCAATCATGATCGCGGCCGACAATTCGCGCCAGATAACTTGGAGCGTATCGGCGGGTCGGATCTCGCCAACTGCCAGGGCGCGCGTAATGGTGGTGGTGGTTTGCGAACCGCTATTGCCGCCCGCACCGATGATCAGCGGCAAGAACACCACCAACTGAGCGTAGTTGCTGAGCTTATCGGGATGACCGTTTGCCTCGTGCGAATAGTGGCGAAGAACCAGACCCGTCAGGGTTTCGGCGAGGAACAGACCGAGTAGCCAGGGGACGCGTCGGAGATACAACTGCCAGGGGCTGAGTGACAAGTACGCATCCGCAGAACCGACAACCGCACCCAGCTTCAGGACGTCTTCGGTATCGGCCTCTCGGATGATGTGCTGCGCGTCGTCGCCAGTAAGTATTCCGACCATCTTGCCCATATCGTCTAAGATGGGTAGAGAATAATAGCCATAACGAGCGAGCTCGCGCGCCGCATGTTCGGCGGGGTCGGTCGCCCGGGCGGAGATGACCTCTTCATTCATCAACTCTCGCGCGGTCGTGTCGGGCCGTGATCGGATCGCCTTGCGGAGGCTGAAAACGCCGAGGAGTCGGTCAAGCTCGCCGAGAACGTATAGGTCGTTGACCATCTCGTACTTGTCGGCGGGTGATCGGCGGATGTCTTCGAGCACGTCGGCCATGGTCGCGTCCGCGGAGACCTCAAAGAACGCTTCCGTCATGATCCGCCCGACGCTCCCTTCCGGGTACGCGAGCAGGCGACGAATCTCTTGCGCGTCCTCGCTTGGAATGACGTTGAGCAGGGCATCGAAACGCTCTTCACCGATGTCCTCGCGCAGGTCGAGGGCGTCGTCCATCGGCAAAATGTCGATGTAATGCGCGAGGGTGAAGTCCGGAAGCTCGGCCAGGTACAGGCGAGCGGTGGAGGTGGGAAGCTCGCTGAGTAGTTCGGCGGCGCGGTCAGGCTCAAACTCCTTGAGAAGTTGCAGACCCTCTTCGACTTCGAGACGCACAAAACCTTCCGCGAGGTCGGCGACGTGAACATCGCTCAGCTCCTCACGGATCACCTTTCGGTCGCGAACATGCAGCAAAGACCGCAATCGCGTGACCAGGGGGGTGAGCTTAAGGTTCATGGTCAAGTACGCGACGCGTTGCGGCACGCATAAGAGAGTGTATCTCTCCGCGCAAGTGCGTGTCCATCGGCCAAAATTGGCTCACTATGACCTTCATCGAGCGGTTGCGCGATCACCTCGAAGGCACGGGGCTGATTCCGCCAGGATCGAGCGTCCTTGTCGCCCTGAGTGGAGGCACCGATTCTGCCTGTCTGACCCACGCGCTGCACGCACTTGGTATTGAGATCGTCGCCGCGCATTTGCACCACGGCCAGCGTCCCGAGGCCGATGCCGACCTTGAGCATTGCGCCCGATGGTGTGAGTCGCTCGGGATTCCGTTCGTCAGTGGAAAAGCAGACGTCCCCCGCCTAGCCCGCGATCGCTCGATCGGCATCGAAGAAGCAGGCAGGGAAGCTCGCTATGAGTTCCTGGAGCAGTCCGCGAGGCAAACCGGTTGTCATCTGATCGCAACCGCGCACCATCGCGACGATCAGCTCGAAACAGTCCTGATGAACCTCGTCCGGGGGGCAGGTCTACGAGGTCTCGGAGGCATCCCAGCTCGGCGCGGAAGGATTGTACGGCCCTTCCTCAGCTTTTCGAGGGACGAGATCAAAGAGTACTGCAACGCGCACGAGATTCCGCGGCTGCACGATTCGACCAACGACGACATTCAATTTGCCCGCGCTCGGCTGCGAAAGCGCGTCGTGCCTGAGCTTCAAGTGCTGAACCCAAGCGTGGTGGAAGCGGTAGCCCGGACGACCGCGCTGGTAGCGGAGGAAGATGCGTTTTTGGACGGAGCCGCCGCGGCCGCGCTCGAGCGAGCGGAGTTTCCGCTGAACGAGCCGATGCCGTTTTTGACGCACGATTGTGAGGTTGCCCTTCACCGCCCCCACATCGAGGCGCTTCCAGCAGTGCTCGTTCGCCGCGCCGTTCGGCTCGCGGCCAATGCGCTCGGCGCAACCGCCACATACGACCAGATTCGTGGGATCGAAGATCTGCTGGTGAGGCAGGGGACCGGATCGATCACTTTCGAAGGGGGGGCGGTCGTGGCCGAACTCGATGACGTGAAGCTACACCTGCGCCAACTGCACCCGACTGAGCCGTTCCGATTCAAACTGACCGTGCCCGGCGAGACGGTCGCGGAAGTGTTTGGTTGGCAGTTCACCGCAGAAAACGTGCACGCAGACGGCCCCTCGACGAGTCGACTGGTGGCGACGGTCGACCCAAAGACGGTGATCGGCAACCTATATTTCAAGTCCGCTGAGCCGACCGATCGGCTCTCCCCGCTCGGACTCGGAGCCGAGAAGAGGGTCCTCGATATCTTGGCCGACGCAAAGCTCACCCTGGCAGCACGCCGCCGCTTGCCGATACTTTGTGATATGGGCGGACCTATCTGGATCCCAGGGGTCACGCTCGCCGAACGGGTGAAGATGAGCGCTTGGCCGCAGCCAGCGGTCAGGATCACCTTTGGACCCATGCGAGAATCGTAAGCGCCATAATGAAACTGAACGTTCGCAGCCTTCGGAACGTATGGATGTAGAGGAAGTCTAACTTAGGAAGCGCATTTGAACAAATCCGTCAAATCGATAGTCTGGACCATGGTGATCGTCTTTGTGGCGATCATGCTGTTGAACGTATTCGGTGAGAACAAGCAGCTTTTCGGTGGCACCGGGCCGGTCAAGTTCACCACGAGCAAGTTCATGGAAGCGGTCGACAACCGCCAAGTCAAGGACGCTCAGTGGCAAGAAAAATCCATCACGGGCAAGCTGACCGATGGACGCAGCTACGAGGTTGTCGCATTCTCCCCCGATTCGAACTCCGGTGAAGACCTGAAGAAGCGCATGGAAGCGGGCGGCGTGGACTACGGCGTCATCCCTCCCCCGCAGACACAGTCGTTCATCATGCTCGCCTCGTACCTGGCGGTGCCGATCCTGTTGCTCCTCGCCATGTGGTTCTTCGTGATCCGCCCCGCTCAGAGCGGCGGCAATCAGGCGATGAACTTCGGTCGCAGCCGCGCCAAGCGAGTGGGCGAAAGCGGCACCAAAGTCACCTTCGACGACGTGGCGGGTATTGACGAAGCCAAGCAAGAGCTTTTCGAGATCGTCGACTACCTGAAGAACACCAAGAAGTACGTCGCGCTCGGGGCGAAAATCCCGAAGGGCATCCTGCTAACCGGCCCTCCCGGCGTGGGTAAGACCCACCTCGCCCGCGCGATCGCTGGCGAAGCTGGCGTGCCGTTCTATCACATCTCCGGTTCGGACTTTGTCGAAATGTTCGTCGGCGTAGGCGCAGCGCGTGTCCGGGACCTGTTCGAGACCGCCAAGGCCCATCGTCCGTGCCTCATCTTTGTGGACGAAATCGACGCAGTGGGACGTCAGCGCGGTGCAGGCTTGGGCGGTGGACACGACGAGCGCGAACAGACGCTGAACCAGTTGCTCGTGGAAATGGACGGTTTCGATCCGAATTCCGGCGTCATCATGATCGCCGCGACGAACCGGCCGGACGTTCTCGACCCGGCGCTGCTGCGCCCAGGGCGCTTCGACCGCCAATTGGTGGTGGACTCGCCCGACTGCAATGGCCGCGAGGCGATCCTAAAGATCCACGCGAAAGGCAAGCCGCTGGATGTGGATGTGGACCTGACTACGCTCGCGCGGCGCACACCCGGTTTCACCGGCGCGGACTTGGCGAACTCGCTCAACGAAGCCGCCCTGCTCGCCGCACGCCGCAACAAGACCCGCATCGCCATGGCCGACATGAACGACGCGCTAGATCGCGTGATGGGCGGACCTGAGCGGCGAAGCCGAGTCATGAATGCGCAGGAGCGCGAAGTGATCGCCTATCACGAGGCAGGCCATGCAGTCGTGGGCGAACTGCTTGAATTTTGCGATCCAGTTCACAAGGTCACGATTCTTCCACGCGGCATGTCGCTTGGCTCGACCTGGCACTTGCCGACCGAGGATAAATTCCTCGTAAGCGAGGAAGAGCTACTCGATGACATCACTGCGCTGCTGGGTGGTCGCGTGGCCGAAGAGGTGGTTTACAGCCGAATCTACACCGGCGCTAGCAACGACCTGCAGAGGGTCAGCCGGATCGCACGAGCGATGGTTTGTCAGTACGGTATGAGCGACCGACTGGGCACGCTCGCCCTTGGCCGACGCACGCAGAATCCGTTCCTCGGGCGGGACTACTCGGAAGAGCAGGACTACTCAGAAGACGTCGCCAAGGCGATCGACGAGGAAGTGCGCGCGATCGTGGAGAAGTGTCACCAGCGCGCGACACAGATCCTGACAGAGCACCGCGACAAGCTCGATACGCTTGTGCAAGAGCTACTCGTGCGCGAGACACTGAACCGTGACGACTTCTTGGTAGTCATGGCCGGGGAGAAGCTTCCCGAGTTCACGCCCGCAGCAGAAGTCCAGTCGAAGGACAGCGAAGACGAGAGCTCGGACTCGAATGGCACGAGTCAGCGCGTGGGGCCACCCCGCTTCGAGCCCGCGTAAATTGCGGCGGCAAATAGTTAGCGGGGGAACATTACCCCCGCATCTCCTGCCCAACAGCGTGTGATATACTCTCGACGCTAAGGGCACGTTCGAATGAGCATCACCGAGCAGTTTCAACTTGGATTTGCGGCGCGTTGCGAAGGGCGCTACGACGATGCCCGTCGGCACCTTCAACAGGTGCTGGGCGAAGACCCCAACCACTACGATGCCCATTGGCAGATCGGCCTCATCCAAGGCTTCGAAGGGGACTTCGATGGTTCGCTTCAAACTCTCCGTCAGGTCGTGGCCGCGAATCCGAACCACGACAAGGCCCGCTATGACATGGCGATGACGCTGATGATGCTGGGCGAGATGGACGAGGCTTGCGAGCAGTTTAAAGAGCTGCTGCGGCGGGACCCCACGAACGAGGACGCCGCGCGACAGGCGATCTACTGTCCTTAGGCGTGTCCGTCCACTTCGAGCTTCTCAAAGTTTGCCCGCACACGGGCGCGCGGCGCGGACGACTTCACACCCCTCATGGCACCGTCGAGACTCCGTGTTTCATGCCGGTCGGAACCCAGGCAACGGTCAAGACCTTGTCTGCCCAAGAGCTCGAACTCCTCGGGTTTGAGCTCGTCCTCTCGAACACCTATCACTTGGCGCTTCGCCCCGGCGAATCGCTCATCGAGCGCTTTGGGGGGTTACACGACTTCATGGGGTGGCGCGGAGCGATCCTAACGGACTCCGGCGGCTACCAGGTCATGAGCTTGGCGCACAAGCGGACGCTCAGCGACGAGGGGGTTCGGTTCCGTTCGCACCTGGACGGGAGCGAGCTCTTCATGTCGCCCGAGCGCTCGATCCAGATTCAGGGGGCGCTGGGGGTCGATATCAGCATGGCGCTGGACGTGTGCCCGCCGTACCCGTGCTCGCGCGAGGAGGCTGCCCTAGCGATGGCCCAGACGCATCGCTGGGCCCCGAGAAACCTTGCCGCAGCAAGAGAAGGGCAGGCGGTCTTCGGCATCGTCCAGGGCGGCGTCCATGAAGATCTCCGGCGAGAGTCTGCGGCCTTCCTAAGTGAGTTGCCGTTTGCTGGGTTTGCCGTGGGTGGAGTTAGTGTCGGTGAACCCACAGAAATGCAGTATCCCGTTGTGCAGCTAACTGCGCCATTGCTGCCGCAAAACAAAGCTCGCTATCTGATGGGCGTTGGTCACCCTAAAGATATTCTGCACGCTGCATCTCACGGGATCGACATGTTCGATTGTGTGTTGCCCACACGGATGGCAAGACACCACTGTATCTATACGCTAGGCGGCAGAATCAATGTCGCCGCGGCGAAGTGGGCGGAGCAGAAGGATTGGTACGATGAAGACTGCGTGTTCGAACCCTTAAGGCGTTATTCACCCGCATACATACGTCATCTCTTTAAGGCTGAAGAGAGCCTAGGAGCGCGATTGGCGACGCTGCATAATATGGCATTCTATGCACGACTCATAGACGAGATCCGTTGCGCGATAGAGGAAGAGAGTTGGCCGCAGTTGCTGGAACGATATCGCAAAGCCTAGCTAGATGAAACAGAGGACCAGATAGCCGCGACTCGTTGAATGGAAGGAGTAATCGTAATGATCGCTCCGACCGCTCTCGATCCATCGAGAACCGGCACAACATCGAGCCTCGTCCCTCGGGAGGTGAGCCCCGACCTAACGCGCTTGCCTAGAATCACGGCTTCTGTGATCTGGAGGATCTCCGTGCGGTCCTGGGCGGAAACGGGAAGGTGATTGAGCGAGAGGGGTGCCTCGGCACCGTTAACGCTCAACAGCTCGCGGGATGTAGCGTTCATCAATCCGATTGCAAGATCTGCATCGACTTCGATCACCCCCAGCGGAATGGCATCAAGAATCGATGCGTGCACGCCTGCGTGCGTTCCGTTAGAACTGCCCACCAGCTCACGGGTGTATCTGCTAACAATTTCTGCACGGGTGCGGCCATTGCACTTTGACCGAACCCGAGTCCAGTAAGTGTGGATGGTGCCAAGGGAGACACTGAGCTTTGTCGCAACCTCTTTATCGGTTAGTCCCTCTGAGGAAAGTCGAAGTACATCAAGTTCTCGTGCAGATAGTTGTTTCTTGAAGTATTCCACGCATTCCCCTCGATAGAATCTGACCTTTGCGATCCATCCTATTGATCGAACCAAGCAATAAATTGTTCCAACAGATCGCCCACATTGCCACAACGATATAACAGCGAAGCTCTGAACCTGATTAAACCCGATTCATACCACGGGCGTGCCCCATGTAATGATTTTATGGACGAGTCGAAGATTGAGTGATATAGGATTCGATTCGCCGAGCCAGCTCAAAGTCGTAGCTGGTGAGCCCTCCCGCGTCATGGGTCTCGGTACGAATCGTCAGCTTTTGGTAGCCAATGAGGAGGTCTGGGTGGTGATTTAGCTCCTCTGCAAGTTCGCCGATGCGCGCAGCCAGCGGGAAGGCCTCAAGATAGTGGTCAAGCTTCACCACACGCTCCAGCTTGGCGTCGGTAACGGTCCAGAGGGAGAGCGCGGGCAGGGCATCGCGAAGCTGTGCCTCAGAGAGGAGTGTATAGCTGAGTTCCATAGCTCAGTCTAACCCCAACTTGTCGACGAGTTTGCCGGTAGACTGCGCCGGTATGCGGATTTCCCGATGGGCGTCTGACGTGGCTGCCCACCCCGCGCTTCAAAGCCTCCTCTCTAGTCTCGATGCCGTGGCCCTCTGGCCCACCCTTGCGCTCGAGTCCAGGCCCTTCTTTGTCTCCGCGGCGCACCATGCCCGCCCGTGCAAGTCGCTAATCGTCGTTGCGAACTACGATCGTGCGCTGCAATGGCAGGCCAAGCTCCAGTTGTGCGGCGTGCCTGAATCGCAGATCCGCCAGCTCCCTTCGGGCACCTCGACCCTGTACGACGACTCGCCTCCCGAGGCGGTCGCACTCAGCGACCGGATCGGCGCACTACGCTTCTTGATCGAGCCCGGCCCGGGGTTTGTCATCGGGACTCCCCAAGCGGTGCTCGAACGCACGCTCCCAATTGAAGTCCTAGAATCGACCTTCCTCACCCTGAAGAAAGGGGACACGATTGAGATCGAGCAGTTGCTGCGCGCGCTGCTTGCAATGGGCTACGAGGCAGCCGAGCCGGTCCGCGTCCCGGGACAATACTCCCAACGTGGTGGGATCCTCGATGTCTTCGCGATCGGAGCCGATCTGCCGATCAGAATGGAGTTCTTCGGGGACGACATTGACGGCATTCGTTCGTTCGATCCAGGCACCCAGCGCTCGCTCGCGGCAGTCAAGCAGCTGACCCTCATCCCAACTCGCGAAACGCTCTACCACTTCTCCGATTCCGAACTGCCTGAAGACGTGCTCGCCGCACGCGAGAGCTTGGCGGAGATGATTGACCGGACGCTGCGGATCGAGGCCGCCTCGCTGAGCACGGACTACCAGCGCGAACTCGAAGAGCGGGTCTCGGGCGACGTTCAAGCGATTCGGCTTGGGACTTTCTTCGATCGGCTCGATCTATACCGCCCGCTCCTGCACCCCGACTCTGGATGCGCCGCCGATTTGCTGCCGAAAGACGGCTTACTGATCCTCGATGAGCCCACGGAGCTTGAGATCATCGCTGAAAAGTCGCGAGAAGAGCTTGCCCAGGCGCTCTCGGCTCGCCAGGCTCGCGGCGAGATCCTAGAAGCGGTTACGGGCGATTTCCTCGTCGATATCGACCACCTCGGCTATCCGGAGCGGCGCGTGGCGCTGCTTGGCATCGGCGATCCACCAGCATGGTTTGGGCACGGCGAGAGAGTAGAAGTTCACGCGGCCTCGCTCGAAGCGTATCGCGGACGCCCCGAAGCCCTCGCTCAGACGATGAAGACCTGGCAAGACGCCGGTTTCATCACGGTGATGGCTACCGACCAACCGACGCGCGCCAAATCGGTGCTCAGCCAGATCGAACTCTTCCCTCAAGAAGAGGTTGTTGACCTCGAAAAGCCTGGTCTTTACCTGGCGCAGGGCAATCTGGCGGGTGGATTTAGTTGTCCCGAAATGAAGCTCGCGGTCATCACCGATCACGAGCTGTTCGGAGTCGGGCGGTTAAAGCTTCCGCAAAGAAAATTCAACGAGGGCGCACCCATCGCGACCGTCCTCGATCTCAAGCCGGGCGACTACGTCGTCCACATCAACTATGGCATTGGCGTCTTCCAAGGGCTCGTCCGACGTACCATCGGCGAAGTCGAGAAGGAGTGCCTCTACATCCAATACGGTGGGCCCGACAAGCTGTTTGTCCCTGCCGATCAACTAGACCGGGTACAGAAGTACCTCACGCCGGGCGACACCGAACCCAAAATCAATCGATTACATAACGGTGAATGGCAGCGTGCCGTGGGAAAAGCCCGGGAAGAGGCCCGGGAGTTCGCCCGGGATCTGATTCGGCTCTACGCGCACCGCAAGCGAGCCGAGCGCCCGACGCTGGGTCCGGACAGTCCGTGGCAGGCGGAGATGGAAGCGACCTTTCCCTGGATGGAGACCCCCAGCCAGATGGAGGCGATCAAGGAGGTCAAGCGTGACCTCCAGACGACCTATCCCATGGACCGGCTGGTGTGCGGCGATGTTGGATTCGGGAAAACCGAAGTCGCCATCCGCGCCGCATTCAAAGTCGCGCAAGCGGGGAAGCAGGTCGTCGTCCTCTGTCCCACTACAATTCTCAGCGAGCAGCACTATCGAACGTTTGCCGAGCGTCTCGGCGCATTTCCGACACGGCTCGACTTTTTGAATCGCTTCCGGACCGCCGCCGAGCGGAGAGAGATCGTGGCGCAAGTCGAAGCGGGCGAGGTGGACATCCTCATCGGCACCCATGCGCTCCTCAGCAGCGATCTTCACTTTAAGGATCTCGGCCTGGTGATCATCGACGAAGAGCACAAGTTCGGCGTCAAGCAGAAGGAGATGCTCAAGAAACTCCGGAGTTCAGTGGACGTCCTGAGCATGTCGGCCACGCCGATTCCTCGTACCCTCAGCATGGCTCTGATGGACATCCGGCAGATGTCGCTCATCAACGATCCCCCTCCGGGCCGCCTCCCCATTCGTACGTTCGTCCGCAACTACTCGCAGGAAGTTGTCCGTGAGGCGATCTTGCGTGAGCTGGCGCGCGGTGGCCAGGTGTATTACGTCTACAACCGGGTCACGGGGATATATCACACCGCCGAGAAACTGAAGAAGCTGGTACCCATGGCGCGGATCGGCGTGGGCCACGGCCAGATGTCGGAGAAGGAGCTTGAGCCCGTTATGCTCGCCTTCATCAAGGGTGAACTCGACATCTTGCTTTCCACGACGATCATCGAGAACGGCCTGGACATCTCGAACGCGAACACGATGATCATCGAAAACGCGGACCGATTGGGGCTATCGCAGCTGTATCAGCTTCGTGGTCGCGTCGGACGCAGCGACCGACAAGCGTATGCGTACCTGCTTTACCAAAACGAAGCCGGACTGACAGAAAACGCGCTCGCCCGGCTGCAATCGCTGCAGGAGTTCAGCTCGCTGGGTTCGGGCTACTCGCTGGCGTTTCGTGACTTGCAGATCCGCGGGGCGGGTGAATTGCTCGGCGCGAAGCAAAGCGGCACCATGGCCACCGTGGGCTACGAACTGTTCGCGCAGATCATCGGCGAAGAGATTCAGTTCCTCAAGTCGCATGCGGACGGCGACGACTCGCCCACTTACAACGACCCACTCCAGGGACTTCTGCCGCTACCGACGGTCGATCTACCCGTCGAAGCACTGATCCCTGAGCACTACGTGCCGGAGCAGGCGCAACGGCTGTACTACTACAAGACCATGATGTCGGCACGCGATGAAGCCTCACTGCGTTCGACCGAGGCTGAGATTGTTGACCGCTACGGCTCGCCCCCTTCGGCCATCCTCAGCGCCTTCCGCGTGATGCGCTGCCGCATCCGAGCGTCCGAGATTGGGATGAGGAAAATCGATGGGCACGGAGGCCGGTTGGTAGTGGACTTCGATGACAGCATAGAGTTCAATCCGCGGCTTTTGAGCCTGCTGAATTCCGCGCACAAGGGTTGCTTCCTCGCCCGAGGACAAATGGTGTGGACATTTGTCGGCGACCCCATCGCCGCATGCGAAAAGATGCAGGAGACTTTCGTCGCCAAGCGGGAAGAAATTGAACGGCACCGTGCAGCATTAGGTCTCACTTAAGCGAAAGATCTGCGAATCTTGCTGAATACTCTCCAGTTTTGGGCCGTCCTTACGTAAGCTATGATCATGCGCTCTCATCAAATCGTTCGTTCGTCCGCGATTGCGATTGTTGCTACCGTCGCACTACTCGCTTCTTCGGTGGCTACCGCAGGGGATGCTACATTCAAGCTGCGCCGGGGCGGCAAGGTCGGTTCCAGCTACACGATGAAGATCGTGGCGGTGGCGGATCTGGAGGGCGAAGAACTGCGGTTCGAGTCTATTGTCGAAGAGAAGCTTACGAAGCTTGAGAAGGACGGATCGCATACGACCACGAGCACGCTCACGGGCGGCAAGTCTTCTTTCGGCGGCGAAGAGGAAGAGATGGATCCGGGTGATCCCGAGACCAACCACTATGGGCCGCGTGGCAACTGGAAGGCTCAGGATGTCGAGAGCGAAGACGACGTCGATGAGGATTCGAATCGGATGGCTTCGGTGCTGTCTCTGATCTACCCAGAGAAAGAGGTCAAAGTCGGCGACAAATGGGAGTATGAGCTCAAGTCGAACGACAAGCTCAGCACCAAGGACGTCACGTACAACTACGAACTCGTGTCCACGGAAAAGATGGACGGCATGACAGTAGCCAAACTGAAGTTTGTCGCGAAGGAGACTGAGGGCGAGGACCCCGTTTCGGCTGAGGGTTTCGTGTGGATTGATGTCGCCGACGGCACCATGGTCAAGGGTGATGCCACGATCAAGAACGTCCCGTTTGGCGGCGAGGCACTTCCGTTCGAGATGAAGGTGACCGCAGAGCGCGTTAAGGCTGGATCGGAAGAGTCGAAAGAATAGCGCTCACTCAAGAGCGATCTGCAGAGCAGCCGAGCCAGCAGGCTCGGCTGCTCGTTTTTGTTACAGCCGGAAGCCGAGCATGATCCACAACTGGTTTTGGCCCTTGTTGTGGCCCTTCAGACCTGCATTGGAGATGTGCATCAACCGTGTGGTGATCGTGATTGGGTTACGTTCTTTGAGGATCACCCCCATGCCGATTGTCGGGCTGGAGCTGAGCTGCGAGTCGAGATCGTAACTCTTCTGGTCAGAAAAGTGAAGCCCCCAGCCGCCCTCGACGAAGACACCGATCCGACCCTTGGCTTTGAATTCGTAGCGTGCCTGGGCCAAGATTCCAAAGTCGAAGTTGGCGTCGCCTGGAACCCATGGCTTGTAATCGGTCCAAGTGCGAAGGACATAGCCTTCCAGGTTCAGCTTGCCGCGATTGCGGCCCATACGCAGGAAGTTTTTGTCCTGGATCTGCTGATAGGAGACCCCTCCTCCGTACCGGCGATCCTGGGAGCCGAGGAAGATCATAGAGCGCTCTCCGATGAGGTTGATAACCCGTTCAGTCTCGGCGAAAGCCCGAGAAGTGAGCGCAAGAAAGGCGAAGATGCCGGTGGACTTCATCAAGTTAGTTCGTGAGCGTACCAGAGGTTCGGGTACCTTTAGGCGGTTCCCCATGCAGGCAAAACTCCCCGTCGTCGTGATTGTTGGCCGGCCCAACGTCGGTAAATCCACTTTCTATAATCGGATCGCGGGACGACGTATTGCTGTGGTCGAGGACTCGCCGGGGATCACGCGCGACCGGCTGTACTACGAAGTCGAGTGGTACGGATACAAGATGCAGTTCGTCGACACGGGGGGAATTCTGTTCGGCGACGAAGACCCCTTGGTGGAGCAGATTCGCGTACAGGCCGAGGTTGCTCTGGTCGAAGCGGACATCGTGCTGTTCATGGTCGATATCGTTTCGGGACTGAGTGCGGGCGACCAGGAGTTGGCCCACCGTCTGCGGATGATCAAGGTGCCCGTTTTCGTGCTTGCGAACAAGGCCGATAACCGCAAGCGTGCAGATTTTTCAAGCGAGTTTTATGAGCTCGGGTTTGAGAACGTGTACCCCGTGTCGGGCCTGAATGGTCACGGCGTGAGCGACCTCATGGACGCGATCTGCGAGCACTTACCCAAGGTCGAATCGCTGCCGATGGTCAAAGAGGAGGTTCGACTCGCTATCGTCGGACGACCGAACGTAGGGAAGAGCTCGATTTTGAATGCGTTCACTGGCGAAGAGCGCAGCATCGTCAGCAATATTCCGGGCACCACGCGCGATGCGATCGACACTCTCGTGCAGTACAAGGGCGAGCCATTCCGGCTCATCGACACGGCGGGGCTCCGGCGCAAAGGCAAGATCCAAGGCACGGTCGAGTACTACATGGCCATGCGCGCAACGCAAGCGCTCGAACGCGCCGAGTGTGCGCTGGTGCTGGTCGATGCCAGCGAGGGCCTGACCGACGGCGACAAGCGCACGATGAAGCTGTCGCACGATGAAGGCCGCGCTCTGGTGATCGCAATCAACAAGTGGGATCTCAAAGAAGACGTGAAGGCGACGGGCGGACGGTTATCGCCGCTCAAGAAGGACTTTCTGAAGATCATTCACGACCAGGTGCCTGAGGTCAAATATGCGCCGGTGTGCTTCACCAGCGCCAAGGAGTCTTCCGGGTTGGAGAAGGTCCTGGATCACGTGCTTATGGCGGTGGATAGCTGGAACTTCCGGATCGGCACAGGACACCTGAATCGGATCATACAAGAGTCGACGTTCGAGAGGCCCTATACGTCCAAGGGAAAGCAACTGCGCATCTACTTTGCCACTCAGGTATCGACCCGGCCGCCGACGTTTGTGCTCTTTTGCAACGACCCCGATCTGTTCCACTTTTCTTACCAGCGGTACATCGAGAACTGCCTGCGGAAGGTCTATCCGCTGCCCGGGACACCGCTCAAAATAATCCCCCGCGCCCGCACGTCGAAAGACGACTGATCGGCCCGGTCCTGGCACCTTTTGGGGTATGCTCTAGGTTCAATCGAGGCGCATACTGCGCCCGGAGCAGGTAGCAAACGGTGGCGGGAGAAGATACAAATCTTACAATCATTGACGTTCAGGATGAGCTGGCGCGTAGCTATGTCAACTACGCGATGTCAGTCATCATCGCGCGCGCACTTCCCGACGTAAGAGATGGGTTCAAACCGGTGCAGCGCCGCATCCTGTACGCGATGCGTCAGCTGAACCTGCAGCCCGGCCAGAACTACCAAAAGTGCGCCAAGGTCTGCGGCTCTACCTCGGGTGATTTCCACCCGCACGGCGAAGCGATCATCTACCCCACGCTTGTCCGCATGGCTCAGTCCTGGACTTTGCGCTACCCGCTGATCGACGGCCAAGGGAACTTCGGCAATATCGATGGTGACGGCCCTGCCGCCATGCGATACACCGAGTGCCGACTGTCCTCCATCGCCATGGAGCTTTTGGAAGACCTTGATCGCGAGACGGTTGACTGGATTCCGAACTACTCGCAGGAGCTGCTGGAGCCGGTCGTGCTTCCTGGCAAGTTCCCGAACCTGCTTTGCAACGGCGGCCAAGGCATCGCCGTCGGCATGGCCACCAGCTTGCCCCCCCACAACCTGACCGAGGTTTGCAATGCCATCTTGTGCCGCATCGAGAACGGGGAGTGCACGCTTGACGAGGTGATGACCCACCTCCCAGGGCCAGACTTCCCGACCTACGGCATCATCATGGGCACCAAGGGGATCCGCAGTGCTTACGAAACGGGTCGCGGCAGCATCATCATGCAGGCCAAGACGATGATCGAGCCTGGCGAAGCAGGCAAGTCGCTCATCGTGATCACTGAGATTCCTTACCAAGTTCAGAAAGAGAACTTGGTGCGAGCGATCGCCGCACTGATCAAGGATCGCAAGTTCGACGGCCTACTGCGCGTGGACGACTACTCGGACAAGCGTGGAATGCGGATCGAAGTCGAAATCCGCCGCGACGTCAACCCGAACAAGGCGCTGAACTATCTCCTCAAGCACACGTCGCTCCGCACCACGTTTGGCGCGATCATGCTTTCGCTGGTGGACGGCGCTCCGCGCACGGCCCCACTCCTCAGCATCCTCGACGAGTACATCAAGCACCGCCGCAAGATCATCGATCTCCGCACGCGGTTCGAACTCTACCGCGCGATGGAAGACGTTCATCTGAACGAAGGCTTCCAGATCGCCCGGCTGAACCTGGACGCCATCATCCGCTTGATCCGCGCATCCGCTGATGAGAACACGGCGCGCGTGGAGTTGGTGCGACAATTCAGCATGTCCCCGCTGCAGGCGCAGGCGGTGCTGAACATGCCGCTTCGCCGGTTGACCCAGCTGGACCAAACGCGGCTCGAAGAAGACTACAAGACCTCGCTTCTAAAGGTACAGAATCTGCTCGACATCCTGGCCGATCCAAATCGCTTGACCACGGTCTTGACCGACGAGATCGTCGCGATGCGCGACAAGCACGGCGACGAGCGCCGCACGAAGATCATCGGTCGCGAGGCTGGAGAGTTCAGCGACGAAGACCTGATACCCGAAGAGGAGGCGATCATCAGCATCTCGCGAGATGGCTACATCAAGCGCGTGTCCATCGATGCGTATCGCCAGCAGAAGCGCGGCGGCAAGGGTGTGAGCAACACCATGAAGATGGATGACGAGCCTGCCCACCTTTTCCAGGTCAACACGCACAACTTCATCCTGTTCTTCACGGATCGCGGTCGGGTGTACAAGCTCCGCGCTTACGACATCCCCGAGACCGGACGGTACGCCAAGGGCATGCCGGTCATCAACTTCATCGCGATCGAGAGCGAGGAGCGGGTCACCGCCACCGTCTCGGTGCGCGACATCAAGAGCGAAGGGTTCTTGACGATGATCACCCGCCACGGCGAGATCAAGCGAACGGAGATGGCGAACTTTGCCAACATCCGCTCCAATGGCCTCATCGCTTTTGATATCGAAGAGGGCGACGAACTCGGATGGGTGCTCAAATCGAACGGCACCAACGACATCATCATCGTCACGCACCTGGGCCAATCGATCCGATTCGCCGAGAAGGGCGTTCGCGATCGTTCGCGCGCCGCGGGTGGCGTCAAGGCGATGACGCTCAAGGGTGAAGACATCATCATCTCGGCGGACATTGTCCGAGACGATGCGACACTGCTCGTAGTCGGCGAGAATGGCTTCGGCAAGCGCACCCCGCTGAGCGACTATCGCATCCAGGGTCGCGGTGGCTCGGGAATCCTCACCATGAACGTCACCGAAAAGACCGGTGCCATCGTCGGTGCTGAGGTCGTCGAGCCGGACGACAAGCTCCTGGTCATGACGGTCCAGGGCAAAGCCATTCGCATGAAGGTGTCGGATATCCGGACCGTGGGACGCGTCTCACAGGGAGTTAAACTCATCAACCTTGGCTCGGGTGACCAAGTTCGCAGCATTGCGCGGGTGGTCCAAGAGGCCGATGAGGGAGAACTTGACCTCGCAGAAGAGGGAGACGAGTCCACACAAGAGTAATACAAAGCCCCGAGGCGATCGCCTCGGGGCTTTCTTCTTTCTGTCGCTGCTGAATTCTGTAGAACGAACTCGAAGCGTCCTCTCAGTGTTGACACTCGATGCCTCCGAGTGCCAAAATTAGCAGAAGTGACGTGCGAGTGCCAATCGCGCGCAAATCCTCAATTGGAGCAACAAGAACACAATGCCAGCAAAGAACCTACTTTACGATGAGAACGCACGACGCGCGCTTGAGCGCGGTGTCAACAAGGTCGCCGATGCGGTGAAGGTAACCCTCGGCCCCAAGGGTCGCAATGTTGTCCTCGACAAGAAGTGGGGAAGCCCCACGATCACCAAGGACGGCGTGAGCGTTGCCAAGGAGATTGAGCTCGAGGATCCGTACGAGAACATGGGCGCGCAGCTCTGCAAGGAAGTTGCCAGCAAGACCAACGACGTGGCTGGCGACGGTACAACCACCGCCACCGTGCTCGCTCAGTCGATCGTGAACGAGGGTCTGCGCTACGTCGCGGCCGGCGGTAACCCGATCGCGGTCAAGCGCGGCATCGACAAGGCCGTGGCCACCGTCATCGAAGAGATCAAGGCCGCGTCGCAGCCGATCAAGGATAAGGAGCAGGTGGAATTCGTCGCGACGATCGCCGGAAACGATCCTGAGATTGGCAAGCAAGTCGCTGAAGCGATGGACAAGGTCGGCAAGGACGGCGTCATCACGGTCGAAGAGAGCAAGGGTCGCGAGACCAGCCTTGAGATCGTCGAGGGTATGCAGTTCGACCGAGGCTACATCTCGCCGTACTTCGTGACCGACCCCGAGCGCATGGAAGCCGTGCTTGAGAATCCGCTGATCCTCATCCACGAGAAGAAGATCAACAGCGCACAGGACCTGCTGCCGTTCCTTGAGAAGGCCGCCCAGTCGCGCCGCCCGATTCTGCTCCTGGCCGAAGACGTGGAGGCCGACGCCCTCGCCACGATCGTTCTCAACAAGATCCGAGGCGTACTGCAGATCGCAGCCGTCAAGGCTCCGGGCTTTGGTGATCGCCGCAAGGCCATGCTCGAAGACATCGCAATCCTCACCAAGGGCCGATTTGTCAGCGAGGATCTCGGCACCAAGCTTGAGAACATCACCATCGATATGCTCGGTACCGCTAAGAAGGTCGTGATCACGAAGGAAGAGACCACGATCATCGAAGGCGCAGGATCGAAGGAAGACGTGATGGGCCGCATCGCCCAGATCAAGGCTCTCATCGAAAAGACCGACAGCAACTACGACCGCGAGAAGCTCCAGGAACGACTGGCCAAGCTGAGCGGCGGCGTCGCAGTCATCAAGGTCGGCGCATCGACCGAGACTGAGCTGAAGGAGAAGAAGCACCGATACGAGGATGCTCTGAGCGCGACTCGAGCGGCTGTCGAAGAGGGGATCGTTCCGGGCGGCGGTGTGACCCTGCTCCGCGCTGCGGGCAAGCTGGACAGCGTCAAGCTGACGGGCGACGAACTGACCGGTCTGCAGATCGTGAAGCGCGCTCTGGAAGCTCCGCTGCGCATCATCTCGGAGAACGCTGGCCTTGAAGGCAGCGTGATCGTGGAGAAGGTCCGCAGCGCTCCGGAAGGCACGGGCCTCGACGCGAGCACCGGTGAACTCACCGACATGGTGAAGGCTGGCATCGTCGATCCTGCCAAGGTCACTCGCAGCACGATCCAGAACGCCGCATCGATCGCCGGCCTGGTCCTGACGACCGAAGCACTGGTCGTCGAAAAGCCTGAGCCCAAGAAGGCCGCTCCCGCAATGCCGGGCGGTGGCATGGGCGACATGGATTTCTAAGGAACTCCGTCCAAACGAAAGCGAACTGGGGGTCGGAAGTCATTCCGACCCCCAGCCTTTGTTTGTCTTGTGCCGGGCGGAAAAGAGCCCGAACCTCCTTGCGGCGGTTCGGGCCCGAGTTCCAACTAACCGGATAGGCTAGCCGGATGGCTCAACGACGGTGACGGTAATCGTCGTGGTGTGCGTGTAGTAGGGCGACGTGCCCGTGACCACGATCTGGTAGTCACCAGGTGCAGTCGCGAAGGTCGTGTTGACTGTCAGCGTTGACTGTCCGCCGATCTGGATTGGATTTGCACTGAATGAGGTCGTCATGCCAGTGCCAAGTCCACCCGTGACGCTGAGCGTTACATCATCTGCGGCGCGCGAAAATGGCGCCGGTGACGTGCTACCGTTCATGAAGGTGAACACGTTCGTGTCAACCGATTCGTTGATCGTTACGAAGTACGGTCCTTCGTTGATCATCGTAAAATCGGGCGGGGCTGCCACGATGAGAGTCAGATCAGTCGATCTCTGGACCCCGGCGAAGTCGCCCGAGACCGTGATCGTGTACGTCCCAGGTGCGATGCCATTGGGCGTATTTACCAGCACCGTGCTGCTCGATCCAACTGCGATATCATTGGGAGTGAGTGTGATCGTCGAGCCATTCGGCAAGTTACTGGAGCTCGTCAATGTCACCGCCGTACTGCTGCGATTCAGAGGGCCGCTTGCTGTGACGGTAAACGAAGCCGAGTCGCCAGGCAAGATCGTCTGACTTGTGCTACCTGATAGTCCATAGACCGGCAGGACCGTCAGAGACACCGTAGTTGTCCGAACCGTGGTTCCTTGGGTTCCCGTGACGGTGATCGGGTAAGTCCCAGGTACCGTGTTGAATCCAACGCTTACAGCCAGCGTCGAGGCTGAGCCGACATTCACCGAAGTGAAGCTGAACGCGGCGGTGGTACCCGTCGGCAGGCCCGAAGTGACGGTCAGTTCAACCGGGTCGTTTGAGCGGGCTGTCTGGTCAGTAGTCTCAACGGGGATAATCGTAAAGTTCGCGTCATCTCCCTGGTTGACGGTTTCGGGAGCACTACCCGTCAGCATGAAGCTCTTAGCCGGTGGCGGGGTGTTGACGTTCAGGAGCGCACTGATCTCGACCACTAGGTCTCCAAGTGTTGCGCGTACCCTGAACGGATAAGAGCCCGCGGGTGTCTCCGGCGTCGTGAAAATGGTCAGATTGGTCTGTTCACCAAACGCGGATGGATTGGGCGAGAACGAGTATGTCGCACCTGCGGGCAGGCCCTCGACGACCGACCAAGTGATGAGATCGGAACTGCGGGCTTCGGCCGTGAGCAGCGATGTGGCCGTGAAAGCGAACACGCCGTTCGCTCCTGCGAGAACCGTCTGAGTGCCGCCACCGCCGATTGAGAATGTCTTTCCGACGGCAATATCGACCTTCGGAGCATAGGCCGCGCCGCCGCCGCAACCAATGACGGCAGCAAGAGTGAGCACAAAGCTCAGTAGAACTAGGAAAAGTTTAGACTTCTTCATGTTAGAACCTCGTCGTCAGCTCGACGTAGCCTCCCAGCCCTTTACCAAGTCCCGGGGTGAGCGACATGCCCGTCGTGCGTCCAAGCTGGTTAGTCACACCCAGTTCGAACTTGAGCTTGCCACCCAACTGTGGGCGAACTCCGAGCCGGTAAACAGCACGCTGCTCGCGCTTGCCGGTGTTGATCGAATACGTGTTTTCGCTGCCGCTGACCCACAGCCCCTCGAAGTAGGCATCCATGTTGTTCAGCTTGGTGTCCGCGCGAAAGCCGGTGCCGTACAGCGACGAACTGACGCGCGTCGCCGCTCGGAGCACGAGCGAGACTGAGGTCTTGTCGTTGCCTGCCATACGGGTCTCGCCGCTCAGCGTAAGAAAAGGCGCACTGCGTCCAGCGGGAGTGCTGGCGATTGCGAGTCCAAGTGACCCGCTCGCGTTTCCGTCGGTCTCGCGTCGGAGCCGCAGCTCGATGTCCGATCCGCCGTGGCGGATGGCAAAGCCGGTTCCGGCAAATCGCTTTCGCGAACCCATGGTTCCCATCAGGTCCACCGCCATGCCGTTTCCGACTGAGCGCGATAGCTTCAATGTGCCGTAGGCATTGGACTCCGTCTTGCCGAGGACACTGACCCCGACAGTGACGTCAATCGGCGATGCCTCGTCGGATGCCATTGCGGCACCGCATAGGCCCGCAAGCAGCAATCCGGCGCCGCCGGCGTGTAAGAGCAAACTCAAATTGGTTTTCATACCACCTCCATCAATCAGCATAGACGATGCTTGAAGCTATTTCTCACTGCAAGAATGTCTCAAATGACTGCTGGTATTTTTGTCGGCGGTTCTGTGAGCGTTCTGTACTCAATTCTCTGAAGTTGCGCTTCAGGTTTCGACCGAAGTAGCTGAGTTCGCCCGAACCCGAAAATTCCCCAATCCTTTTCCAGGTGTCGAGAGTTACTATCAATAGGGATTTCAAAACGAACTTATGGTGATTGGACTGTTTCTTGGGTCTTTGGTCGTCGCGCTTGTCGCGGGGTACTCCGGAGTGGATGGGTCGCATCGAACGCGAATGCTCGCTGCGCTTGGCCTCGCCATCCTCGCAGCGATCGTGGGGATGATGCCTGCAAGTCTTGAGCTGCGTCTCGCGCTCGGCGGGTTGCTCGGGGCTTTAGGGGTCGCATTGGCGGTCGGCGAATCGGGCTGGCAACATCGTGCGATTGCGCTCGCGCTGGCGACGGCGGCGTGCGCTATGCCGCAGGTGGCGCCTGCGGATCCGGCTTGGACCACGTATCTCTCGACCCCTGTCGCCATGGGGCTGATCATGTTGATCAGTAGAGCTTGGATCGGTCAATCTGGCACAGAGCCCGTCGCTGCTGCGCCCTTCATTGCGCTCTTGGGCGTCGCAGGCGCGTCGCTGGGTTCGATGAGTGAGATCGACACTCTGAGCCGCGTGCCCGCAATTGTACTGGGGTGCGCCTCGGTCTCTGCGCTGGTCACGTCGATGCTCAAGACAAAGTTCAACGACTGGATTGCAATGATCTTCATGGTCGCAACGGTGGGCATCGTGTCTGTCCGGGTGGCTCAGGAACCTGGGCTTGCGACGTCTTGGGTTTTGGCCGTCGCCGTCGCATTCTTCGGCGCATGGTTTTTGCGCAGCGGCGAAGCCAGGCCGATCAACACCGCCGTGCCCGCGGTGGTCTGGATTTCGCTTGCCACGCTCGGGTTCTCTCAGTTGCGCGGCTTTGGTCTCACGTCCATCGCAGTCGTTGCGGTTGCCGCTGTGACCCTATCCGGCTCGTCGCGGTTGCTCCTTAGCGCCGCGCCGCTCGCGGCCATTGCCTTCGCGCGCGTTGTCCGGGTCGCACTCCCGGACACGACGATGGCGTTCGATATTGGTCAACACTACGCGCTGATCGGGTTGCTTGTAGGGGCGCTGATCATCGGCGCGGCGAGCGAACTCTCGGCGGGACGAGTCAACCGAATCTCGCTCATGCTCGGTGGGGCTGGCCTGGTGATGCTTGCTCCCACCGCGAGTGTCTACCTCGGCCAGCGAGGGACGCTCGGACTGCTCTACGGGCTCCTCGTTGGCCCCGTCTTCATCGCGATTCGTGAAGGTGCGAGACTCTCCGCGCTAGCACTTTCGGCGATGCTGGCGGGTGGCCTCGTGATGCTCTATCCACGCTTGCTAGAGTGGATGGACCTTCCACGCGATGAGCGCTTGCGGATCCTTGGAATGATGGCCCTCGTCGCGGCGGCTCTCTTGGCAGTCGCGGGCATGCAGCGCTCGAAGCCAGTCCCGGCGGAGGCAGCGTGAAGAAGAATCTACTCGCCGGACTCGCTTTTGGCGCGCTTGCGCTGGGCATCGTAGGCACGGGTGTCAGCCGCGAGCTCCCGGTCGGTCGTGTGACCGGGACGGTCACCCTGTCTCACACCAAGACTGGATTTGCCAATGCCACGATTCGGCTTGTACCCCAGGTCCTCGGTGGCTACGAGGAAGTACCGATTACCACGATTTCCGCACGCACCGATGCCCAAGGAAATTTCAACCTCTCGGGTGTGCCCGAAGGGCTATACGCGATCGAATGCTACGGCCAGGCAGTCTCCGCCGAACGGAAGAGCGTAAGGGTCTTCGAGGCACAGACTGCCCGTGCCGATGTCTTAGTCAAGCCAATCATCCCCACGGCCGATCTGTACGTCAGTCAGCACGTCTTCACCCCATCGGAATCGCCGACCGCACTGCTCCGCGGTTGGTCTCAGTTGAAGATGGCGAAGGTGGGCATCTATCGCGTGAATCTGGATGGCTCGATCCGGGGCGAAGACTTGCGCCAGATGGTTTCGCCGCTCACGAGCCGGCTCAAGAGCAACGAACCCGTGCCCGCGGAAGCCGGGACTTGGGTCAAAGATGTTGACGTGCCGCTCGATGAGCGAGATAGCGAAGGGATATTCCACGAAGATCTGAAGCTGGATCCACTTCCGGACGGCGTCTACCTTTTGTCCATGAAGGTCGGGACTGACCAATTGCTGGGTTACGTGATCAGCACCCGGATCGGCGCGGTGGTCAAGGCCGTCAATGGCAAGATGCTGGCGTTCGTCTCGGACTTGAACCTGGGGACGCCGGTCAGCGGCGCGCAGATTCAGCTGGGTTCGGCTGCCGGGCTAAGCACCGTCGGCACGACTGGGGCGGACGGCACCGTCGAATTCGCTTCGCCCAAAGCCGAAGAAGGGAGCGACCAGCGAGTCGTGATCGCGCGCGCGGGCACGTCTAGCGCCTTTGTCTCCGCGTACGACTACTCTTCGAACGCGACGCACCGGCTCTACTTCCGCACGGATCGACCGATCTATCGCCCTGGCGACGTCGCCCAGTTTAAGGGGACGCTGCGCAAGCGCGCCGAAGACGGCTACGCACTGCCAGAGGGTGGGACCGCCAGCGTCACCGTGCGCGACCCCATGAACAATGTCCTGAAAACCGAGTCGCTGCCAGTGGGGGCGCATGGTTCGTTCGCGGGCTCGTTCCAGATGCTGGAGGAGGTGGTCGGCGGCTACAACGTTGACATCAAGTACGCCGATCAGGAGTTCACCCAGTACGTCGCGGTCGCAGCTTATCGCAAGCCCGAATTCAAAATGACAGTGACACCGACGGACCCATTCTTCTTGGTCAGCGACAGCGTCGAGATGAAGGTCGATTGCCGATATTTTTACGGGGGTCCGGTGCCCGGTGCAAAGCTGTCCGGGGAAGTGTATCGCCGCCCGAAGTGGTCCGACGACTTTGAGAACTTTGACTCGATCGGTGACTACGAAGATATGTGGACGTGGGATGGTGAGTACGTCGGGACCGTCAGTGGCGAGACCGACGCTCAAGGCATTGCGATCCTCAAGTTCAATCCGAAAGATTCCGAGTACGGGGGCGACGATCTCGAGAGCTACGACGCGACCTATACGTTCCAGGTCTCAGCGACCGAGACCGGCGACAAGTACTTCACCGCCTCTGGCAAGGCCGAGGTTCGGCGAGGACTGCTGCAGCTTCGGGCGAGCACCGATCGCTGGCTGATGAAGCCGGGCGAGTCCGTGGGAGTCGAGTACGAAGTTCTGGACCAAGATGGGAAGCCTGCGCCCGCGAACACACCCGTCGAGGTCGTCGTTGGCTACGAGCGCTGGCAGAAGCGCGCCGCCACATTCGAACCGACGGGCAAGGTCTCGCTCAAAACCGGCGTGGATGGCACCGTGCGAACCGCCCTGCGCGCCGATCGCGTCGGCACATTCTCGGTGCGGGCGTCCGTGGTCGATGCGCGCGGTAACACCGTCCGCGCTGAGCGCTATGTGGACGTCTGGCAAGACGGCGATCAGTACGACGCCGGGCCGGATACCGATCTTTCGATCAGCCTCGATCAAAAAACGTACCTGCCAGGGGCGACGGTCACCGCGCTCGTGAAGACCAGACACGCGGGTGGTTCAGCGCTCGTCACGGTCGAGCGGGACAAGATTTACTTCAGCAAAGTCGTTCCGCTCACCAGTTCGGCGAATGGAGTGACTTTCAAGCTGCCCGACAATCTGATCCCGAACGCCGACGTCTTGGTGAGCTACATCCATCACAAGAAGCTGCTGACCGCCTCCAAACGGGTGACGGTGCTCCGCACTCCCAAGCAGCTCAAAGTCCTAGTCAAAGCGGACAGGGATAAGTACAAGCCAGGCGAATCGGCGACCTTCAAGATCACGACGCTTGACGCCTCGGGCGCACCGGTCGCGGCAGACGTCAGCCTATCCGTGGTCGATGAAGCGATCTACGCGGTGCGCGAAGACAACTCCGATCCTGCCCGTGAACTGTATCCGTTTGAGTGGAACGATGTGAGCACCAGCGATTCGCTCGTTCAGTTGTATCTGGACGGTGGAGATAAGGGCGGTGCCAACGTGGATATCCGGACCGATTTCCGAGATACCGCCGCTTGGAACCCGATGGTGACTACCGGGGCGGATGGCACGGCGAGCGTGACCGTCCCTCTCCCAGACAACCTCACCGCTTGGCGCGCAACGGCGACCGCGATCACCGACTCGACTCTGTGCGGCGTCGGTCGCGGCGAAGCCATTGTCAAGAAAGACCTCATGGTGCGGCTGTCGCCTCCGGGGTACCTGGTGGCGGGCGACGAGGTGCGGTTCAGCATCATGGTCAATAACGGCCTGGGCGCAGCAACCAATGCGACCGTCGAACTCGTTCCGGGCAAGCTCCAGGTTCAAGGCGAACTCCGAAAGTCGGTCACCGTCCCGGCCGACAAGCCAGTACAGTTGACCTGGATCGCGACCCCGTCCGAGCCGGGCGACTACGAAGTGACCGCCATCGTCCGCGGGTCCAACGGCGCATCGGATGCGATGCGCCTGACTGTCCCCGTGGCAGCTTTTGGTCGTGAGTCGGTTACCGCCAAGAGCGGATCCGTCCAGACCGGTTCACGCGTGCTGAAATTCGATCGAGCCAGTGTGGTCACGGCGGGCAATCTCGAGATTCGGATTGCACCGAGCCTCGGAGCGGATCTACTCTCGGGATTGAATGGACTCATCGACTATCCTTACGGATGCGTCGAGCAGACTATGAGTCGCTTCATGCCAGCCGTGGTGGCCGACCGGGCTGCGCGCCAGTTGGGTCTTCCCACCGCCGAATGGTCGGAGCGGCTCCCTCGCATCACGGCGCGAAGCCTGAACCGACTGCAGACCATGCAACACTCCGATGGGGGTTGGGGCTGGTGGGAAAGCGACTCCAGCGACATCGGCATGACCGCGTTGGTGATGGAAGGGCTATGGCGCGCTCGGGCCGCTGGCGTTGCCGTCCCGGACTCCATGCTGTCGAGTGCGATGAAGTTCGCCCAGTCGTTGCCGATTCCTGCTCGGCTTGAGCCTGCAGACATTGGTCCGCGGTGCCAGCTGGCCTACGCACGCGCGCTGTTTGGACAGGTAGGTAAGGATGACGCGATACTCGCTAAGGCCGCCACGGAGCCCCTGCACCGAGCCTATCTGCTGCTCGCCGACCAAATGCGGGGGCGCAATGTGACCCAGGGCATCGACCGCCTAGTCGCTTCCTCGCGCACAGCCGAGGGCATCCGGTGGTGGGGTGCGCCTTCGGACGGTTGGGGCACCTCGGAGCTTGAAACCACGACCCGCATCCTGCAGCTCCTGACGATGGCACCGGACCGTCGCACCGAGGCCGAGGAGACGCTCCGGTACATCTTGGCGGCCCGACAGGGCTCGCAGTGGGAATCCACCCGGGCGACCGCCCAGATCCTCGTTGGGCTCGTCCAGTACTTGACCACCACTCGCGAGCTACAGGGCGGGGCCGTGGCCACGGTCTTGCTCAATGGTGAATCGGTGCTCGGGCACACCTTTGGATCGGGTGTCGAAAGCGCTCAAGTTGTGACCATCCCGGTGGACAAGCTGAAATCGGGTGAGAACAAGCTCGAAATAGTTCAGTCCGGAGATGGAGTCTTATACTATTCCGCTGAGCTGCGGCAATTCGCGCGCACCAAGACTCTGGACGCGATCACCGGTGCCGAGGGGTTCTCGGTCAGCCGCATTTTCCGCAGCCTGCACTCCGAACGGATGGCCTCGGGTCAGTGGGCTGTGGTACCCAGTCGCGACCCAGTGACGTCCTTCAAGTCGGGTGACACGCTTCAATGCAACGTGAAGCTTCAGGTTCCAAAGGGCGGCTTACCGTACGTGATGATCCGCATCCCGGTGCCCGCGAACTTCAAGGCCATCGAAGATCCGATGCTGGATGAGTGGAGCTGGTGGTACTCCTCGATGGAGGTTCACGACGACCACGTCGTGTACTTCGCGACCCGACTGTACGAAGGGGTACAGGAGTTCTCGTTCAATCTCCGCGCCGAGGCGCCAGGTACGGCGACCGCGTTGCCGGTGGATGCGTCCCCAATGTACTTGCCGCAGATTCGCGCCTCCAGCCAGGCCGTTCGCATCGAGGTGAGCGAGTGAAGGCTGTGCTGGCTCTGCTGGCACTCGCGGGGGCCGGAGTCGTCGCTTGGAATCCGAGCAATCAGGGAGAACGCGAGGTGGTCAAGTTTGCGACTTCGCTCGATGGCCGAACGCCGGGCCAAAGTCGAAACGCACGGCTGGCAGCGCGAGCGATAGATGGCAAGGTGATCCCCGCCCGCAGGGAGTTCAGCTTCAATAAGACGCTCGGGGGCTGGACGCGCGACAAGGGGTACGTCCTCGCACCGGTGAGTTACAACGGTCAACTGCTCCCGAGTTGGGGCGGCGGGGTGTGTCAGACGAGCACGACCCTGTATAATGCCGCGCTTGAGGCGGGATTAGAGATCCGCGAGCGACATCGCCACGAATTCGGCCCCACCTACGTCGCACCCGGGCGCGATGCTGCGGTCGCGTACGAAGACATCGACTTGAGGATTGCTAACCCCTTCGACTTCCCGCTCACCATCCGGGCGAAGATCGAAGGGGATCGGCTGGTAGTCGGGCTCGTCGCCTCACAACCATTGCCCCGGCGGGCGGCAGTCCGCAGTGTCGTCTTGTCGATGTCTGCTCCGGGCGAGTGGAAGGTCGGGCAAGGGGATCGCGCGCGCGTGCGCAACTCGGGCAAGCCCGGACTCGAGGTGCAAGTTTGGAGGGACTGGGGGAATCGCCGCGAACTGGTGTCGCATGACACTTACCCGGTCATGCACCGGATCGTAGAGCGCGCGAACTGAATCGACCGATTCGCCGGGTGTGATATACTTTCGAGTCACGGAGTTGCCCGATCGTCTAACGGCAGGACGACTGACTCTGAATCAGTTAATCGTGGTTCGAATCCACGTCGGGCAGCCAAAGTCTTGGTTCACTAGAAAAGCGCCACCCTCCGAACGAGTCGGACGGTGGCGCTTTCGTTCTTGCGGACTTACTTGATGAGTCCGTCGATCGCCTTGCTCAGCTCCGACTCCATGGTCGCTCCATTGAAACCGCGGCCGATCCACTGGACCACGCCCTTCTTGTCCACGAGCACGAAGTAGGGAATCCCGGTGATCCCCCAGCTGTCGGCGAGCTTGCTGTTGCCGAACGTAAACGTGTAGGTGTATTTGTGCTCCTTGCGATATCCTTCGGCAAAGCTCTTGTCCTCACTCTTCTCAAAGGCGTTGGCGCCGATGGCCACCAACCCGCGCTTGGCGTACTTTGTGTGCAGGCGCTGCATCATCGGGCTCGCCTGCTTGCACGGGCCGCACCAGGTCGCCCAGAAATCGAGAAGGATGACCTTCCCCTTGAGCGACTTGTTCGTGTGGGTCTTGCCTGCCAGATCCTTCATGCTGAACGCGGGGAGAGGCTGACGAAGCTGCGGTCCAGCGGCAAAGAGGCAGGCGGAGAGAGCGAGCGCGGCGACGGATAGCGTGAGTTTCTTCATGGTGTTGTCTGTCGATTTACCTTATTATGCTCTTCCGAGCCGATGGGTTCCATAATCCAGTCGTGAGGGGCTCGGCATGGGCATGGTTGGTACTGCTGGTGGCCTCGGTCGTCTTCGTGCTCACTCGGCCAACCCCGCACGCGCTTCTGACCGACACTGACACGCGCGCGATCATCCGTGGAATCGAGGGACAGTCCAGTCCTTTGCAGTGGTTCGTTGGCGATTGGCCACTGGGGAACCACTTCTACCGACCGGTTTCCACCCTCCCGTTCCAGTGGGATGTGGCCGTGCACGGCGAGTCCGAGGCCGGCTGGAGTCTCACGAACGCGATGCTTTGCGTGGCCGCAACTTGGGCTCTGATGTGGCTGGGGATGGAGGCGGGTCTCGGCGCGGCGGTATCGCTGGGAGCAGGGTTGCTGTTCATGCTCTGGCATCGGGACTACACGACGACCGATTTGTGGCTCGTCGCGCCTGTGGCTGCGCTTGGAGTTTTGCTACCCACCCGTCTGAAAGGGTGGAAGTTTGTTGCACTCGCGCTGGTCGCATTGTTCCTGTACAACGAAGTGCACGGCATCACCGGGCTGCAACTTGCCATGCTCGGTTGGATCCCCGGGCGAACGGCGTCGATGATGGCCATCTGGGCGTTCGCCTCGCTCGCGATGTACTTGAGGTCCTGCCGTTTGGAGTGCCGGTGGTGGGGGAGTCTGAGTCTTGTGGCGCTGGTGCTCGCGCTCGGGTCCTATGAGCAGGCCGTAGTCCTACCTGGGCTGTTCTTGGCTACGTACTTGCTGTGTCGCTGGCGCAAGCAGACGGCGAGTCTGATGCCGATGGTGGGGTCTTGGATGTTGCTGATCGGGTACATCGCGTTGCGCGCGGCGGTATTGCCGGACGGTTCGAGTGCTTACCAACAGCAGCAGCTGCGCACCGGAGGCTTCTCTGGAACCGATTTTTCGAGCTACCTCGTTCCGTGCTGGCACAGTATCCTCGAAATCAAGTCGGCCCTCGCCCTCTATCCTGTGATCTGGCTCAATGCTGCGCCGTGGATCGCGGTGCTTTCGGTCGTTGCCTTCATCGGCTCAGTTCGCTTCGCAGCGCAGTCCACCGAGAAGCTCTTGCTGCTATTCCTCTTCCTCGCCTCGTGCGCGGTGTACCTGCCGATGGCGTGGCTTAAGACTTTCGAGCATTACCACTACGCCCCCATGGGGTTCCGGGCGCTGTTCCTCGCTCTGCTCGCCGCTGAGCTTCGCAAAGCGAGTCAGCGCTGGACGCCGCCGAGCCGATTCAAAGCCTGAACCGCCCGGTCCCGGATATCGTTCGCGACTTCGTCCGTAAGGTTTTCGCCCATCCGCCGGATTTGTAGTGCGATCGCGAGCGAGTGGTGCCCGGGCTCGATGCCCTTTCCTTCATAGACGTCGAACAGCCACTGCTTCTCAAGGTCCGAGCCGCATGCCTCGGCGACAGAGCTTTCGATCTGGCTATAAGGCACGCTCTTGGGAATGAGCACGGCGATGTCGCGCCGGACCGCCGGGTTGCGGCTGATGGCCCGTAACGAGGGCTCGGCGTTGTCGTGAATTGCGAAAACAAGAAGGTCGAGTTCGGCGAGGAACGTCTCGCGGGGCAACCCTAGGTCGCTGGCAATGTCGGGGTGGATCTGTCCAATGGTCCCAGCCCATGACCGATTACCGTCGAGCAGCACACCGCTCTGTCGAGTCGGATGGAACCTCGGGTCGGGATCGCGTGGGTAGTCGAACCAGATGTGATCCCCAAGCGCCTGAGCAAGTTCCTCGACTGCGCCCTTGAGAGAAAAGAAATCCGCGCTGGGCCCCTCGCCATCCTGCCAGTGGCCGGGCGTGAGCGCGCCCGTAGAGAGGATCGAGAGCTCGGGGCTTTCATCGATCTGGTACTCGCCGCGTACGAACACACGCCCGACTTCAAATAGGTGCAGATTCCGGCCACCGTTGCGCTGGGCGGCCTCGGCCAGCCCCGGCAGCAGACTATCGCGAAGGTAAGCCATCTCCGGTGAGTGTGGGTTTCGCGGACCGACTCGTAGGTCCCTTTTGAAGTCGAGCGGGTGCTTGTCGCGCAGACTGTGGCTCATGATCTGCGTGAAACCACAACGCAGCATCGAGTCGCGGGCGGCATCGACGAGTGCTGCTACGCCGAACACGCCGCCGCGGGTGGTCGCGCCTGTCGGCATGGTTTCGGGAATGCGTTCGTAGCCGTGAACGCGTGCCAGCTCTTCGATGACGTCGTTTTCGATTTCGATGTCGGGGCGCCAAGAAGGGACCGCGACCACGAACGGCTCACCGTCCCCTTCGACCTGGAACCCAAGCGCAGACAAGTAACGCTCCGCTTCGTCCCGCTGGATGTCCATGCCGAGCAGCTCGTTGCTGCGAGAGAGTCGCGCGCGAACTGTGCGCGACGTGGGTGAAGCAGGGAACTCATCGGAAACTCCAGGAACCGCCGATTTGCCGGTGATTTCGTTGTAGAGTTGCGCGAATCGGTTCAGCGCTCGCACGACTCCGAGTGGATCGACGCTGCGCTCGAAGCGGTAACTAGCGTCGGTATTCAGTCCCAGTTGCTTGCGCGTCTTGCGGACGCTTGTGTTGACGAAGTGTGCGCTCTCAAGAAGCACGCGCTTGGTTGCAGGACCGACTTCGGTCTCTGCGCCGCCCATGACTCCGGCGACCGCCACGGCTCGTTCGGTGTCGCAAATCAGTAGGTGATCGGTTGTCAGATCGTGGTCAATACCGTTGAGCGTCGTGAGCTTCTCGCCGGCGCCTGCTTGCCGAACGACGATGCCTGGGCCCATCAAGGTGTCCAGATCAAAGGCGTGCAGCGGCTGACCCAGCTCAAGCATGACGTAGTTGGTGAGATCCACGATGAGCGAGATTGATCGCTGGCCTGCTTGGGTCAACCGCTCGACCAGCCACTCGGGCGAAGGGCCATTCTCGATGTCATCGAAGATCCGAAAGGCGTACCGCGTGCAGTTAGCGGAGTCGATGCGCAGGGTCACGCGCGCGCTCGCTGCGGGGTCAGATTCGTCGCCAAGTGAGAGCCCGGAACAGAGGTTGTTGTACAGCGCGGTCGGCACGGAGTCGGCTTGTTTCGCGAGGACTTCGCGGGCGAGCCCCAGCGCGGAGAGGCCGTCCCCGCGGTTGGCCATGACTTTGAGGTCTAGGACCGCTGCTTCGCCGGTTCCGATCAGTTCCTCGACTTCGAACCCCGCCATGGTCAAAAGGTCACCGATGGCCTCGGCACTGAGCGAGGTGGTCACGAGGTCACGCAGCATCGAAACAGGGAGCTTCATGGATGTCTCCCATTATAACCGTGTGTTTGCGGCTCAGTGCTTCAGGGTCTTGACGTGCAGCGGGTTCACCCATTTGGGGTCGGGCGCGATCCCAAGGCCCGGCGCGTCGGAGAGCAGAACGTCGCCATCGCGAATAATCGCGCCGCCCTGCATGGGGTCCTCGGTGTGGCCCGTGAAACTGTCCAGATCGAAGTAGCGGAAAGTCGGTCGTGCCGCGCCCATGTGGGCGGCGGCGGTCATCCCGAGGCGAGTCTCGATCATGCCCCCCACCATGCACCAGCCGTAGGCCGACTTGACGATATCGGCGATTTCGAGGCCGCGCAAGATGCCCCGCGATTTGCTAAGCTTCACATTGAAGAGATTGCACGCATCGGCCTTGATGAGGGCGATCGCATCGGTCGGGGAAAACACCGATTCGTCGGCCATGATCGGGATGGGCGAGCCCTGGGCCACCCGTGCCAGACCATCGTGGTCATGACGCGGGACGGGCTGCTCGCAGAACTCCACATCGAGTTCGCTGATCGCCATGAGCATCATCAGAGCGTCGTCCGATCGGTAGCCCTGATTGGCATCGATCCGAATCGCGACATCGCTGCCAATCGCCTCGCGAACGGCGGCGACCCGGTCCACGTCGTCGTCCAGCGTGGACCCGACCTTCACCTTGATCGTCTTGTGACCCTGCTTCGCAAATCGAGTCGCCGCGCTTGCTGCCTCGTGGGGAGGCTTGATGCCGATGGTCTGGTCGGTCGGTAGCGGTCGCGCGTCGCCACCCAGGTACCGGACCAGCGGCAGACCCACCGCTTGCGAAGCGAGGTCCATAAGCGCCATTTCGATGGCGCTTGCGGCCGCGTGCTGGTTGGGCATCAGGTACTCCATCAGGTCTACGACCGGTCGCGGAGCACGCGGGTCCGAGCCGAGGACGACAGGCAGAAGATCCTCGCAGGCGGCCAAGACCGTCTTTTGGGTTTCCCCATTGATGCTATGCAGCGGCGTCGCTTCACCCCATCCCACCAGCCCCTCATCGGTCGTGAGTTTGATCAGTGTGACCTCCGCCCGGTCGGTGACCATCGTTGCGATACGGAATGGCGAGCCCAACGGAATCTGGGCGGCGTAGAGGGAGGCAGAAGTGACCTTCACCGCTTCAATGTACCAGCGACTCAGTCGTCCGAGTCGTCGTCAAGATCGCTCTTCGAGGCGCGGCGCTTGCGTTCGCGGATGTCCACGAAGCCGAGACGGAAGAACGTAAAGAGCATGCCCTCGCGTCTTTGTCGTCCTCGCTCCAGTATCTCGTCGATCTTGCCCAGATGCTCGCCGAGCATCCGTACATCTTCAGCGGTCAGCCATGAGCTCTCGTACCCGAAGTGGAACGTACGGACTCCCGGGATGCTGCCGTGGTCAAATCGGCTGAGACTGCGCTTCAGCCCCTTGCTCACTGCACGCATAATCGAGTCGACAATCGAGATCGTATTCTTGACGTTCTCGGTGCTGCCTGAACCTGGAGGGAGGAACTTTTCGGCGGACCGCTCGTAGACCGCTTCCATGTGCCGCCCCGATTTCCGGCGGTCTACCTCTTGAATGAGTCCAGCTTGCAGCAGGATCCCTATATGGTGGTAAAGCGAGTCGGCCGGGAGACCAAGCAATTTTGCGAGCTGGGATACCGTCACCGGGCCAGCTGATCGCATGCTTATCAGGATTTCAAGGCGAACACTGGACCGGAGCGCATGCGTGATCTGCAGCGGACTAAATTCAACTTCACCTACAGGCGTCTTGCTCATATGTGCGCTCCACGGGCCCCAGCATCCCGTTGTAGAGATCAGGTGACCTCTAACTCTAGGACGCATTATGCACAAGGTTTCGCAGAACTCAACCTTGAATCTCGACTATTTTTCGACGGTCGAAAAAATCTGATCTATGAACGCTGTATGCGCTTGAGCGCACGCTCGACGTACGCACATTCGGGCATCGCCAAGGAGCGGGTGATGTAGTAGTAGAGCCACCCGAACCCGCACATCGCGACGAATAGAAGACCAATGTGGCCAAAGCGGCCGCCAAAGGAAATCTCACCGAGACCCATCATCAGTCCCGCAAGCAGCAGACCGCATACCGATGACGCGGCGAGCGCTTTGGCCAGCGTGACCCCGAGCCCCGCGAGATCGAGTCCACCCACGGTCTTGGCGAGCGTTACCAGAAGGGCACCGACCAGCAGGAACGCGCTGAGACTGCCTGCGAGCGGGAGTGCGCGATAGCCCGCGCCGGCCTGGGTGATCAAAGCGCACGCGCTGAAGAAAAAGACCGTGGTGATCGTACCGATGACGACCGGGGTCACGGATTTGTGAATCGCGAAGTACCCCCGCATCAGAACTGGCTGAAGGGACCAAGCGACTATCCCGATCGCGAACATCGCCAGGCAAGCCGCGGTTCGCTGGGTATCGACAGCGGTGAACTTGCCATGTTGAAAGAGCGCGCGGACCAAATGGTCGGGGACCGCGAACATGATGACCGCAACCGGGGTGGTGAGATACAGCACCTGCCTAAGGGTTGACATGAGTTGCTCCCGGTACAGGTTCATGTGGTCCTCGGCGACGTACTGGCTCAGCGCTGGAAACACGGCGAGCGCGAGAGACTGGCTGAAGATGCCGAGCGGCGCTTGCATCAGCTGGTTCGCCGTATCGTAGGCGGTGTTCATGCTCTTGCCGTACGAACCCGCGAAGTACTGCATGATCATGGGAAACACGGTGCTGAGCGACAGACCGAAAACGACCGGGGCCATGAGCCGAAAAACCTTGCGGACTCCGGGATGCTTGGTGTCGAAGGTGATCTTGAACTCCATGCCGAACTTGCGCATGGCAAGCAGCGGGAGGATGAAGCTTCCGCACGTTGCGCCCACCAGCGCGCCCCAGCTCATGCCGACCACTCCCGGAACGATGAAATAGGGAAGGATCACCGCTCCCAGGATGATGCCGATATTGTAGATGTTGGGGGCCAGCCCCGGAACCGAGAAAACTTGACGCGCATAGAGCGTCCCCATCATGAGTCCGCCGATGAAGAATGCGAACTGAGCTGGGAGCACGATTCGGCTCATCTGGGTGATGAGCGGGTACAGCGCCGGATCGTTCTTGGCGGCGATGATCGCGGTGAGTTGCGGGGCAAAGACCCAGGCGAGCCCAATGAAACCCAGGACAGCCGCCGACATGATGGTCGCGACCGCGCTGAACACATGCCAAGCCTCGCTCTTCCGGTCGGTGTGGTAGTACTCACTGAAGACGGGGATGAATGCCGAACTGAGCGCGCCGCCCGCCACCAAGAAAAATAGCAAGTCCGGGATCATGAACGACAGTCGATAGGCGTCGGTGAGCTCGTTCTGGCCGAACTGCCAGTTGATCACCATCGCCCGGACCATACCGAGCACGCGGCTCATGAAGAGGCTCAGCACCATGATGCCTCCCGCTCGGGCGAGGTTGGCGCGTGTCGATTCGGTGGATTGGCTCAAGCTAGCCCCAGGGAGTTCATCGGTGCGGAAAGGATACTGCAAACAACAAACCGAGCGGGGGCAATGGTGCCCGCGCTCGGTTTGAAGACATTCCGTTCGATGATTACAGGTTGCGCTTGATCAGTCCTTCGATGGCTTCCTTGGGACCCGCACCGACCATCTGGTCGACCTTCTGGCCACCCTTGAAGACGAGCAGCGCGGGGATGCTCATGATCCCGTATCGCTCGGCGATTGCGCCTTCGTTGTCGACATTTACCTTGTAGACCTTGGCACGGCCTGCATACTCCTGCGAGAGCGCGTCAATGCTGGGACCGATGGCGCGACACGGTCCGCACCACTCTGCCCAGAAGTCAACTAGGACAGGCACGTCCGATTTCAGTACTTTCTCGTCAAATTCAGCTGTGGAGACAGCGAGTTCTGCACCCATGATTCATATCCTCCGAAAATGAAGCCGGGACGCGTACATCCCGCTTGCTATTGTTGCATACGCTTCCTCGTCGAAGTTTTGTGCGACCTGTAACCAAATGCGCCTATCGGAACGTCCATTGAAGCAGGTAAAGTGGCTGAACACGAGACCGAATTTCGGAGGCTTTCACAATTTTGAAGACGCGTACACTAGCTCTGCTCCTCGCCTTGACGGTGACCATCCCTGTCGGATTCGCCGACGGTGGCGTGAACTATTCGACCGGAAGTTCAACCCAAGGGATGTCGGCCGCGAAGCGAAAGGCTCGAGCCATCAAGACCAGCACGATCGAAAGTGCGCTCGTTGGGATCGGGATCTACGACAGCGGCGCCAAGGTGATCGCGAAGTACGGTTCGCCCGATGAGATCATGGCCATCACCCTCGGCGGCGGCGGTGACAGCGGCGGCGGTGACGGCGGCGGCGGTGGCCGAGCAGGTGGTCCCAGTAGCGGCGGACGATCGGGTGAAGGCGGTGGCGCTGGCCCGGGCGGTGGCCCTCGCGCTCGTGAAGATGCCCGTCCTGAAGGGATGATCGGCGACCCATTCGGTGCTGAGTCCTTCAATCAGTTTTCGCCCGAAGATGAAGGCGGCGGCCGCAACGGCGGAATGAACGAAGGCGCAAACCCCCGTGGCAATGCTGGTGGCAGTGGCGGAGGCGGTGCGAGCGGAGACGGTACCTCAACCACCGTCGAGGCGACACAGTTCGTTCGGTGGGTCTACCGATTCCAGGGATCCCGCTACGGCTTCGTTCTCGATAAGTTCAACAAGGTCATCCAGATCGAAGCGATTGGCATCAAGGACGCTCGCGTTCTTACTCGCCGCGGCATCGAGTTCGGAGACAGCTTCGCAGACGTCATGAAGCGCTACGCCACCCCGGACGGCTACGAGATCTCGGGCGACACGATGGTCGTTCGATTCCTCACCAACAGCCGGGTTGCTTTCCGCTTCCAGAAGATCTCGCAGGGCAAGAAGCACCAGGTCACTGGAATCGTCGTCGCTGCCGGCAAGAAGTAAGGAGACACGCGCGTGGCCGATGAGCGCGAGCTTATCCGCGCACGCGTAAGTCTCGTCGAACTTGTTGGCGACGAAGTTCGCCTGCAGAAGCGAGGAAAAAATTGGACGGGTCTTTGTCCGTTTCACGACGACAAGAACCCGTCCTTTACTGTCAATGACCAGACCGGCAGCTACCGTTGCTGGTCGTGCGGCGCGAAGGGGGATATGTTCACGTGGGTCATGGAGACTCAGCGTGTAACCTTCCGCGAAGCTCTGGAGTTCCTTGCCAAGCGCGCAGGAATCGAACTCACCGCACGCCCCGCCCAAGACTCGAACAAGCGCGGGACCTATGAAGGGGCGATGAACGCCGCGCAGGAGTTCTTCGCCAGCCAACTCTTCAAGACTTCCGCAGCGACCGCGTACTGCTTTGGACGCGGACTCACGGAGGAGGTGCTCAAACAGTGGGAGATCGGATTCGCGCCCGATGTCGAAGAAGGACTCCCTACGCACCTCAAGAAGTCCGGGTTCTCCCTGGCGGACTGCAAGGAGCTCTTCCTCGTCGATGGTGACCAGGACCGAGGCTATGCATCAAAGTTTCGAGCCCGCCTGATGTTCCCGATTCGAGATGAACGCGGGGCCCTGGTTGCGTTCGGTGGGCGGCTCCTGTCAAACGGGATCCCGAAGTACATAAACTCCAGCGATACCCCGATCTACAGCAAGCGGCGAGTCCTCTACGGCATGCACCGAGCCAAGGACACGATCTCGAAGAAGAATCGGGCGGTGCTCGTCGAAGGTTACTTGGACGTCATCGCTTGCCACGCTGCGGGTGTGACCGAGGCGGTCGCCTCGCTGGGTACATCGCTCAGTGAGGACCACGCAAAAATGCTGGCTCGCTGGTGCAAGCAAGTGACGATTCTATACGACAACGATGCGGCGGGCCAGAAGGCAGCGGAGCGTGCGAGCGCGATGCTGGAGGAAGCGGGCCTCGTCGTGACCGTCGCGCTAATGCCTCCCGGCGAAGATCCGGATACGCTGTTGCGCACGAGCGGAGCGGGGGCGGTCGCGCGAGCGGCGGAAGGTGGCCTCACACCGGTGGACTTCCGGATCCTGCGATTGCAGGGAATCTACCAGCCCACGCAACCGGAGTACTGGCAAGAGGTTGTGGCCGTGCTGGCGACCGCATCGGCGCTGGACCGTGAACGGCTGGTCCAAGAACTTGCTCCGACGTATCCAGGGTTGCGCGATCCTATTGCCGCGCGCCAAGCGCTCAAGAACCAGATCCGGGACTATGGGCGACAACCGGCTCAACCGAGGCAAGGAGGTGCGACTGGCCCACGGCGTCGAGAGCGATTTGGCCGTAGCGAGATGACCGGTCCGGAGCGCGCATTGCTGCTAGCGCTTGGGGACCCGGAACTGAGGGCCCCCGCTTGGGCTGCCGTGCGACAACCGGAGTTGTTTGGGACCACCTTGGCGTACGACATCGCGACGATGCTGCGAGATCGGTTCGAGGACGATCCACCCGCAGGCGCGTTTGCTCTATGGGGGCACGACCTCACCCCCGAAGCTCTGAGATTTACTTACGCTGAAATGCTCGCGGGTCACGCCGAGCGATTGGACGCCGAAGTCGTGCGCGATTCCCTGGAGCGGCTGCGCCAGAAACTCTCGCAAAACTTGTTGCGCGCCTCGTGGCAGCAGAGCACGCCCGACGACACCGCCTTGTCGCAGATCAACGAAAAACTTAGAGAACTAAAGGGAAGCGGCTGAATCCTCAGCAAAATTATCAGGAATTCATTGATTTCTGTCGTACAGTGTTACTAAGGAATCAGGTGTGGGGCCTGGATGGTTGACCAAGTTTACGGGGTTCAGGGGGGAATAGAGGATGCCGCTACGGTCTGGTTACGGACCATTGGCCGCACTCCGTTGCTCACGGTGGAACAGGAGATCGCTTTGTCGCGCTGCGCGGCGGCGGGTTGCCACCAGTGCCGCGAGGCGCTCATTCAAGCCAACTTGCGTCTAGTCGTGAGCGTCTGTCGCAAGTTCATCGGACGAGGATTGCCACTCAACGACCTCATCCAAGAAGGCAATATCGGACTGATGAAGGCGATCGAGCGGTTCGATCCGTCGCGCGGCTATCGACTCAGTACTTACGCGCTTTGGTGGATCAAGCAGTCGATCTCACGGGCGGTTCAGGCGAACAGTCGATGTATAAGGGTGCCATACCATGTGGCTACCGAATGTAACAAAGTCTCGCAAGCGCGGACACGCCTAAGTGCGATTTTTGGGCGCGAGCCTACGGATGGGGAGATCGCCCGCGAAATCCACTCCGACGTGGCCTCGGTCGCCGAGGCTAAGCGGGTCCTGCTTGAGGCCACCGTTAGCCTGGATCAGCCGCTGGCAAGCGGCGGGGGAACGCTCGCGGATGTGCTATCCACAGACGCGGAGAGCGACTCAGAACTGATGATCACGCGAATGGAGCACACGGCTCGGATCGCTGCACTGCTTGCGCATCTCGATCCAAAGGGGCGTCAAGTGATTGAGCTGCGCTACGGACTGCTGGACGGTCAACCGCTCACGCTGAACGAGGTGTCTGAGCGCATGCATCTAACCCGCGAGCGAGTGCGCCAGATCGAAGCAACAGGACTGCGGCGGCTCCGCGCTACGGTCATGGTGCGCCAGCAAAGGGATGAGTATCGAGGCTAGCTTCCCGGTCCAACTCAGCTCCGGTGCTTGTGTTCCGTTCGAGAGTTTGTACCAACCTTCAGGCGCGCTGCTGGTGTTCCTGCGTCATCTAGGGTGTCCATTCTGCAAAGAGCAGGTGACCGCACTCAGACTCGAAATCGGGATCCCGGTTTTCTTCGTGGTGGGTGCGACGGTGGCTGAGGCAAGGCAGTTCCGGGAGAAAGTGCGGTCGCCACATGAAATTATTGTGGATGCCGAACGAACCCTCGCTGAGCATTTTGGGGTGGGTCGAGCGTCGCTAGCCCAACTCATCGGTCCCAAGGTCTTCGCTCGTGGGTTTGGTGCGATACTGCGCGGCCACTGGGTGGGTCTCCCGCTAGGAGATATCTGGCAATTGCCAGGAATCATCCATATCGGGGCAGACGGCGAGGTGGCATGGGAGTACATTGGTGATTCCGCCGCAAGCACCCTGAACGCCCAGCAAATCAGGGCAAGACTAGATATTCGGCAATCGAAATCCTGAGTCTTGCGGGAAAATCAGGAACGGCTTTTCAATTCTTTGTGCGCGGATCAGGGCTGGTATGTCCAGTGCGCTGCCGTCGAAGTAGCAGATCTCAGCCCCGAGCTCCGTGGCCATGCAGATGCTCGCCGCCACATCGTATAGATTCGCTTTGTGACTGATCACCCCGCGAAAGTGGCCCTTCAGCATAAACGTCGATTCGATCACGAACGCGCCTGCGTACCGCATCTTGCCGGGCAACTTGTGCCCAGCGTATTGAATGAGCGTCCGATCCGAGTAGCTCACGAGCTCTTCGTTCTTGATCGGACCGGGTCTGATGGCGGGTAAGGGAACGTCATTACAGGTCGCGCCCCCGCCAAAGTGTGCCGAGTAGATCTCGTCCAAGTCGGGAAGAGCGATGGCTCCGAGCACGACTTGACCGCCCTGGACCAGCCCGATGCTCACTCCCCACAGCGGCGAACCAAAACGGTAGTTGCTCGTGCCGTCTACCGGATCGACGAGCCACAAGCCATTGGGTCCGGGCTCCTGAAATCCCTGTTCTTCACCCCAAACGGTGGTTCCGGGTACGAGCTTGGGAAGCTCAATGCGCAAGAGTGCTTCGATTTCACAATCGGCCCGGGTGACGATACTGCCGTCGGACTTCAGTCGCGGGTCCATGCTGTTCCGCAGCTTCGTCGCAATCTCGCCTGCTTGGGCCGCTAAGAGTTGCAGTTCGAGACGCGCCGCAGCGTGGGAAGTCACAGTGTCGATTATGGCAGGCCCAGGACCGAACTGAACCTTTGGGGACTCCGCTCGTAACGACACACCATGAACGCACTCGTCGCTTTGCTACTCATTGCTTCTGCGCCACCGCTGGACTTCAGGGCCGCGGCATCAAACAGCGCTGAGCACCGAGGCGTTTCCTTCTTGGCGATGCAGGGCGGGAAGGTCGTGTACGAGGAGTATCCCAATGGGGGTGACAAGGAGCGCACGTGGGAGCTCGCCAGCGGGACCAAGAGTTTCTGTGGGATTGCCGCGCTCTGTGCGCAGGAGGATGGACTGCTGAAACTGTCCGATCGAGTTTCGGACACGCTCACCGAGTGGAAAGCCGACGGGAGACGAGACATCACGATCTCGCAACTCTTGCACCTGGTGGCAGGATTTCCTGGCACGCCCATCGGGCGTCCCATCAGCTACGCCGATACGCTTGCGGCAAAGCAGAACGCGAAGAACAACACTCGTTTCCAGTACACATCCACGTCGTTCCAGGCGTTCGGGGAGCTTCTTCGTCGCAAACTGGCGAGCAAGGGCCAAAGCGTGCTCGATTACTACGAAGCCAAGATTTTCAAGCCGCTCGGGATGACTCACGGAAGATGGCTGACCGATGCCGCGGGGAACATCCAATTGCCGATGGGAGCGTCTCTGAGCGCTCGAGAGTGGATCAAGTTCGGCGAGATGGTGCGCCGGGGCGACAAGGGCGTCCTTCGTCCCGGCAACATCACTCCGCTGTTCCAGACCACCACTTTGAACCCTTCGTACGCACTAACTTGGTGGTATCCCTCGGCGCAGGGGCTACAGCCCAGCGGGCTAGCAAAGTGGGATTGGTCCACAAAGCTCCCTAAAGATGTATACATTGCCGCAGGCCTCGGGGGGCAGCGGCTGTACGTGGTCCCTTCGCTGAACCTGACGATCGTGCGCCAGGCACCCGTACGTGTGATCGATCAGTTCCGTGACAGGGAGTTCTTCGAGGCACTGATGGGACGGTCCGTCAGTTCGGGTGAATCCAATCGACGAGCTGGGTCGACTCGACGCGGTAGAGCGAATGCCCGGCTCGAGCGTCGTCTACTTGCGCCTCAATGAGCGGCACGAGGTCGGCGAGCCGCTGGCTTGTGTCGGTGGTCTCCAGCATCCGCTGTTTGGTGAGATTGTCGATCGGCAGGTAGTTTGCGATGAGGAACGACATCGGAACGGGATCTTCGGGGAACTTCACTTCCACCGAGACCTCTTGTCCCGCGAAGGCAGTCTCGACCCAAAGCCGGAACACCTCTTGGGCCCGGATGCAGAGAGCGTCCAAGCGGTTGATGTTTTCGCACTCAATCTCGGTCACCGGCTCGACGAGCCCGACTAGATAGGGTTTAGATTCATCGATCTTGCGAACTCGGAAGCGGCGCTCGCCGTGGACATGCACATCCATCTTGCCGTCGTCGTAGGACTCTACTCGGTCGATGTGGACTGCGGTGCCCACCAGGTAGGGATCGGCCGAGCCCCCCACTTCGTCACCATGCCGGATCAGCACGACCCCAAACGGTGCGTCAAATTCGGTGCAGTACCGAACCATTTCGCGATACCTCTCCTCAAAGATGTGAAGTTGCATCGGTGCATATGGGAATAGCACCGCGTGCAGCGGAAAGAGGGGCATCTCCTCGAGGTGCGCCATGGCCAAAGTATAGTGCCAGGTCTTAGATTTCCGCTTGCGGGTAGCGGAACATCTCCCCGGTTTTCGCGTCCAAGCCCGTGAGATCGCTAGACGCCTGCCAGCCTGGGCTGGAGGGTAAGATAGCGAACTGGCGCAGGATGGGATTCAAGCCCAAAGCGCCACCAGGAGAGTCCTTGCCAGTGGATACGAATGAACAGTTTGAGCTTCTGAAGCAACGCATAGCAGAACTGGAGCGAGATAATTACAATCTTTCGAAAGAGCTTGCGGACCTGAAGGGCTCAACGAACGCCCCACAGAAGGCCTCCGTAGTTGACTCCAGCGTTGATGCAACCCCGCTTAACGAAGCTGATGCCACCCTTCGTCGGTTGGTCCAACGCATCGCGATGATTCTCCAGGCGGAGAAGATTGCGATCATGTTCCACGACCCGGAGCGTGGCGAGCTCATCGGTATCCCGCCTGCCTACGGGATCGACGACGCACACCTGCGCGAGTTCCGCGTGCGCGCGACACAGGGGATCTCGGGCGAAGTCTTCCGTAGCGGCGAGCCGATCATCTTCCACGACGCGGTCAGCGACGACCGCACCATGAAAGACAACGTGGTGCTCATGGGCGTCTCGAACGGTGTCACCGTCCCTCTGATTGTCGAGAAGCGAGATGAAGAGCAGCGCGTGATCGAGCGCAACGTCATCGGCGTCCTCCACGCGTTCAACAAGCGCAACGGCGAAGACTTCATCGATGAAGACGTTCGCCTACTGCAGCGCATGGCCATGAATGCTGGCGCGATCATCGCGAACCTGCAGCTTTACCGAGAAGTGGTCCAAGAGCGCGAAGAGCTGTTGCAGACTTTCGAATCGGTTTCCGCCGGACTCGTGCTGGTCAGCGTAGATGAGCGCATTAGCCAGATCAACAGCTCCGCGCGGGCCATGTTTGCCGTCGGTCCGGACGCGCTCGGCAAGCCTTTCCGCGAGGTCCTCAAGAGCGAAGCGCTCATCAAGCTTTTTGAGAGCGGTCTTCGGGGTGAGGAGATTGCGAGCGCGGAGATCGATATCACGGTCAACCGGAACGAACGCGTGTTCCAGGTTCAAGGGGCATCGGTTCGTAGCGAAGACGGCAAGGATCTCGGCGTCGTCGCGATCTTCAGCGACATCACCGAGGTGAAGACGATCGAACGCATGAAGAGCTCGTTTGTGGCAATGGCATCGCACGAGCTTCGCACGCCGCTCACCGCCATCAAGGGCTTTAGCTCGACCCTCCTGGAAGGCGTCGACGACGATATCTACGACAAGACTGACCAGAAAGAGTTCTTGGGCATCGTCGTCCACGAGTGCGATCGACTGCGCCGTCTCATCGACGACTTGCTCAATACCAGCCGCATCGAAGCCGGTGAATCGCTCAAGCCGCTCTACTCCGATGTGAACCTTCACGAGCTGCTCCGCAAGGTGCAGATGGTGCAGCAGCAGTCGACGACCAAGCATGTGCTCAAGCTCGACATGGACGAAAGCACACCGCAAATGATCGTGGGCGACCAGGACAAGCTGGATCAGATCCTGACGAACCTCATCAACAACGCGGTTAAGTACGCGCCAAACGGCGGCGATATCACTGTCCACGCCAAGCTCGACGGCGAAGAGGTCTTGATCGGTGTTGAAGATCAAGGTCTCGGCATCCCCGCCGACCACTTGGGCAAGGTCTTCGAGAAGTTCCACCGAGTGAACAACGAAGATAACCGCAAGATCTACGGTACGGGTCTTGGCCTCTACTTGGTCAAGCACCTAGTGGATGACGTCCACATGGGCAAGATCTGGGCGGAATCTCAGGTCGGCGTCGGTTCGACGTTCTGGTTCCGCATTCCGGCCAAGCTCGACATCGAAGTCGCCAAGGCCCGAAACAACTAATCCGCTAGTTTGTCGAGAGCACTCAGCCAGCGAGCCCACAGCTTGCTGGCTGCTACTTTCTGAGCAATCTCAGGCGGGAGGTTTGGGGTGCGGTAGTCTGTTGCGAGCTTCAGCCTCATGAGCTCGCGAGTGTCCAGTTGGAGATTCCGACCGATCAGCCGCTGAGCGATGTTGTACCAAAACAGGTTTCGGGCCATCGTCTGGCTCGGAAAGAGCCGAGGCAAGGCGCGCTTAAGCTCCGTCTCCTCCGGCGTGAGACTCAGTCGCTCTTCGCCATCCGGTTGCGCAAACTGGTTGAGATGCTGGAACGCCCGGTAGTACGCGTAGTACATCGGGAACTCGCACACCACCCCTTCGAATGCTCGGCTTACCATGTAGTTGGCGGCATCGTGGTCCAGATGTCCTTGTTCAAAGGCCATGACGGCCATCCGATCCGGCTGGAACTCTTGAACTTGCGCATCAAGCTGCGGCAGTAGCTCGCCCATCTCGTCTACCAGGGAACCGTCGGTCCCGCGCCAGAATCGTAGGGCGTCGTCGGGTACGCCAATTTGGCGCATCGCCAACCGGCTTTCGGCCTCGCGGACCTCGGTACTGTGGAGCCAGAGGCAACGCACTGGGTTCCCGTTCAGCACGAGACGCCTCATCCACGCTGCGATGGCAACTTCGTCGTCTGGGTGCGCAAAGCAAAACATCCAGCGAAGATCGGGTTTTGGGTCAAAAGCGACGGTGCCGTTCGTCATAAAGTTCGACGTAGAATAGTCTGGGTAGGGAATTATGTCGCATCAGCCTCGCATTCTGATCGTGAAGCTCAGCGCCATCGGAGACTGCCTTCACGCAACTCCGGCGCTGGCGGCGTTGCGCCAGACTTTTCCAAACGCTCACCTCGGGTGGGCGGTCCATGCACACTGCGCGCCGGTGATCACGTCGAATTCGAACCTGGACAAGGTCCACCGCTGGGACCGCTTGCGGATGCTCGAGGAATTCGTTGTTCTCCGCAAGTCTCTCCGCCGAGAGCGGTACGACATCGCGCTGGACCTGCAAGGGCTCTTCAAGAGCGGGTTCGTGACGAAGCTGAGCGGGGCCAACAAACGGTTTGGCCCCTCCGAGGCCCGCGAGTTTGCGCAGGTCTTCTACACCAGCAAGATCGCGAGCCAAAAAGGGCAGCACATCATCGACGTCTACTTGAACCGCGCCAAGGCGGTCGGTGCTCAGTGGGAGTCGCCGCCGCCGATGCTGTTTCCCGTCTCCAGCCGCGATGCGGAGTACGCCGACTTCTTGCTAAGGGAACCAGGAATCAGTCTGGATCGACCTATTATCGTGCTCAACCCCAGCGCGGGGAAGCCGTTTAAGCAGTGGGCTCCCGAGTGCTTTGGGCGGCTGGCCGACTCGCTCGTCTCCGAGCTCGGGGCGTACTGCTTGGTCACGGGATCGCCCGGCGATCGTCCGCTGGGTGAAGCGGTCATGGCACACACGCAGTACAAGGATCAGGTCTTCAACGTGGTGGGCCGCACTTCTTTGACCCAACTCGCGGGTCTCCTCTCAAAGGTGTCTCTGTTCATCGGCGGGGACACCGGACCCATGCACATGGCGCAAGCGGTCGGCACACGGGTGCTCGCGCTGTTTGGTCCGACCGACCCGGCGCGTCTGGGGCCGCGGGACACGGACCATCGTGTCATCTACCGCCCGGGCGACGATCCCATGCGCTCCATGCACAATATCACCGTCGAAGAGGTGTTCCATGAGGCGAAGGGCATGGTCGACGGCCGGGCTTCTGGCGTATCCTAAGACCTAGCGTGGCACAACGATCGTATTCCGAGAATCCGTACTTCATGGGGTACTTGGCGCGTCGCGACCAACTCCACCCCCGCAAGCAGGCCGAATACAAGACGGGCGTCGGATGTGCAACCGGCTTTGTTGCGGGCATGGTTTGCCTTGCCTCGGGCATCATCACCTCTTGGGGCAGCCCAATCGAGGTGATTCTCATGGCGGCGGCCGGGTTGACCGCCGGCGTCTTCTTGGGACGGTTCCTCGCGGGCTTTAGGCAACGATTCGATCGCGAGTCCGTGCAGCGCCGATCCCAAGTCTATTCCGCGCTTGACCGCTATTACCAATACAAGGGTGCGCGCACGCTTGCCAAGAACATCGACCCGGTTGCGATCAAGGTCCTGGAGGCGGGCGCTTTCTACTGGACCCAAGTGATGGCGGCGCTTGAGTCCCCGGTTTGGAATTCTGAGGGGGACAAGTCCTACTACGACTCAGTGAAGAGCGAGATACTGGACGCTGCCGACCACGCCATGGACGAGCTCGCGGTCCTTGGCTCCCACTGCATTGGCAAGCCCTTGCATACAGCGCCCGATGATCTGAAATCCGCGTTTGAAGACTTGAAGGAACTGCGCTTTGAGAGCGCGCTCGCCAAGTTCGGTCAAGCGACCGGCGGCGATCTAGAGCGCTACATGCACAAGAGCCCAAACTTGAAGGCGATCTTCGACCCGGCGCGAGAGGTTGCTGAGAAGCTCAAGCTGCTGAGTGCCGAAGTCGAGCGGCTGACCGCCGAGCGCGCCCACGTGCCGGGTGTCATCGGAGACGCAAAGTTCAGTTCATCGCGCATCGATGCACTAGTTTCGAACCTGCGCGCGAGCCGAGTTGCCGAGCAGGAACTCTCAGAGTCGAGCCAAAAGATCGAGTAGCGAGTGACCGTAGTCTTGGCCCGGCGGTGGAGTGCTAGTCACGCCAGTGAGCACCAACCACGTGGGGCAACCGGCCCGCTCGCCCGCGACGATATCCGTTTCCACCCGATCCCCGATGACGAGTGCGTCTGCCGGATCGACCCCTGCCTCTCGCAGGATCTGGTGGATGAGTGTTGGCTCCGGCTTTCCGATCACCTCGGGTTCTTGCCCGCTGACGACGGCGATGCTTGCGACGATTGCTCCTGCACCGGGCTGTTGCTGACCATCCTCTATGGGATAGGTGGCGTCAGTGTTGGTCGCCAGGAATCGTGCACCGGCTCGGATTGCGCGCGCCGCCGCATCCATGAGCTCGTAGCTAAACGTACGACAGATTCCCACCACGATCGCATCGGGCTGGAAATCATCGAGGGTGACCCCCGCAGCTCGAACCGCCTGATGCAGACCAGGTTCGCCGACCACGAGGGCACTTCTCAGTTTGAGCTCCCTCAGTCGAGCGGCGACGCCGTCAGCAGTCCCATAACACTCCTCGGGGGTTGCCTGGAAACCCATGCCCGCCAACCTATTGGCGATCATCGGCCGGGTCAGAGCTGAGTTGTTGGTGAGAAATCGAATCTTGTACCGCTCGCGGAGCTTTGCGATGGTCTCGATCGCCCCGGGCAGAGGAGTGGCCCCTCGGTACAGTGTGCCGTCCAAATCGAAAACGAGAAGTTTCACCGCTCGCGCTGCTGAACGAAGTCGACGATGGCGACGAGAAGATCCTTGGTTTCACCGTCGGGTAGTGCATCGAGGGCGCCCAGAGCCATGGCGCTGTGCCGACCCGCTGCGGCGAGAGCACGGGTGTAGCAACCCCGAGTTTCCATCCAGCCGCAGATCATGTGGACCTCGTCATCGCTTGGGTGGGCTCCGAAGCGATTCCGGGTGAAATCCAGTTCCTCTTCGGTTAGGTGCTCGCGCAGGTCGATCAGAGGCAGGGTGGCGCATCCCTCGCGGAAGTCGGTGGCGTTGGGTTTGCCGGTGGTCGCCGGATCACCGCGAAAGTCAAGGACGTCGTCCACGAGTTGGAACGCGAGTCCCAGGTGGTGGCCGTAGCTGGCCAGCGCGTCGGTCACAAGCTTGGGTGCGCGGGCGGCCAGCCCCCCGACCTCGCAGCAGCACTCGACGAACGCCGCGGTCTTCATGCGGAGAACCTCCATGTGCGCCTCAAAGCTTAAGTCGAAATCGCCCCGCGTCTCAACCTCGCGGGCCTCTCCTTCGGCCATCTCCACCACCATCGCGCTGACCTTTCGAATGATGTCCAGGTCGCCGTCCTCGGCGAGGATCTGCATCGACTTGGCCAGCAGGACGTCGCCCGCGAGAATGGCGGCGGTGTTGCCGAAGACGGCTGCCGCCGTCGGTCGACCACGCCGAGAGTCGCTGTGGTCGATGACGTCGTCGTGGATGAGCGTGGCCATATGGACGATCTCCATACACGCCGCCAGTTCCACCGTCCGATCCAGCTCCACAGGATAGCCGGTGGCCTTGGCACTCAAGATAAGAAAGGCGGGGCGCAGTCTCTTGCCCCCCGCACCCAAGGTGTGTCGATTGACCTGATCCACGACCTGCACCCGCGATGTGCATCGTCGCGCGAGTGTCGCTTCCACATGCTTCACGTCGGCCTGTATCTTTTCCAAAGCGGTTTGCCAGGTTACGTTCATTCGGGCTTTCTCCCAAGGTGCATGCAGATGTTTCCGAACATAAAGTCGCGAGTCGTGACGTCGATGAACCCGGCGGATCGCATGCTCTGCGTGAGCTCCTCGCGGGTCATGAACCGGGCAGTCGATTCGGGAAGGTAGGTGTAGGCCTGTCGATTCCCGAAGAGTCCGCCGATGAGCGGGACAAGCCGATTAAACACTTGGTCGGAAATCCAGCGGACGGGGCCAAACTTCGCCCGCGCCATATCCACGCTCACAAATCGTCCGCCGGGGCGAAGGACTCGGAATGCCTCTCGGTGGGCAAGGTCGACGTCTGGAACATTGCGGATTCCCCATCCGACGCTTACCGAATCGAACGTGCTCGAGCGGAACGGAATGGCACATGCATCCGCAAGCGCTAGCGACGCCCCATGCCTGGGCTTGGTTACGGCGCGGTCCAGCATGGGTGCGCAGAAATCAAATCCCACGACTCGACCCGACTCGGTCACGGCCAGTCGCAAGGGAAGAAGAAAATCACCCGTGCCGCAGCACGCATCCAGGGCGCGGTCACCTGGCTTCAAGCGTAGAGCCCGGGCGGCCGCAGCGCGCCAGCGACGGTGCGAGAACAGGGATACCAGGCCGTTTACGCGATCGTATGAGGGAGCGATCTGGGAGAACATGGTCTGAACTGAAGCTCGCTTTTGCGCGCCTTCTGCCAGCCAAATCTTCTCGGGGGTCTGTGTTGATCCCATAATTCGCAAGATCAGGGTACCGCGCCAGTCTTCAGATTGTCATGAAGTTTCAGAATTTTGTGAAACTTCTTTCCCGGCAAATGAACGAGCTAAGAGGGCCACGTGAGCCGGAATCTAACGAATGTCCTGGTTGCTCCCGAGAATCTTGATCAGGCCGGGTACAAAAGTTTGAAATCAAAGGCATTTACGCTTGTAGAAATGATGGTCGTGCTGCTCATCGTTGGGTTGCTTATGGCCATCGCCGTACCCCAATGGGCCAAGTCTCGCGATCGTTCCCGGCGAATGACGTGCCTCGCAAACTTGAAACAGATCGAGGATGCCAAGGACGTCACTGCCATGACGAACCAGCTGAAACCCGGCGACACGGTCACTGAGGAAGAGCTGGTCCCACAGTTCTTGAAGGGGACTGGGCTACCGGATTGCCCCTCGGGCGGCACCTACGATATCAAGCCAATTGGTGAGTCGGTCGAGTGCAGTATCCACGGCGTGGTCCACGGAAGCGCTGAGTAACGCTACTCTCGGCGCATGGCCTCAACCGGGTCCTGACGCGCCGCTTTGATCGCGGGGATGACCCCAAAGCACATCCCAAGCCCCAAGCAAACAACCAGGCACAATGAAATCGTGCCGCCGGTTACGAGCGGCTTGATCTGGGTGAATGCGGCCAAAGCCAGACATGTCGTGTAGCTGAGCGCCAGTCCGGCAAGCCCGCCAGCAAGCGAGATCAAAACCGCCTCTGCAAGGAAGTGAGCAAAGATCGCGGATCTCGTTGCACCGACCGTCTTTCGGATTCCGATCTCCCGCGCGCGCTCATTGACGGACATCAACATGACCGTCATGATGCCGATCCCGCCAACGATGAGGGCGATACTGGTCAGCCCTGTCACCAGCCAAGTCAGAATTCCGGTCAGCTTGAACACAATGCCGAGGAGGTCTTCTTGGGTGAGCACACTGTACTGCGCGAAGGTAAGCGTCCGCCCCAGGTTTGAGTCGATCCGTTTGATGAGTGCGCTAGGCTCGGCATCGGTCGCCGCCTGAATGAAGATCCGATCAATTTGAACCTTGGCATTGTGCTCTGTGAACTCGTGGTAAGGCGTGTACACGACGTTCTGGAGCGAAAACATCGAGAACATGCTCGAACCAGCCTTGGCGTCCTCCGTGACCCCAGCTACCCGGAACTTGCGCCCGTTGATATCGACGCTCTTACCGACCGGGTTCACTCCCGAGCCAAACAGGTCATCGCTGGCAACAGACCCAATCACCGCGACTCTCTCGCGCGACATGGGATCAGTCCAGATCGAACCAAACTTCAGCTTCTGCGGTCGAATCTTAAACCAATCGGCGGTCGTGGCGATGACCAGGGGATACGAAGGTTTGCCCCGGTACTCGATCCCGCCGCCCGCGAAGGAGAAAGGGGCGACTCTCACGACGCCTTCGAGACGGCGAAGTGAGTCCAGGTGCGATCCCCGGAGGTAGCTTTGCCCCCCAACGTTCGGGTTGACGGTCCCCAATTCGACCCGCCCGGGGAGGACGACGAGGGTGCTCACCCCCAGATCCTCGACTTGGCCGGTCAGATCGCGACGCACTCCGATACCGATCGAAATGAGCGTGACGATAGCAAAAGAGGCGACTGCGACCCCGAGCCCCGAGAGCAGTGCCCGGTGCCTTTGCTCGCGGATGCTGGTGATGGCATCTTTGAAGACAGTCCGAAGCCGCATGTCGGCAGTGTACGCCCATGCCTACCGACCGCATGCGCTTGAACGGTCCAAAGGTCCTGAAGTTCTATTCGTTCAAGCGATTAGGCCGAACTTTTTGACTGGTCGGAGGTATCTATACATTACTCTTTCGTGGAGAACCTTGAACGATTGTTGCACGATCGGAGCTGGGTTCGACGAATGAGTAACTGGATCATTCTTTTTCTTGCTTTTTGATTTGCTTCGAGACGTACAGCAGCATGGCGCACTGATCAAGGTGTGTCAGACCGGGGTTGTAGCGCGAAAACTGAATATCGAACATGGCCGACCTTGTTGTCCTTCCTACCGTTCGCGGTGGGACTCATCGCAATTATCTGTGGGTCGTCCTCGTTTCGCTCTATCGGTCTTGCGCCTGCAACCGGGTCCCGCCGCATCTCAGTGCTATTCAAACACTGAGGTATGTCATGAAAAACTCGAAGGCGTTTACGCTTATTGAACTACTCGTCGTGATCGCGATCATCGCGATTCTCGCCGCGATCCTCTTCCCAGTCTTCGCCCAAGCGAAGGAAGCCGCGAAGAAGACCCAAGCCATCAGCAACGCAAAGCAGATCGGCACTAGCTTCATCCTGTATGCGGGCGACACGGACGACAACTTGCCGCACGCGTACGCTCCAAAGGCTAACGGCAGTGGCTATTGGTGGGACTACGACTCGCCAATTCCGCAGGACTGGTTCAGCGACCCAGGCTACATCCCTTCGGAAGATGCTCAAATGTGGGCGAACTCGGTTCAGCCGTACATGAAGAACTACGGTATCGAAGAGGCTCCGGGTCTCCCGATTCTGCCGGTGAACCTGGGCAGCGCGGTCAAGAGGAAGGAACCAGCCAACGCTTCGTTCGCAATGAACGGACTGATGAACACCTACTCGCTGAGTGCAGTCGTTGCGCCTAGCCAAGCAACGATGATCTGGACCGGCTACGGTAAGGCACGACTGCAGGGCTTCGCAGGTTCGAACCCAGTCCTGAAGTGTGACAAACCTGGACCTTGTGTCTTCAATCCGAGCGGTGCTCCGGTATCCGGCCGAGCTGCCAACTCGGTCGAGTCGCAGGGCTGGATCTATCGATCGGTGTGGGCCTTCGGCCGAAGTGGCATCATGGTTGGAACCGATACTTCGGCGCGCGTGGTGCCTCTCGCTGGCCACGCAGGCGTCAGCTGCCCAAGCGGTTGTGGCAATGCCGAGAAGGATCCTTACTCGCAGTACAAAGCCGACGCGACGCCGATCGCTTCTTGGGTAAGCCGCTCAAGCACGGGCGCTCCCGCCTACCACCACTTCTTCCGACCGGATCGGGCGGGGAACTGAGGTGCATATGAAGAAGCTACTTCTGATGCTGACCATCGCGGCGATTGGGCTCGTAGCCGCTGGTTGCGGTTCGAAGGACGAGGCCGCTGAAGCCGCAACGAAGAACACCGCTCCGGAGGGTAGCGCCGCCGCAAGCGCGCAGCCAGCGGGGGATGCGGTTCGCGAGAACAAAGTCGGCAGAAACTAAGGCCACTCTGTAAGCAAGATACGGGCTCGGCACCTTTGGTGCCGGGCCCGTTCTTGTGTATTAGACTTCTGACGAGATGTGCAAAGGATCCTAGAAATGCAAAGGGCAAAGATCGTTCAAATCGCTAGGGAACACAGTGCAAAGGTTGAGACGTTCCTTGTCGTGTACCGTGGCCACCTCAGCGCGGTGCAGAATGATCCGGTCAGTGAAGATGCGCCGCTAGAGCGCAAAGAATCGACGAAACGCGTTGCTCGCATGGGTTGCGGCAATAGTTAGGCCGTAAGGAGTCGTACTTGAAACTACTACGCGCCTTCACCCTGATCGAACTTCTCGTGGTCACCGCAATCATTGCGATCCTTGCTGCATTACTGTTCCCTGTATTTGCTCAGGCGAAAGAAGCCGCTAAGGATACGCAAGCACTCAACAATGTAAAGCAGATGGGTTTGGCGGTGACCTTGTATTCGACCGACTCCGATGACGCGTTGCCACTCGCGGTACGGGTTACCGATGATCGCTTCGAGACTTGGCAGGGTCTGACCCAACCCTATGCAAAGAACTGGGACTTCTACAAACACCCCAAAGTCCGCAGTTTCCCGGAGAACACGCCCACGTCCGGATGGTTCTACCAGGCGCGATCGCACTGGGGGATGCCGTTACGCGCAGCGGCCGTCGGTCCAACCGTCCAAGCGCAGGGATACTACCGTTTTAGATCATCCGTTCTAACCGCCAACGAGTGGCGGAAGTTCGACGGAATCGGTGGCGTCGGGATCAGTCCGGGCTCGGGATGGATGGCCTATCGCTTTGCTCCTTCGCTCAGCACGACCGCCATCGCGCGTCCCTCAGAGACGATCCTAGTGGCCGAGGCTGGCGTGTGGGACTTCGGGTGGGGTACCGAAGACATCGACACTCCCCTGAACCGCTATTGGACGGCGGGGATCTGGCTCACCGCCAATCGCAACGTCTTCACCGGAACGGTATACAAGGGTCCCCACGCGCGGAAGCGGGTTCACACTTGCGATGGCGGCGACGACCCCAAGACCGCGGCTGGTGCGCCGAACTGCGCAGGCGGCTTGATCTATCCGGACGGTATGACGACGGCGGTTGCAGTCGATACGTCCGCGGTTTCGCGGCCCTGGAGGCAGATGATCCCTCAGCGGCTGGACTTGGGTGGTGGCGAAGTAGGGCTTAGCTGGCTGTGGCCCAACCAGTAAGTTCTAGTCAGAAAGAGCGATCGATCGTGGAAGATCTATTCACAACTTGATCCCTAGGATGTTACGCTGCTCACCATTCTGTCCTAGACCGCTAAGTTCTCACAGAGATGCAAGTGGTAAAGCGACTACGTCGCACAATGTGTGCGTAATATGTTCCACAGCCCGTGAAGGGCGATACAAAGATTGTCAGTGAACAATCGACTTGAACTCATGGAATGACGTGAGCTCTGACGTTTCGGAATGGGAAACCAAATAGTGGTCTAGAACACGTGGCTCAGTGAAGAGACCCACTGCATTCATACACTTGTCTCATAAGCTGTTATCATCGCGCAGTGGTTGCTCCTTGTTTGATCGGTTCTAGTCCTATAGGAGAAATCATGTTACGAAATAGACGAGCATTCACGCTCATCGAACTTTTGGTCGTCATTGCGATCATCGCAATTCTCGCTGCGATCTTGTTCCCCGTTTTTGCCCAAGCGAAGGCGGCCGCCAAGAAGACCGCGGCAATCGCGCAATCGAAGCAACTCGGCACGGGAATTCAGCTGTACCTCGCTGACAGCGAGGACAACTACCCGCTGGCTCTGGTGCCCGACGCATTTACCGGCGGAGAGCGGTATTACCAATCGTCGGCTGGCGGTCCCTATCCTGCGCTGTACCCCGCCGAAGACATCCCAGCGCTCGACTTCGATGTCCGAGAGGACGGTGCGTTCTGGATCAATTCGACCCAGCCCTACATCAAGAACCTGCAATTGGCCGAGGTCCAGGGCATGTTTGAGGTGAACGCCTGGGTGGCCACGGTCTACAACACCCGCAAGAAGGCCAATGCAAAGTCCAACTTGCAAATGAACGGATTCCTGCACGCCTACAATGCGAGCGCAGTCGCATCTCCCTCTGTGTTGCCGATGCTTTGGCAGGCATTCGGAACCCAACAGTTGCTGGGTGGCTCGGTCTCGAACCCGTTCCTAAACTGCGACGGCGTTGGACCTTGCCGGTACAACCCGAGTGGACCGGTCCAGCCCGGTCAGCGCAACGCGTTTAACAGTGACATTTACAGCCCCCTCACTGGGCGGGGGACGCACTACGTCTTCGGCAGGAGCTTAATCTTCATTGCAGCCGATACCTCGGCTCGAACAAAGCCAGTAGGCGGGGCAGCCGGAGTCACCGCGCCTCAGAACTCATTTAAGTTCGATCCGTTCCGCTTGTACAGTGCTGCGGGCATCGGTACCCGGCCGTACTACTGCGGTGCCCTGAGCTATGAGTGCACATTCCAGCCTGATCGGGAGTTCTAAATCATGAAACGACTACTCGCTCTCCTGTTCATTTCCGCATGCGTTTGGGGGTGCTCGAACTCCGACACGTCCGCGGTGGACGACCCATCGGCTGCGACGCCGCAAAAGGATCAAGCATCCGCCGGTGGGCCTAACGACGCCACCGACAAACAGCAAGGTCTGACCAGCGGCAACGCCGTCGACCCGATGGCCAACCCGAAGCGTCCCCGCTAAACGGCGACGACTGTGGCCCTCGACCAAAATTTCATGGGTCGGGGGCCAATATTTGGCTTATACTACTCCTAATCGGTCGTTGGATCGTTTTGGAGAGGAAATGAAAAACTGGCTTGTTACTGTTGCGGTAGTCCTGCTTGCGCCTGTAACTGCGCACGCCTCGTTTGATTTGATGCTTGTATCATCGGCGAACGCGGAACCTAGCAGTTTTAGCAACCGCATACACCGGTTGGACCCAGTCACCGGTGCGTACTTGGGGAGCTTCCTGGTGCCTACAAAGCCGGCTGGAATGGCTGCCAGCCGTCAGCGCGGCGAGCTCTATGTGTTGGGCATCAACGGTGATCTCCGTGTCTACAACTACAGCACGGGCGAACGCAAGGCTATCTATAACCTCGGGATCGGTGGGGTTCTTGACTTGGCAATCTCGAACGACGAATCCAAGCTCTACGTGGTCAATGGTAGTAGTCAAGTATGGACTACGAGTGCCCTCACCCCGAACTCACTTTCAAGCGTGGGTTCCCGAGCTGGGGCAAACTATCGTACGGTTTCGATCTCTCCAAGCGGAAGTTTGTTTGCGACCGACTCCCTGGGTTCTCGGCTCGATCGCTTCTTACCCTCAGGCGGATCGTTTGCGTTCTCTAGTTTCGGAACCATTGCGAGTGGGTCCGCAACCATGAGTCAGGTCGCCATTTCCGGACCAAGCCCAACAGGCTTCGCGGTTCTCGGACCTGGACCCTCTGCGGCGAGTGGTCAGTTCATGAACTTGTCAAGCGATAACCCTTCCGGATTTACGAGCTTCGCGTTCACGACATTTGGCTTTTCGGACTACCGGTCGGCCGTTAGGGCCCATGACGGTGCCTACTTTATCGGCACCGACTCTAGCGGAGCCAACACCGTCCGCGTCGGCTCTCTAGACGGGCTCGCCTATTACGGCTCTAGCTACGCCTTCTCGGGCGTCAGCGGTGGAGCTGGTAAGGTCGCCATCGTCTTGGCTCCCGAACCTGCCAGTCTGTTACCGGTGGCGCTGGGTGCATTGCTGATCCTTCGGCGTAGAAAGCGCTCCCGCTAGGCTTCTGGTGTTTGCCGGAGTTCGGTAAACTCCGGCGAACCCGCTATGGAAGTCAACACCTTCATGCCCACAACTGAGACGGTCTTTGAACGGACCGGCGAGAACACGATGATCGTGAACATGGGGCCTCAGCACCCGTCCACCCACGGCGTTCTTCGCGTCATCTGCGAGCTTGAAGGTGAGACCATCGTCCAGTGTCGGTGCGTCATCGGCTACCTCCACACGGGTATGGAGAAGGAAGCCGAGTACCAGCAGTACCACAAGTGCACGGTCATGACTGACCGCATGGACTACCTCAACGCTAACGGTAACAACTTGGCGCATGCCCTAGCGGTCGAGAAATTGCTGGGCTGCGAGATCCCCAAGCGCGGACAGTATCTGCGTGTCATCCTCGCCGAGCTGAGCCGCATCGCCAGCCACTGCGTGTGGCTCGGCACGCACGCCCTCGACCTGGGGGCGATGACGCCGTTCTTCTATATCATGCAGCAGCGCGAGATGGTGCTCGACATGTTCGAGCTCTTTAGCGGCGTGCGAATGATGCCCAGCTGGATCGTCCCTGGTGGACTCCGCGGCGACATGCCCGAAGGGTTCGAGAAGAAACTCAACGCATTCCTCATAGAATTCCCCAAAGAACTCGCGGTGGTCGAGACCATGCTCGTCGAGAATCCGATCTGGATGGAGCGCACGCAGGGGGTAGGGATCCTTTCCGCGCAGCAATCGCTAGAGCTGGGTTGTAGCGGCCCGATCGCGCGCGCCAGCGGCGTGAACTGGGATCTGCGTAAGAGCAACCCATACTGCAGCTACGAAGATTTCGAGTTCCAAGTACCCACCGGTCAGACGGGCGACGTGTACGACCGGTTCCTTGTTCGCATTGCCGAGATGAAGGAGAGCTGCCGTATCTTGCGCCAGGCGATGGATCGGCTGCCAGAAGGGCCGTACAACACGCTCGACCGCAAGATCGCGCCGCCGCCCCGGCATGAGCTGGACAACTCGATGGAGTCGCTCATCCACCACTTCAAACTGTACACCGAGGGCTACCACGTGCCGCCGGGAGAGGCCTACGTAGGCATTGAGGGGTCCAAGGGCGAACTCGGTTTCTACATCGTCAGCGACGGCTCGAACCGACCCTACCGCTGGCACGAGCGGCCGTCGTCGTTCATGAACTTGAAGTCGCTCGAGGTCCTCGCGGTCGGACGGTTGTTGGCGGACGTCATCGCCATCATCGGTTCGATCGACATCGTCCTTGGCGAAATCGACCGGTGATCGGCGCAGGCACTGGTTAGACAGAGGGGCGGAGCGGATGCCTCGCTGAGTTCGAACTCTGCTGTCACTCAGCGGGCGGAGGATCGTCGAACGTCATCGCAGACTGCGCGGCCTTGGCAGCGACCTTCTTCGCCCGCCCGCCGGTGTCAAGGCCCCAAGTGGGCAGTTCCATCAGTTTGCCGTCAAGCAGATCTTGCGCGGTGATCACTTGGAGCACCGGGAAGCTGCGGTCGGGGTGGAGGGTGCTGTTCCACCTTCCGGCGTCGGCGACCTCCTTCTTCATGGCACTCGTCGGGGCTTCGAGCGAAATCAAGATGCCAGAGACTGCCTGCTCCCTTTGCATGTCGCCTTTCAGCGTAGCCAGCATCTCCCGTCCGACGTTCTTGCCGCCCTTCACGCTGACCAGTGCTCGCTTGTATTCGCCCGGGCCACGAAGTTGATGATGCCATAGATACCGCGGTCCGCACCTTTCTTGTACTCCTATCTTCTCACAGAGCACAAGCGGATGGACCGTTTCTGGACTCGTGAATAAAGCAAAGAAAGTTAGAGCAGGGCTCCTTGCATAACCTGACCGTTTTCGCTAAGGATTTCAACAGGCTTGAAGCGCAACTCTGAGTCTCTCGCGTATTCCTCGCTTAGTTCCAGACCAAGCCACCTGCGATGAAGCGCTTCGGCCACTGCTCCGGTAGTATTGCTTCCTGCGAAGGGGTCGAGGACAAGATCACCGGCTTCCGTTAGAAACTCAATGAAGAATCTTGGCAGCTCCGCCGGATAACGAGCCGGGTGAATTTTCTTCTTCGTAGCCTTAGAGTTCTTGATGTAGCGAGAGTTGCTCTCATTGTTTCCGCACTGTATAAGATTTCCCGGGATGGATCCGCCGTGGTTGGAAGTAAACGTATCCTTGATCGCGTGCCCGGACGGGCGTACCGTCGCCTTGAGTCCCTTCTCCATCAACCGCTTCATGTCGCGGCTATATTCCTGGAGCACCTTAGCATTGTTTGCCTTCGGCCGCTCGGTCTTTGACAGCCAGAAGATGTATTCCACTGAGTCTTTGCATCGGATGCGTTGAACGTTCACCCACTCGGCAGGCGCGGGCATCTTCGCGGGGTTATACCAAAAGAACTCCTGCGCCAAATGAAATCCTATCTCGTCACATAGCGCCAACAAGAGTCGGAACTGATATAGCGACCTGACCGGATGTCCCGGAGTCCATGCGCCTCCAATGTTAAGAACGAAACTTCCCGAGGGCTTGAGGATGCGTTGGATTTCGAAGGCAAACGGCAACATCCACTGGACATATCTCGCTTGGTCTGCGTTGCCATATTCCTTCTTGAAGTGAAGCGCGTAGGGTGGCGAGGTCATAACCAGATCGACGCTATTGTCGGGCATGGAGCGCATGTACTCCAAGCTGTCAATACAGTGAAGCTCGCCCCATGCGGTGCTATAGATTAGTGAGGTTTTCATAGGCGTCAATTGCGTCTTGCAGTTTTCGGAACCACCTGACAATGTGGCCCTCTTCGAAGATCAGCTTGTGCATCACCTGTAGCTTCGTCACGTGGTCCTTGTGCCGCGGTAGCTCCGAGATTAGAGCGTAGGCGAATTCACTCCAATCTCCTGTAGTCCTTCCCATACATACGGCGACCAAGTCAAAGTGGGTTCGGTCGTAATATCTACTTGACGCGTCGCCTTTAGCCGCCCTTGTCTTCTGAAGCTCGACCTCGAGGACTTTTACGTTCCCAGCCCGCTCCTTCCGAATCGTCTTGACCTCGACTCTGATCGGCTGGCCAGCCAGCGTGACTAAAGTGAAGTCGTGCATGCCATCAACATCGTGCGCCTCGTAGGAGGCCAACCAGCCCTCTTTGCTCGCGATCTTTAGTTTCCGTTCGAAGTGGACTTCAGCAACTGCTCCCTCTAGCGCGACCTTCAAGCGGAATCGCCGATCAATGGCGTCCAGCAGCTCAGCTGCGGTTAAGCCGTACGTGATCTCAAGCGGGTGTGGCACTGATATCAGTTTACCGGTAGCCCAAAAAAGCATGCCGGAATAGCTGGGCAGAGTCTCGACGAGGCAGGGCCATCATGCACAGATAGGCCATCATGCTGTTGCCCTTCTTGCCGGTGTCGCCGGCGAGGAAGACCTTGAGGGACTGCATGAGGTTGCGCAGGTTGGTCGGCACTTGATTGCTGGTCATCAACTCGTGATAGGCCCCAGCGGCGGCTTCGTCCCATTCCCACGTGTCTTTGAAGGCTCCGGCCTGGGCGGCGCTGTCTTGGCCCGTGCTGGTCTTGAAGAGGACGTTGTAGTCGGCTTTGGAGTTGAACGGCGGATCGAGATAGACGAGGTCTATCGACTCGTCGGGTACTTGCTCGCGCAGCACGTCCAAGTTATCGCCGTAGAAGAGCTTGTTCACAAACCCGATCGACATTTTTCCTAGCATAGACGATGAAGCACCGCAAGTGGCACGTGCCATCGCGCCATAAGCTCATATCGTGCAGGCGAAGCCCCCGGCTGCTCGCTTGCCTCGGGGTGCGAATCGCCTACCACGAGCGGTAACCCGCTCGGCAGCGGAATGGTGTCGGGAGTCGGCATCATCTTGGAACTGTTGGGGAGGAGTCAGCGGTGCCGGACCCGGATCGGCGGCCGAAGCCTGTTTCCGAAGACGCTCCAAAGCACTACGCCCACGCTCAACCAAAGCATCCAATCGCCTAGGGCTTTGTACACGGTGAATCGCGGGTGAGTGGCGACCCGACCGCGCACCACCGCAGGACTCTCAGCACCGGCGATCGCTTGCACCGCGCCCATCCGGGTCACGATGGAACTGGCATGGTTGGCCTCTGCTCGCAAAATACTTACCCCCAGTTCTGCCGCCCGAAATCGACCGTACGCTTCGTGGATCCCAGCAATCCAACCGTTCGGCGTAATCGGGTCGAGCGAGGGGAGCACGATGACGGCTGCGCCCGCCCGGGCGGTGTCCCGCATGATCCATGGGTAGCAACTGTCGAAGCAGATGTTCAGCCCGATCTGCGTCTCGCGCCAGGGTGCGACGACTACCCGATTGCCCGCAGCGTGAACGTTCACCTCACCTGCGAACGGTTTGCGCTTCTCGTAATGCGCGAGCTCCCGACCTTGGCTGAAGAACGCCGCGACGTTGTGGGGCAGTGGCTCCGCTTGGTCGGGAAACGTTGTCACGAAAGCCGCGAGATTGACGCTCAGCAAGCGGGGTACATCACGCCCGTCCTCTGCGACCCAGTCGGTCGCGCTCAGCTCCGGCCAGACCACGAGGTCGCTCTCCGCAGAAGCCTTGCGGTGGAGAGACGCCAGTTCGGTCGAGTCGAGGGAGTTGGTTTGCAAGACCGCGACGGGCAACGAGCCTGAATCCGGCAACGGCGGAAGGAAGAGGAGAGGCGCCGCGCCGAGCCAGAGCGGCCATCGCCGAACCTCTTGCGCCAGGGCCAGGTTGCCCCACCAAACGAGCGCGCTCACCAGCCATATTCCGCCGAACGAGGCGAGGAGTAGCATCACCCCGCTCCGGTACTGGGTCAGCCCTAGGTGCATCGGCAGAGCGGCAGCCGTTGCCCATTCGACCAGAATCAGGCAACCGATGATCCCGAGCGGTTGCCTCCCTTCGGTGGACCGAGCAAGCGCCGAGAAGAGGCCGATCAGCGCGCCAAACGCAGTCAGGCCCAGGACGGTCCAGCCCGGGGTGGCGTCATTCGCAGTGGGCAGGAGGGGGAAGGAAGCGACTTGCGCCGCGAGCAAGCCCGTCAGCGGGCCGATCGCGAGCAGTAGAACGTTAGAAACGGCCGTCGGCAGCCGGATCAGTGGCACGGCAATCAGGAAACCCGCGGCGGCCACACCGATCGGTGGCAAGGCGAGCAGCATGAGCCCCGCGCTCAGCACCATCGCGAACGCGACCTTGCAGGTCAGCGTGATCGAGGAGGTGTTCATTAAAGCGTGGAGTGAGTCTCCGAGCGACAAAGTTCAACCATTTCTGTCCACCAGTAGCGCAAACCTTGCACTCTCGGGCGCAATTCCCGTTCCATCTCATGCAGGAACTTCGCATAGTCCTGCGTGCGTCTTGTACTCGGTGCTGCGAACCGTTGGGTCGCGCCCGCGTAGGTCCTCATGCGTCTTCGAACCGCGTTCACGCTCATCGAACTGCTCGTCGTCATCGCGATCATCGCGGTGCTCGCGGCGATCTTGTTCCCCGTTTTTGCCCGGGCCAAAGAGTCCGCACGCCGGTCGGCGGACCTCAGTAATCAGAGGCAACTCGCTTTGGCGGTCCACCTCTACCTCACCGACTCCGACGATGTGTATCCACTGGCCACGCCTCCAGGGTATTACGGCAGTTCGCTCATCCCGACCCCGAACGACGCGTTCTCCGAGTACAGCGCTCACAGCTCGGACTATGGCGCGGCTTGGGGCAACAGCATTTTGCCGTACGTCAAGAACTTCGAAATCCTCCGCGGGCAAAGCGCACAAGTCCTGAGCGACCGCGACGTGGCGATCGGTGGCAACTGGGTGAACTACGGCGCGGCATCCAAGCCGTACGCCATCACCAACTACCGCTACAACGGTCTCCTGAGTGCGTACTCGGCGACAGCGGTCAACCAGCCCAGCAAGCTGCGCATGTTCACGAGCACGAGCGGCACCATCAGTATCCGGGGTTTCACTGCTGCCGACCCATATCTGGACTGCATGAACGGCACCTCGCCGTGCATCTACCGTCCGGTCTCCGAGTGCAAGACGTTCTATGAGTTCAATGGCTGCAGCAGCAACATCTCGTTCTGGGGGTACAGCCGCGTGAAGCCGAGCATGTGGGTCTTCAACAAAGGAATGAACGCAGCGATGGTCGATGGTAGCGCGCGGTTCTTCCCGATGGGTCAGAACCTCGGCGGCGACACAGACTACCGAACCGACTTCCGGTCGAAGTATGACAAGAACGGTTACGCAGAGTACGTGTGGAAGGACGAGAACGGTCGCCACCCGATCCTTTTCCGCCCCGATTTCGACTTCGAGAACTTCGGTAGCCCCGTGCGGTTCTGATCTTGGTGGTGTACTGATGAACGATTTCCGGAGCAACTTTCGTTCTTTAAGCAGAGTCTCTTGGGTTCGGAATATGGGCCGGGTGATGCAAGTTAGACGCAAGCGGAGCGAGTCAGCTGAGCCACCATACGTCCGATCGTCTGATATCGCGCTGTCGGGTGCAAGCTAATGAGAAAGGGATTCACGCTCATCGAACTGCTCGTCGTGATCGCGATCATCGCGATCCTGGCGGCGATCCTCTACCCCATCTTCGCGGCAGCAAAGGCGACCGCCACAACGACGCAAGCGATCAGCAACACCAAGCAGACAGGGCTCGGAATTCTGCTCTACACCAATGACGCGAATGACTGCTATCCCATCAGCCATCGCCGATCTGGCAGTACGATCCTGGCCGCTGAAACCCCCGCGGGGTGGTTCAAGGCCGAAACCGAAGTGCGTGACGCAGTGGTCTGGGCGAACTCCTGCTTCCCGTACACCAAGAGCTACGAGATCATGATCGCCCCAGGCCTAAATCGGATCAACCTGGGTCGGCTCCCTGGGTTCTCCGGATTTTATGGCGATGTCAATCAGACTTACCGCGGCATCAAGCCGCGCGATACTTCGCTCAGCTTCAATGGCCTGCTGCACACGCTTTCCACGAGCGAGGTGAACTCACCCTCGAAGCTTACGCTCGTGTGGTGGGGCAACATGAAAGAGCAGTTGGGCGGCTATGCGTTCACGAACCCAATCCTCAGTTGTGCTGCGGATGCAGCGGGCTACCTGGTGAACTGCCGATTCAATAGTTCTGGTCGGCCGAGCACCGTCACGAGCCAGAACGACTACAGCTTCCCACCCTACGTCGCATCGAACGATACGGCGTGGGTCTTCAATCGTGGAATCGTGTTCGTCGCTTGCGATAGCTCGGCGCGTTTGGTGCAACAGAATCCTGGGGGACGCGCGGGGTCAGGCTACGCCAGCTACAAGGATCCGACGGCGACGTACGGCAAGGACGGCCAGCAAATCTCGTACCACCGATGCACTGCAACCGGAACCAGCCTCGGCGCATATCTGAGCTTCTTTCGACCGGATACCGACTTCACGTACCGCTTCGGGACGAGCACAACCACCCCGTGCACGCAGTGATTCGGCGAAGAAGCTGGCCGAAATTTGACCGCAGCTAAGCCATTTTGTGACCAATTGTACAAATTTCTTGTGACAAAACAAGATTTTTGCTAGATACTGTAGCAGTGGGCGTCAACTCGGCGCCTTGGAGAGGACTGACAAATGAAAAAGACAATTGTGCTTGCCTGTGCATTGGTCTCGGCTTGCGCCGCGAACGCGACCCTATTAACAAACCCCGACGATCCCCGAACCTGGCAAGGTGCCAGTGTCGGAACGTTCGCCGAGCTCTATTTCGGTAGCAACACCCTCGCCAACCGGCAGCAGGTGATCACCCAAGGGCTGCTCGATGACGGCTTGTTTAACGCCTCCGGCTTCACCGCGGCGAGCCTGCTCCGGGGAGGGGGCACAGCGGGTAGATCGCTGGATAACACCGGTACCGGATCGTACGACTACGTGATCGAGGGGACAGTCCCCGTTGCGGCGAACTCGATTGACGACAAGTGGTTCCAGTCCGACGGTCAGGTCGGGCAAACGGTCTTCGACCTCGGAGGACTTTCGAGCTTCTGCGCAGTCTTCCCGGTCATCGACCACGGGCCACTCCCGCAGGAGTCGATCGAATCAACGGTGTACCTGTCGAACGACCACAACGACCCAGCCAGTTGGGTGCAGGCCAAGGTCGTGCGCGTTTGGCTCGAAGGGTTCCACCCGATCCTGGGCGTCCATTGGGATGGTTTCACCTATGTCGTGACCACGCCGAACCAGACGCCGTTCCGCTACGCGAGCATCATCCACGGTGGACCGGGAGCGCTCATCAGCGATGGGGACGACGAGATCAATGGCCTGATGGGGCTGCGGACGGTGCCCGAGCCGAGCACCCTGTTCGCCTTCGGCGGCCTCGTGGCGTTCCTCGCGACTCGACGAAAGAAAGCCTGACAACGGGCCGCACGCAATCCGACGGTCCCGATGCTGAAGCGTCGGGACCATCACCCTACTCCGCGCCGGGCAGTATGCGCTCCATGCGCCGATCGGGCACGAACCACATGGCGGCCACAACGAGGTAGATCGCCAGAGAAGTCGCGGACGAAAACGGGCTCAGCACGATCGCGATGGCGTAACTGATGAGTGACAGCTTTCCCTTCACGTCTTTCCCGAGAGTGCGAGCGAATGCGGAATCTCGGCCCTCTTGTTTAATGATGTTTTCCTGCAAAACTTTGTACGCAACCACCGAAAGCAGCAGCACGGCTCCGTAGACTCCGACGGTCAGCGGCGTGAAGTGGTGCTCGCCCATCCATGCCGTCATCACGGGGACAAGCGACAACCAGAACAGCAGATGGGTGTTCGCCCACAGGACTCCGCCGCTCACGCGGTTGGTCGCGTGGATCATGTGGTGGTGGTTGTTCCAGTAGATCGCGAGGAACACGAAGCTCATGATGTAGCTGAGGAAAACCGGCCAGAGCTTCATTAGATCGCTCATTTCGCCGCCCGCCGGAGCTTTGATCTCCAGCACCATGATCGTGATGATGATCGCGAAGACGCCGTCGCTGAACGCCTCAAGTCTGTTCTTTTGCATCGACGTTAGAGCTTCCTTGCGTTGAAGGTGTCCCCGTCTGCGATCTTGCCGGACTCGTACCCGCGCATGAACCATCGAACGCGCTGCTCGCCACTTCCATGAGTGAACGACTCCGGCTGGACGTACCCCTGAGACTGGCGCTGGATGTTGTCATCGCCAATCGCACTCGCGGCCTCAAGCGCCTCACGGATGTCTTGCTCATCGAGTCCAACACGATCCTGGGCGTGGTGCGCCCAAACCCCTGCGAGAAAGTCCGCCTGAAGCTCCAGTCGTACCGAAAGCTGGTTGTATTGCTCCTCGCTGATGCTGCCGCGTCGCGCATGGACTTTGTCGAGGACGCCCAGCTGACGTTGGACGTGGTGCCCGACCTCGTGGGCGATCACGTAGGCTTGGGCAAAGTCTCCCGCCGAACGAAATCGCTCCCGTAGCGTTTGATAAAAGCTTAGGTCGATGTAGACGTTTTGATCCTCGCCGCAGTAGAACGGCCCCATGCCGGCCTCCGCCGCGCCACACGCCGAATCCACCTGACCCGTGAACATCACCAGTTTAGGTTCTCGATACTGCTTGCCGAGTTGTGCGGGAAACTCTCGCTGCCAGACCTCTTCGGTGGACTTGAGTGTCTTCGAAACGAGCTTACGCAATTCCTCTTCTTCAGGGCTGGCTTGGTACGGCGTCGAGGTGTCCTGCGAGCCCTGGTTGACGCCGTCCTGGCTCAGCAACGCGCTGGGATCGCCCCCCATCGCCATGACGATCAGCGCGATGACCAACACCCCGATGCCGCCACCGGCGGCAACCTTGCCGCGGCTCATCCCGCGGCGATCTTCTACATTTTCGCTTTCCTGCAAATCGTCAAGTCGCATGGCTCACCTTACCTGAGCACATTTTGACGCATTCGGCGCAGAGCTCCGCCCCGAAGTTAGGGTCAAGTGAGTAGAATCAAGGTCAATTCCATGAGTCAACTGATTCAACTTGGTGGCATCAACGAACGGCCGAAGGCGCCGAAGGGAGACACGCTGAAACTGCATTTCAGCGACGAGGCGATTCACGAACTGAACGCCTTGATGACCCACTACCCCGACAAGAAGAGTTGTATCCTTCCAGGACTTTGGATCGCCCAGCGCGAGTACGGCGGATTCTTGAGCGGCGAGGCGATCGCCGAAGTCGCCCACCGGTTGGAGCGGAGCTACGCCGAAGTTGAAGGAGTCGCAACGTTCTATTCGATGTACAACACCGCCCACGCAGTGGGCAAGCACATGATCGAGGTGTGCACCTGCCTGAGCTGCCACATGTGCGGGGCCTACCGCATTGCCGACCACCTGAAAGAGAAGCTGGGGATCGGCTTCGGCGAGACGACCCCCGACGGTCTGTTCACCCTTCACGAAGTCGAGTGCCTGAACGCATGCGACCGCGCGCCACTCCTTCAAATCGGCAGCGACTACCACGGGCCCGTCGATGCCGCGTATGTGGATCGGCTCATCGATGAGCTTCGCACTAAGGAAACTTCCAGCGTGACCCAACTTGCCGACGACATCGTCAAGGTTCACCTCCGCGACGTGGAGAAGATTCGATAACACCATGGCAGAAACCAAACTTCTCTTAGAGCACTCACATGACCCCGCGTACCGAACTCTCAAGGGCTACCAAGCCACCGGGGGTTACGACGGGTTGCGCAAGGCGATCGCGATGGAGCGCCAGGCCGTCATTGACGAGATCAAGGCTTCGAACCTGCGCGGTCGCGGAGGCGCTGGCTTCCCAACTTGGATCAAGTGGAACGGCATCGAGAAAACCAAGACTCAGCCGCACTACATGATCTGCAACGCCGACGAGGGCGAGCCGGGGACCTTCAAGGACAAGCAGTTGATGGAGACGACGCCGTTCCTGCTGATCGAAGGGATGACCATCGGTGGATTCGCGACTCAAGCCGACGCCGGTTACATCTACATCCGCGCCGAGTTTGTGGATGCCGCCAAGGCCCTGCGCAGCGCGATCGACGAAGCGTACGCAGCCGGCCTCCTGGGCAAGAACATCATGGGCTCGGGCTACGATTTCGACCTCTACATCCACCTCGGGGCGGGCAGCTACGAGTGCGGTGAAGAGAGCGCCCTGATGAGCTCGCTGATGGGTGAGCGGGGAATGCCCCGACTGAAGTTCCCTCACGCCCCGCTTCCGACCGTTGCGGGTGTCTGGGATCGGCCCACCATTATCAACAACGTCGAGACCTATGCTTGCGCACCGTTCATCCTGAAGAATGGGGGTAACTGGTACGCGACGCTCGGAGCCTCTACCAAGAACTCGCGCGGAACAAAGATTTTCTCCGTGAGCGGCCATGTGAACAGGCCCGGCAACTACGAGATCGAGTTCGGCGTCACGTTGAACGACCTGCTCGAACTTGCGGGCGGCATGAAGGGTGGCAAGCTGAAGGCCTGTGTCCCCGGCGGCTCGTCGGTGCCCATCATCAACGCCGAGGATTGCGGCAAAGCGATCATCGGTTACGAAGAGATGGGCGAAGTGAAGACGATGGTCGGCTCGGGCGGCTGCATGTTCCTGAACGAACACACCTGCATCGTCTCATTCATCTGGCGGACCGCCCTCTTCTATGCGCAAGAGTCGTGCGGGAAGTGCACTCCGTGCCGAGAAGGGACCAAGTGGATGCTTAACATCCTTGAGCGAATCATGCTCGGTCGCGGACAGGACGGAGACATGGAGTTGTTGCTCGACATCACCAAACAAATCGACGGACGCTCCTTCTGCGGACTCGGAGATGCCGCGGCCTGGCCGGTCGCAGCGGCTCTGCGAGTCTTCCCCGAGGAGTTCGAGTACTTTATCAAGCACGGCAAGTCGATGGTCCAGACCGCGGAAGCAAAAGCTTTGGTGCCGAGCGAGTTCCAACTCACGGGTGTTTGATGGCGTTCCCCTCGCTAGGGCAAGTCGCGTTGTGCGTCGCGGATATTGAACGCGCCAAAGCATTTTATGTCGATGTAATCGGCTTGACGCATCTGTTTGATGCAGGCCCCAAACTCTGCTTCCTCGATGCGGGCGGTGTGCGCATCATGCTGAGCCCGCCTGAGGGCGCAGGAGCCCCCGGAGCAAACTCGGTGCTCTACTACCGGGTGGCCGACGTAGACCAGGTCCACTCGAATGCCGTCAGGGCTGGCGCGGTGGACGCGGGCGCGCCTCATAAGATCGCCCAGATGCCCGATCACGAACTCTGGATGGCGTTCGTCAAGGACCCGGATGGGAACCTCGTCGGGCTGATGGAAGAGCGCCGCTAGTTGGATTCAAGACAAAACGCGCCCGTTCCAGATGGAACGGGCGCGTTTTGTCTTGCTTGAGAGTAGAAACTACTCCTTAGCTTGGACCGTGTCAGCCTTGCTGCCCTTGTTGTCAGCGGAAGCTTCGATGGGCTTGGAAGCCGCATCATCAGTCTTGCCACCGGAGCAACCAGCGACCAAGGTCGCGGCGATGGAACCTAGAATGAGAAGAGAAATAGCTCGCTTCATAATTTAGAATCCACTTGGGTTGAAGGCTCGGATGACCTTGTACGTGGTCGCGCCAGACGAGCTGGTCTGACCATCGTAGAAGAACGCGCGATGATCGACGGACTTGGCCGACGTGTCGGTTGCGACGTAGGTCGACTTGCCCTTCGAGATGGCGCAGCCCGTAGCTGTACCAACGCCGTTGCGCTGAGCTTCAGCGTCCGGTCGCGTAAAGGCGGTCGGACCTGCGTAGCCGTAGCTGCCACCGTTCACGTTGTAGCTTGCCGGGTTCCAGCGAGCACAGTAAGAGAGCGGGCCAACCGTTGCGGCGCCAGCGAGCGACATCCAGACGTCCCAGTTGTTCGCTTCGACAATCAAGGCCGTGGTCGAAACTTCTCCGACCTGCGACGAGGAGAGCGAAGGAGCGATGCCTCGACCGAGCCAGTCGTTCGTACCGGCAGCGTTCGGAGCAAGGTTTACGAAACCAGCGATACCGTCGTAGCGGACCGTCTGACCGACGTGCGTGCCCTGGAAGAAGCCCTGAGCGCGGACGCCTGCGTTGGCGTTGGTGACGGCTCGTGCCGGCATACCAAGGTGCTGGATTCGAATCCAAGCGATTTCAGCAGCTGCACCAGTTGGTCGCGAGCGCTTGACGTTCAGCATGATGTCCCAGTTCTTCGAGTAGGGCTGGATCAGTTCCTGCCAACCGTAGTCGCCGTCGATGACGGGCTGGCTGGCCATGGAGACGGCGAAGAGATCTTCGTAGTCGCCGGAGTAGAGGATCTGTGCCGTACCCGTCTGCTTCATATTGCTAAGCAGTTGAGTGTTCTTGGCAGACTCTTTGGCCTGGGCGAAGACAGGGAACAGGATCGCCGCGAGGATCGCGATGATCGCGATGACGACGAGAAGCTCGATAAGCGTAAATGCTTTTCGCATTAGGGTGTACCTCCAAGATTTCACGCCGGTCACCCGACGTGTTTGACTCCTGAAGTACGGCGCTTTCCAGAGCACACCCATGCTGTAGCGCTTTGTGCCCTTTCCCACGTCATGGTCGCCGAAGTCGAAGGTAGGCGTAGATAATTGCTTTTCATATTCCGCCTCGGACTCACCTGACGCTTTCGCTGGATCGGTGCCGTTTTTCAGTTGTCGGTCGATGCGCTCACCATCGAGCGCGAGCCCGAAGGCTCATGGCGAACTCTTCGCGGGACAGGTCCCTTGAAGAACCGTACTTTACCATCTTGAATTAACAAGATGTAAACACTCGGACGGAAAAGTCAAGGATTTCGTTCCAAGAATGTTCCACTGAGTGCGTTTGTGCGTGACGCTACTATACAACGCTAGATTCAGAACTACAAGCGGAAAGTGTCAATACAGGCTAGATTTTTTCCGGAGACTGCGCGCGCACAGATTCAACGACCCGCCGGACATCCTGCGCCCGATCCTTTGGCAGGACTAAAACGGCGTCCTCGGTGACGACCACGACCAGCCCCTCAACCCCGAGTGTACACACGGTCATCGTCGCCGATTCGTTGATGACGATGCTCTGCGAAGACTCGACAGCGTGGACGTCGCCCCGAACGACATTGCCCGCTGAGTCGGGGCTGAGTGACCGATCCAGTGCGTCCCAGGCACCTACGTCGTCCCAGTCAAACGCCGCCTTGGCTACGTACACGGTACGCGCCTTCTCCATGAGCGCGTAGTCGATTGAAATACTGGGCAGGGCTGCGAAGGCCTCGTCGGCCATCGTCTGGTCGCCTGACCTTAGTAACTCTGCGATTCGCATGGTTGCCGCATAAAGTTCTGGCGCGGCCAGTTCCAGTTCCGTCAGGAAGGTAGCCAGCGTCCAGAAGAAAGTGCCGCTGTTCCAGTAGAAACCGCCATGCACCAGGAAAGCTTCGGCTGTCGAATGATCAGGCTTCTCGCGGAATTGCCTCACGGGCAGGACCGGCACCAACGAAGTGCCCAAGGCAGTCCGGCCAGAATCAGCCTCGATGTAACCGTAGCCTGTTTCGGGCCGAGAGGGAGGAATCCCGATGGTGACAATGCCGCCTGTCGATTCCGCGACCCCTAGAGCTGTATCGATCGTGTCTCGAAATCGGTCGTCGGGCGAAATCCGGTGATCCGCCGCAATCACCGCCATCGTAACGGAGCTGCGCGCGTCAGCGTCTTGGGCCAGCAGGTTCGCCGCGACCCATATGAGGCAGCCCGCCGTATTGCGCTTGTGGGGTTCGGCCTGGACATTTCCTGCGGGCAACTCAGGCAAGGCGGATTGGCTAGGGGCGACCAAATGAGGGGCGGTCGCGATAAAGATGTTTTCTGCCGCGAACGTTGGCTGCAACCGATCCACTGTCTGCGCGAGCAGCGTCCGATCCGGCGAGGCCAGGTTCAAGAGCTGCTTGGGTCGATGGAGTCTCGATAGCGGCCAAAACCGCTCGCCCGATCCTCCCGCCATGACAATTGCTATGCGTCGCATTGCCATCTATTTTCGGTCGAACTCGAGCGTCCCTTTCACGCCATTTAGTACCAGGTTCGTTTCTCCCAGTCGTTCAATCTTGAATGTGCTCTTGTTGAGGGTCTTGTCCGCTGGCATCAAATCGAGGTCCTTCGGCGATCGGGTGTACTTACCCATGATCGAGATCGCAGACCCCGGATCGTTCTTCAGGGTCGCCGTCCATTCGTAGGAGTCCTTCGGTCCGAACCTCAGTGTGATCGTCTGATCTTGAAAAGTCGCGACCCAAGTGCCTTCGATCGGAGAGGGGCGACAACCAGAGAGCACGAACGCACCCAAGACCAGAGCGAAGCAAGCTCGCTTCACTTCGATTTGGCCTTGTCGGTCGTCGTCGGACCCGCGATTCGCTTGTAGATGGCCACTTCCTTGGGGCTATCAATCGGGCTGAAATGCCATTCGTCCTTGGAGGGCCACTTCACGGTTCCGACGTCCTGCTTTAGGAGGTCCGGCGGCAGTGTCTTGGCCATCTCCTTCTTGCGCGCATCACTCATGTTCTCGAGTGAAAACTCGCTCGGCTTGGCGTACAGCTTCTCATCCCGATATTGGTAGGTACCGCGAACTTCCAAGCGTTCTCCGTTAGTGTGCTTGAATGTACGATCGACGTATGTCCCGTCGGTGTACATGACGATCTCGTGTTGGATTCCCTTGGCGGTGGTCTCTTTCCAGACGCCGACAAAGTCTGGGGCAGGCTTGCTACAGCCGACCATCGTGAGGGTCGCAAGGGCAATGGCGCTCCATCCAATCGTTCGCATTCGTTGCAGTCTACTAGGAACCGCCATAATCGTCTAGCGGTATGGGCAAAGTCGGAACCGGTGCGCGTCAAGCCGAACGAATTCAGCAGATCATCGAGTCGCTTGAGCGGCTGCATGGTCGCCCCCGTTTCATCCCGCGTTTTGACCCGATGGACGAGCTCATCAGCTGCATCTTGAGCCAGCACACCAACGATGCGCGCAGCTTCCCGACGTTCACCCATCTTCGGGAGACCTACCCGACCTGGAAGTCCCTGGCCGACGCTCCGGTGGAGGGCGTCGCGAGGTGTATCCAGGGGGCGGGGCTTTCCAATCAGAAATCGAAGTGGATCAAGGCGTGTCTCCAGCGGATTCATGCGCATGCGGGCGAGTACGATCTTGGATTCCTGCGACAAATGTCGGACGCGGAAGCAAGAAAGTGGCTGGAGCAACTCCCCGGCGTCGGGCCCAAGACCAGTTGCATCGTCTTGTGCTTCGCCCTCGGACGCGAGGTCATCCCGGTGGACACTCACGTTCACCGGACATCGATCCGACTCGGGGTCATCGAGCCAGCGGTGAACGAACAGAGGGCCCACGACTTGTTGCCGTCGTTCGTTCCAAATGGATGGAGCTTTCGGTATCACGTCACGCTCATCCAACACGGTCGGACCACCTGTCGGGCGCAGCGTCCCTTGTGCAGTGAATGTCTCGTCGCGGACCTGTGCCCACGCATTGGAGTGCAGCTAAGTGCCTGAGCCGCTTCTCCCCAACTGGCGCGGAGTGGTGCCAGAGCACTTGCTCCGAGCGCTCGACGAGGCTCCCATCCCAAGCCTTGCCGTCTCCCAACTCGCCCGGCTCATCGACCAAAGTACCAATGCGGCGACATTTTGCGATGGGTTGGCCTCGTCGCCGCAGGGCGCATTGTTCGTTCGACTCTTGGGCTGCAGCCGCCAGCTAGGAAATACAGTCGCCCAAAACCCGGAGTTCGCCTCGCTGATTTTGGAGTCCGACCTGCTGCTCCAACCGTTTTCCATAGAGGCTGAGCGCGCGGTTTGCACGCGCTTGCTTGCATCTGCGACCTCGACCGACCACAAGCTTGATCGACTGCGTTTCATCAAGCAACAGTGGACGCTACGTTTGGCCGCACGGGATCTCGCCGGGCTTGTCCCACCGGCTGCTACATGGCAGGATCTGAGTGACCTCGCATCGCTGTTGATAGAGCAGACACTGCACGTTGTGTGGGCAAAACAAAGCGCGGACAACGGGCTTGAAGGCCGGCCACCCATCAGTATCGCTGCGTTCGGCAAGCTGGGAGGAGGAGAGCTGAACTACTCCTCCGACGTGGACTTGGCGTACGTCATCGCCGATGAAGCTGACGAGAAGATGGAGCGTCAGGCAGTCCGGTTGGCCGAGTCGCTTGGTCGTGCGCTCGCTCAGCGGATGGGGCGCGGCGCAATCACGCGCGTCGATGTCCGCCTGCGGCCCTACGGCGGAACCGGCCCACTGGTCAATCGCATGAAGTCGGTCGAGGCGTACTACAGAAAGTATGCCGAGCCTTGGGAAGTTCTCGCGCTCATACGGTCGCGAATCCTGATCGGCCCCGAGGAGATCCAGGTTCGATGGAATGCGATGCGCGCCGCGGCGTGCTTCTCCGGTGTTCCGGGGCAGTGGGCTGTGGAGAGCATCCTCGCCATGCGCAAGCGGATCGACGGGATCGCACGCCCCGACGATCTGAAGCGGTCACCAGGTGGAATCCGCGATGTGGAGTTCATCACCCAGCTACTGCAGTTGGCGACCGGTCACCAGTCCGTGACCTTGCGGGAGCGGGCGACACTGCCAACCCTGCAAGCTCTCTCTGAACATGGCGTCTTACCCGTGGTGGTCGCCGATCGACTCTCGGCGGCGTACACGCTCTACCGCCAGACCGAGCACCGTATCCAGTGGATGGACGATCGCCAAACGCACACCCTGCCCGAAAGCCCCTCAGAACGCGAGGCTTTGGCCAAGTCGCTCCATTTCGACGACTTTGCGGACTTGGAATCGCGACTGAGGGAAGAGGCCCAGTTTGTTCGCGGGACCTACTCCGATCTTTTTGCCGTCAGCGAGGACTCTCCTGACGACGCGCGCACCAAGATCCAGTCCGCCGGGCCCGATGTGCTAGCGTGGGTGGACTCCACTGCGACCCCGGAGCTCGCGGCGGCGACACTTGTGGAGAACCGGGATAGCCTGGGTCGGCTGGAAGTGCTTGCCAAGTGCGCGCCCGCCCTGCGAGAGCTTCTCACCCAGGACTCTGTGCTGTTTGAGCACGTCTTGTCGGGCGAAATCCTCGAGCCTCTCTCGCCGATGGTTTGGCCGACTTCGACGACTTCGCAAGCCGCCATGATCAGGCGCAGATGGGCGCGGCTCATAGTCCAAGGTGTGCTCGAACCGGAGGTGACCGTGTGCACAGACCTAAGCGAACTCGTGGGGGCAGTGCTCCGAAACGTAGTGCAGCACCCTGCGTTGGGAGTCATTGGACTCGGCAGTCTGGCCGCAAGGGAACTCAGTCCCGATTCGGACGTCGATCTGCTCCTCCTCGCTGACGACGCCTCAGACTTTGAATCGCTTGAGCGCGCCGCCCAAGAGTTACTGCGCTCGATCGCCGAGTTGCGCACACACGGTGCGCCTCTCAGAGTGGATTTGCGGTTACGCCCCGAGGGGAGCAAAGGACTTCTCGTTCGGTCTCTTGGAGGATTCTTAACGTATGAACTTGGCGACATGGAGCCATGGGAGAGGATGGCCCTGAGTCGCTCGGCTCCGGTCGCCTGCTCGGACGAGCTGTTTCGAGCGGTTCGCCAGGCAGCGTTCAACCTCAAACTGACTCCCGAAGCACTCGGCGAGCTTGATCGAGTCAAGCTCAGAGTCGAGAACGAGCGACTTAGCCCAGCCCTTCGAATGCGCCAGATCAAGCTCGGATACGGTGGGACGATGGACCTTGAGTGGGCGCTCCAGTTGCTGCTTCTTGCGGGAGCGAACGAGTTCCCGCTGGACCTCGATGCGGCCACCATCCCGCGCATCGAGTTTGCAGTGCAGGCTGGATGGGTGGGTGCGTCGGAGGGTGCACAGATGGCCCAGGCGTGGCGACATCACCAGCGCTTGCGGTTCGCCATCCCGCTCCTTGGCTACGAGCCTGACGTCCTTCCGGAGAATCCAGATAAACTCGCGACACTTGCACACGTCGCGGGCTTCGAGTCTGCCAATGCTCTCCTCGCCGTCGATCAATCGGTCCGCGCCACGACAAGAGAGCACTTGCAGACCATTCGCGAACGTCTCAAGCATTGAACAATGTTTGTAACTGTTATCTGCGCCGCTGCCAGCTTCTTGACAGGCTCCATTCCGTTCGGAGTGCTCGCGGCGCGTTCTCGCGGTGTGGACATCATGTCGGTCGGCAGTGGCAACACTGGAACGACCAACGTTTGGCGGAGTCTAGGTTGGAAAGTCGGGCTACCCGTGTTCATCCTCGACGTGCTCAAGGGCTTTGCGCCGACGCTTGTCTCGGCGAATCTGCTCGGGAAACCTGAAAACGGTCTGCTGATCGGGTTGCTGGCAGTGCTCGGACACTCGTTCTCGCCTTGGATCGGGTTCAAAGGAGGCAAGGGAATCGCCACCGGACTCGGCGTGCTTCTGGCCGCCGCCCCCGCCGCCGCTGGCATCGCATTTGGCGTCTTCGCAATCGTGCTCGCGATCACCCGCTACGTCTCGCTCGCGAGCATGATCGCATGCGTGGCCCTACTCGTTGCGGGCTTCGTTCAGCATCTTTCGCCGACCTTCCTCATCGCTTTCGGGGCGTTCACCCTGTTCGTCTTCATTCGGCATCGAGCAAACATCCAACGGCTCATGGCCGGGACCGAGAACCGCATCGGCTCGAAGAAATCCGGACCGAATCATGCTGCGGTGACGCTTGAGCCCGATCCACAACCAACGGAACCCAAGGCGTAGTGCTACTCCTCTACTTCACCCTGTACGCCCTCACTCTCGTTTGCACGGGAGTTACTGCGGTCACGACCGTGAACTTGATAATCATGGGCGAGATTGAGACGCTCTTGGGAATCATTGTGCTGTTCATGACGTTGGTCGTCGCCTTCTTCGTCATCGTTCCCCCGATCCCTGGCACGAGCATCATCTTCGCTTTGACCATCATCCTTTACACTTGCTTTGTCCCGACGCTTAAGGAGGCGATGAACAAGTACCAACTGGATGCCATCGACTACAAACAAACCAAACTCGCCTACGATCGACTGAAAGCCAACCCGTTAGCTTTGTCGAATGTCCTGTTGATCGCCGAGTCGGCTTACGCACGCGGCCTCATCGGTCCCGCCATCCGGATGATGGAGTCGGCCATCCCTCAGCTGCCCGCCGCGATGACCGTGAACGAGGTTGCAAGGCTCAAATCGTGGCAACGACAGTCGCCCTCCCATGAGCAGTTTCGGCCCCACGCGTGTCAGAAGTGCGGCATCCAGAATGAGCCCGAGCAGATATTCTGCCGTCGCTGCGGGCACGAGTTTTGGCTGGATTACATGTTTGTTGGCATCGCCCAGGCTAGCCCCGTTCGGCGAGCGTTCCAAGCATGGATTGCAGTTTCTGGCGCGTTGATAGCGGTGACGGTCCTTGGCCCGCTCGCGCCATTCCCGCTCAACCTCGTGGTTTACGCCGTGGCATTGGGCGTGGCGACCGCGATGGTCATTCGATTGCTGGTGCGTTCGGGAGGCACCGCCGCTTGAAGCAGCTCGACCGGTACATCATTCGTGAGATGGCGGTGCCGATGCTCATCGGCACCCTGTCATTTCTCATGATGTTTCAGGCGAACATGCTGATCGCGCTCTTCAAGGAGTACCCGATGGATCGGGTGCCCCCTCGCGCGATCCTCCAGCTCATCCTGCTGAAATCGCCCTATTTTCTGCAGATGACGCTGCCGATCGGGATGGCGATCGCCTCATCGCTGGCAGTGGCCCGGCTGGTTCGCGAGTCCGAACTCACCGCGATGCGCGCTGCGGGCATGGCGATCCGGCGTGTTCTCCGCCCCGTTGCGATGATCGGTCTTGTGATCGCTGCCCTGAACTTCGTGGTCGTCGAGTACGTTCAGCCGCCGAGCGAGGTGCGCTCCCGCAAGCTGTTCGAAGAGGTCCTACTCCTGAGCTCGATGGGCGCGCCCCAAGCCAACGTCACGCTCAAGGTCCGAGACTATTCGGTGAATGTGCGCGCAGTTGCTCCTGATGGCAAAGACCGCCTGATCCTGAGCGACGTCCTCCTCTTCCAGCGCCGCCAAGACGACGAGGTCGTCATCGTCACTGCCAAATCGGGCTGGTATCGCGAGGGCACTTGGCGTTTCATCCAGCCCCGGATGAACGTGGTCCGAGGCAACACGCTCATCAACGCGCGGGCCATTGGCGATATCCTCATCGAAGAGAAAATCAGCATCTCGGAGTACCTGAGCAACCAGCCTCGACAGGATGAGAAGAGCCTCCGCGAACTCTGGGCATTCGTGCAAGAGGGTCGCCGCACCCAGCGCGACACCAAGGTCGTCGAGATCGCGTTCCACAACCGCATTGCCATCCCGATCACCTGCCTCGTCTTTGCGATTACGGGCCCTATGACTGCGCTGTGGTTTGCGCGCTCCGGCCCGTTCCTGGGGGTTTTCATGAGCCTCGTGATGGTGCTCATGTACTACAACGGGTTCGTGATCTTTAACGAGATCCTGGGTCGCAACGGGTGGATCCCGCCGATCTTGGCCGCGTGGGCACCCAACCTACTGTTTCTTGCCGCCGGACTCTGGGCACTCCGGAGAGCCGAGTGAGGGTTTCAGTCGCTGCATTGTTTCTCGCCGGGTTCGCGGGACACGCGCTGGCCATCCCAACCGTTCCCGTCCAGCCGGTCATCCAGGAACTGCAACGCCGGGGCATCGTTCCCGTGCAACCGCAGCGCAAGCCGACGGAAGCGACTGGATTTCCCGGCGGGGGACAGAAAGATGTGCTTCCCGCTCCGAGGACGGACAGCACAAAGTTCGTGTTGAAGAACGCCGACAGTTCCCGCCGTGAAGGTTCGCGCGTGGTCGCGGACGGGGACGTGCGATTCAGCTTTCGCGGATACGAGTGCCGAGCAGACTCCGTCGATGGCGATGTCGCCACGCAGATCTTCGTGCTCAGCGGCAACGTCGTCATCACCGGCTCGGATCAAGCGGTGAAGGGCGCGCGGGCGGTCGTCAATTTCGACACGCGGACGATCGCCTACGACGATGCGAAGGCTATCCTTGGCCCGGCATTCGTCGGTCCGAGCATCCGCTCAAATCTCTACTTGAAGGGGAGTGCCGGCGGCGGGTCGCGCAAGCACTTTCACATTGGCGTGAGCACCGTGACCAGTTGCGAACGCGAACATCCCCACTACGAGTTTCAAGTCAGGGACGGCGACATTCAGCCCGGCAAGCGGGCAGTCCTCCGTGACGTCCGGATTCGGCTCTTCGACCGCACCCTGCTGCGGCTCCCTTATGTGCTCATACCTTTGGAGGAGCGCGTGGAACGGTACACGCCCGAGGTTGGACAGTCGCGCGATGAAGGGTATTTCATCAAGAACCGACTCGAGTTTCCGGTTGGTTCTGGCGATTCGATGTTCGCACGGACTGACTACTTCTCGAAGCTTGGCGCGGGTCTGGGTCTCGATTATGACTATGCGGGAGCCGGAAAACTCGGACGTGCGCGTGTTTATGGGCTCCCTGGTCGGGCAAGGACGGGACTGGTATCGCTCGAGCACCGGCAGGCAATGCTCGGCGGCCTTGTTCGAATCGACAGCACGCTCATTCAGAACAACTACTTGACCGCCCCGAACAACCGGACCTACAACGCCCGCGGAACCTACACCATCAACACCCCGGGCGGGCGCGTGAACTTCTCGGCGACTCGGACGGGGAACCGCACAAGTGGGTTCGGCAGCATCAACCAGGTGTTCTCGCTCTCTCACGACGAGTCGTGGAACGGCAAGTTCCGAACGAGTTTCTCCAGCGATCTTACACAAAATCGGTCTGCCGCGGGCGGGCAAAAGAGCGACCGACGCGTCGCAAACCTGAGTTTCCGGGGCACGCAAGATTTCGACCGCGCCCAGGCTCAGCTGGACTATCAGCGGCAGATCCCGGTCGGCCAGCAGAACGGGTTTTTCGGATCGACCGACCGTACGCCGCTCGTGACGCTCTCTACCGACTCGCGTAAGTTATGGGGCACCAAAGGGGACAAGGTCTTGCCGCTACGGGGTGAACTGTCACTCGGCGAACTCGCCGACTCGGTGCAGCGCAAGCGGTTCACCCGCACTGCGCTCGACCTTAGCAGCCAGAAATCCGTCAACCTTCCGCGGGACGGATCGGCGAACTACGCGCTGCGATTTCGTCAGGGTGTGTATAGCAATAACACTGCGCAGTACGTTCTGAACTCAGACCTTGGCTACAAGTTGGGCATACGGCGAAAAACGTCAATCTTCATCCGCCATTCTTATCTGAATCCATTCGGCTTCACGCCGATCGCCTCCGATCGTACCGGCAGAAATCACCAAGTTTCTGCCGATTTGCAGTACGAAGTCGCCCCTACTTTCAACGTGAGTGCACAGACTAGCTACGACTTTTTGCAGCTGGATCGCAAGCAAGTCGCTTGGCAGAACGTGGGTGTCCGCACGGACTGGACGCCGAACGACAAACTCTTCATCCGCACGCTCTCAAACTACGACCCATTCAACCAATGGTGGAGCAACGTACGTTTGGATGCGGGATGGAAAGTGAGCAAGGGATACGTCTCTGCGGGCCTGCGCTACGACGGCCCGCGGCATCGGTGGGGAAGTATCAACGTGCTCGCCGACGGGTTGGAGTGGAAGCGGCTTCGAACCAGCGTTCTCGCCAACTTCAATGGCTATTCGAACAAGATCGAATCGTGGCAACTCAGCATGACGTACGACCTGCACTGCGCCGAGGCTGTACTCCAGATCATCGAAAACAAAGTCGGATTCCGGTCCGGCCGTGAGATCGGGTTCTTTATCCGGCTCAAAGCGCTGCCGTTCGATACGCCGTTTGGCATCGGGCGTCGAGGCCAGGGCCTTGGTACCGGCACCGGAATCGGGTTCTAGCTGCTCGCGCTCGAATAGTCCCGGAGGGCGCGCCTCCAGAAGAGCCGCGTGGTTACAAGCATGAAAACGGCCCAGCTCGTGCCAATAGCCAAAAGCTGCGGACTCCAACCCGTGCGCAATATCATCGTCGGCACGTAGGCGACTGCCCCCAGGGGCAGGCCGAAGAGCATGATCCGCTGGGTGAGCCGGGGGAAGATTTCGAGTGGATACCGAGACACGTCGAACACCATCTCGCCGAGCACCCAAAGGTTATCAACTCGGACGAAGTAGATCGACAGGGTCATCAGCAACAGCGTGATGCCGTAGAAAATTGCAACTCCGCACAGCAATAGCCACACGAATCCAGCCCACTGCAGCGCATCGGGGGCCGGCGAAATCCTCGATCCGAACCATGCGATCACCGATCCTTGGACAAAGATGTCCGCGACCCGGTCGAAGCTAAATCGCCGTGAACTCACCCAGAACTGCGAATCGACCGGTTTCGTGACCACAAAGTCGAGCGTTCCCAGTCGAATCTGTTGGGGCAGCTCGCTCAAGCTGGTGGCAAAGACGGCGTGGATCGAATACGTCAAGAACGACGTGGCCGTGAGCACCAGCATCTCGTTGAGCGTCCAACCCGCAACCGTCTTGGTACGTTGAAAAATCACGAGCACGATGAGCGAAAAGAACACTGCCCACGTGAGGTTGCGGAGGATCTTGGCCAGGAAGTTGACTCGGAACTCAAGTTCTCGGGCGAGTGAACTCAGGAAGAACTGGCGGTAGATCTTGGCGTAACGACGCATCTGTCTCCGAGCCTACCCGGGCGTATACTCGCAGCCAGTGTTGAGCTCTGCTATTGTCCTGGTCTTCGGTCTCGTGTGCGCCTGGGCGGGCGCAAGCCTCCTGCCCAGCGCGCTCCGCGAGAGGATGGATCCGGCAGAACGGTTGGGCTTCGGGGGACTCTTGATGCTCGGCGTGCTGGGGACCCTCACCTTCCTCACCGCACTTGTCTCCACCTCGGCGTTGATCACCCTGATGATCGTCCCGGTCGGAGTGCTCGTCTGGCGTAGACCCCCGCTGGCCCACCTGAAGGGCAAGTTAGCGGTGCCCGGGCCGGTGCTTGGGCTCTTATGTCTGATCCCCTGGGTGAATGCGCTCGCACCGAGCGACGTCATGGACTGGGACACTCTGGCTTACCACCTTGCGGTCCCGAAGCTTTGGATCGAGGCCGGGCGGATCGAATATCTGCCGACGATCCACCACAGCAACTTCCCGTTCGTGTTCGATTCGCTTTTCCTCATGGTGCTGAAGCCGCTTGGCGAACATGGAGCGAAGACGTTCACGTTGGTCGCGCTGATTCTGGGGCTGCTCGCGCTGTTCGGCTTGGCCCGGCGCTGGACCCATGCGCTCGGCGCGTGGACGGTCGCGTTCGGGTTCGCCAGCATCCCCGTCGTTCTGTGGGAATCGGGTAGCGGCTACATCGATGTCGGACACGGCCTATGGGCCGGGCTCGGCCTGCTCGCCGCAGGTGAAGCGCTGCGGGAGCAAAGGCGCGAGCGGTTGGTGTTGGCGGCTCTGATGCTCGGGTTCGCCTGTGCCAGCAAATATACGGGCCTTCAGACGCTGCTTGCCGTCTGCGCTTGCTATGGGGTCGGAGCGCTCCTGATGCGACTGAGTTTTCGCACGGCGCTGCACGGTGTCTTGGTGGTTGGTGTGATCGGTGTCTCGATGGCGTCGCCTTGGCTCATCCGCAACACCCTCAACACGGGCAACCCGGTGTATCCGTTCCTCTATGAGCGCTTCGGCGGTCGGAATTGGGACGCCTGGCGTGCGGCAACTTACAAGAACGAGCAACAGACCTTTGGGCTGGGTCGAACCGAAACCAGCCGAAACTTCGCGCTTGCACCTCATGCGATCGTCGGCCTTGCCAGTCAGCCGGGTCGGTTCATCAACCCAGGCCAGGAGTCGGGCCGAGGATTCCCAATGGGCGCAGTCGGGATCGTCCCTCTTGTAGGGCTCTTTGGGTGGCTCATCTCGGGTCGGCGCGACCCCCGAATGACGTTTGGGCTGGCCGCATCGGGGCTGATGCTGTTCATGTGGTTCGTCCTCAGCCAGCAGTCGCGGTACATTATCCCGATCGCGCTGCCGGGCCTTTTCGCTCTCGCTTTCCTCATGAGCGACCGCATCGCAAGATTCGTTGCGCCCACGCTTGTCGCGGCGCAGTGCCTGTACACCGCGTGGATGCTCTACACCGTCAATACTACTCGCCAACTGCCGGTGGTCCTCGGGAGGCAAAGCGCCGAGAGCTTCCTCGCGGCCAGTACGCCCTTCGCTGCGGCTGCCCGGGCAATCAATGCCGATATCACCGTCAAGAAAGTCGCGCTGTACGATGAAGTGTTCGGCTACTTCCTGGACGTCCCCTACGTGTGGGCGAACCCTGGCCACAGCCTCCTCTTCCGGTACGAATCCATGGCTCGCGGCGAGCAACTCATCGCGCGGTTTCGTGAATTGGGGATCAGCCACGTCTACCTGAACCTCCGGCTCCTGGGACCAGCGCGAGAGGCTTGGGAGGAGGACGCCGTCGCGAGATCGGAAGAGGCGCGCGCGAAGTACATGTCCGACCTCAATCGTCGGTGGTTGCTCTTGCTGGCGGAGGCTCGCTCAGAGGGGTTACTCCGGGAGGTCTCGCGCGACCGAGGCTCAGTTTTGCTCGAAGTTGCGGGCTCGTGACCTGATCCAGCCGCACCCCCGCGTCTAAAATAAGACTGTGCGGCAATGGCGCCGACGCGAGGGAGCCTTCCCAAAGGTTGAATCAGTTGGCATCAAAACGGAACCGTTCAAAATTCTATACCGAGGCGATCTCGTGTGACGTCGCGCCGCCCGAGGCGGCCACTCCTGTCGAAACTGAGTTCGAGAAGAAGCGCGGCATCAGCAGGATCGAGCTACGATCCGAGTTCACCCAGATACACGTCTCGAACCTGGCCGAGCCGGTCATGGAGTGGCGTCTCAACGTCCTGGAGGCGATCGCCTCCCAGGGTGTGAGCGTCGACTTCATGAAGTTCTCGCCGTCGGGAGTATCGTGTCTGGTCGCCGACCGGGATGCGCCGCTCGCCGAACGAGGGCTGACGTCGCTTGGACTTGAGTTCACCGTCCACACTGACCGTAGCGTCGTGCTCGTACACGCGGTCAATCTCCGCGACGAAGAAGGGCTCATTGCCCGGATCCTATCGGTGGCGCTGGGGGCCGGTGCGCCGGTTGACCATCTGGGGGACACCCACGACCGCCTGTTGATTGCGACCACCGAGTCCGGCGCAAAGGTCATCCAGGAAGCGCTTCATGCTGCCAACCTTGAGGTGGACGCGTGAAGATCAAGGTCATGAAGTTCGGCGGGACGAGCGTCGCCACCCCCGAAGCACGCATGCAAGCCGCGCTTCGCGTCATCTCGGCCAAGGAGCAGGGGTTTCTTCCCGTGGTGGTCGTGAGTGCCATCGGGCGCAGAGGTCAGCCCTACGCGACCGACACCCTGATTGATCTCTTGCGAGAGATCGATCCGGCTATCCAACCCGATGCACGTGAAGTCGACTTGATGGTTGCCTGCGGCGAGATCTTTTCGAGCGTCATTTTCGCTCACACGCTCAAGTCTCTGGGGCACCAGGCGATGGCATTTCGCGGCGGCCAGGCCGGTATCCGAACTGACGGCAATTACGGCAACGCGCGCATCGTCAGCATCAATCCGATCGCGATTCGGCGTTCTCTGGAGAAGGGCTTCATCCCCGTAGTGTGTGGCTTCCAGGGCAATTTCTATCCGGATCCCGCGTACCCAGGGGGCGAACTCACCACCCTCGGTCGTGGCGGAAGCGATACGACCGGCGCGGCGCTAGGTGCGGCCCTGAAAGCCAGTGCCGTCGAGATTTTCACCGACGTGGAAGGTGTGAAGACCGCCGACCCCGATTACGTCCGCACTGCGCCCACGCTGAGTCAAGTGACCTACGAAGAGGTCGCAGAAATCGCCCACCTCGGCGCGAAGGTCTTGCACCCCAGAGCGGCCGAGATCGCCATGAAGTACGACATCCCGCTCTGGGTCAAAAGCACGTTCAGTCAAGCATCGGGCACGGAAATCGTGAAGCAGGGAGCACTGCCCAAGCGCGAGGTCAGTGGCATCACCCACACCGGGAAGCTGGTGCACTTGATGTTCGATCTGCACGAGGCTTCGGAAGTACATCGCGCCGCCCTGACCGCCCACGTCTTTGCGATGATGGCCAAGTACGGCATCAATCTGTACATGATGACTCTCAGTCCATCGGGCATCGGTTTTGCCGTACCGCGCGGGCAGTACCCGACAGTGGAGAACCTGATTGACGGTCTGGTCATCCCGCTCAATGGGGACGAGACCCAGATCTACATGTTCCAGGTAGGCGAGACTCCCTCGAAGGAGGCCGAGACCCAAGCGCACCTCCTGAAAGGGCTGGGTCGAGTGAAAACGGTGGCGATCGAGCTCACCGAAGGGTGCACCATGGTCAGCGTGATTGGGCGCGAATACTTGAACAAGGCGGGGGCATTCCACCGAGTCTTGAGCACGCTGTACGCAGAGAACGTCCCCGTCTTCCAGACCAGCGATAGTGGTCTTTCGCTGAGCTGCTTGATTCCAGAATCTGAGCTGGAGAAGGCAGTAAGCATCCTGCACGACAAGTTCGTGACCCTTGAGGTGCAATGAGCCAGTTCGAACTCCCAGCCGATCGCCCAGCGATCATGGGGATCCTGAACGTCACTCCAGACAGTTTCTCCGACGGTGGGCTCTATCAATCCCGCCAGGCTGCCATCGCCCATGCGCTCAGCATGCGCGATCAGGGGGCCGACGTCATCGACATTGGAGGCGAATCGACCCGACCTGGTGCTGCACCGGTCGAGGCCGAGGTGGAGATCGCCCGCACGATTCCGGTCGTCACCGAGCTGGCAAATCGCGGCATCCCCGTCTCCATCGACACCAGCAAGGCCGCGGTGGCCAAGGCAGCGATTGAAGCCGGAGCCCATATCGTCAACGATGTCACCGCCCTGAGCGATCCTGCGATGGCTGAGCTCTGCAACCTATCCGGATGTACGGTCTGCCTCATGCACATGCAAGGGACACCACGGACCATGCAACTTGCGCCCGCCTACCAGGACGTGGTGGCCGAGGTTCTCACGTTCCTCTTGCAGCGGGCAAGAAGGCTGGCCCTGCCCAAAGAACAGATTTGGATCGACCCGGGCATTGGCTTTGGGAAGACCACCGAGCAGAATCTAGCGTTGATCCGCGCGACGGATGTGTTTGTCGCGAGCGGGTATCCGGTGCTCGTGGGGATCAGCCGTAAATCGTTTCTAGGTCGAATCCTCGGCACCGAAACCGAACCTGCCCCCCTCGAAGAGCGACTTGAGGGGAGTCTCGTGCTCGCGGCACAGGCGCAACTCGCAGGTGCGCGCATCCTGCGCGTTCACGACGTCGCGGCGACCCGACGTGCAGTCCGGGTCACTCAGGCTTTTCGGAATCAGCAACCGATTTGATCGTCGGTACCAGTCGCGAGACGACCAGCGAGTGGAACACGCCCGCGGTCCCGCCCGCACCCAAGCCTAGGATGAGCACAGGAAGCGCGAGCCCCGGCTTGGCTCCGAGCACGAACCCGATCAGCCAGCACACCAGACCAATCGTTTCGGTCATGGCCCCGCGCAAAATCTTTCCCGCAAAAATCCGTGGTTGGAGGTCTTGCCGGAACAGCGTCGTCACGATGAGGAACGTTCCCCAGGAGCACAGGATCGCCGCCAGCGCCATCAAGACGATTTGTAGGGTCGTCACTTGGGATTCTCCACGTACGCTCCACCACGGCAGGTCTTCAGATAGTTCAAAGCATGCACCTGGCCGGTCATCTCCAGGTCCTCACGGTAGACGGGGTCGTGCCAACCTTCGATGTCGATTGCCCCGCAGAATCCGTTCATCCTCAAGAGAGTGATGATGTCGCTCCAATTCGTGTCACCGAATCCCGGCGTTCGGTGGTGAACCACATACATGCCGCTGCGCGTGCCGTACTTGCGCACTAGGTCGTGGTGTACCGTTGCATCCTTGCCATGAATGTGAACGACCTTGCCGACCCACTCGCGCAGATTCGCGATGGGATCGACGAACGAAACCATCTGGTGGCAGGGCTCCCACTCGAGTCCGAGCGAATCGCTGTTCACTGCGTTGAAGAGCATCTCCCAAGCCCGCGGGCTGTGCGCGATGTTGAACCTTGGGGACTCCCAAGAGCCGCCCATATCGCAATTCTCGAAGCCGATCTTCACCCCTTCGGCCTCGGCCATCCGGGTCAGCTCGCCCCACACTTCAACGAACCGGTCCAGATTTTGGTCTACAGGCCGATCCTCCAGCGCGCCGGTAAATCCGCACACTGTGTCGCACCCGAACGCCGCACAAAGCTTGACAATCCGCGGCCACTCCGACAGGCAAAGTTCATCGGTCATCGGGTTGCCGTAGAGTCCGAGCGCGCTGATCACTGCGCGGCCTTCGACCAGCCCCAGAATGCGCTTGGCGAGTTCAGAAACGTCTTCCGTGGGGAGCTTTTGCCAGCAAGTGAGCTGAAAACTCTCGAACCCATGGCCGATGATTTGAGGGATGACCGACTCTGCACGGTCCATCGAGACGAGCGTGCCGATTCGGATGTCCAAGTGCTGCGCGTGACTCATGTTTATTCAAGGGTACCAGCCATCTGATGATTGACAACTCGGTAACAATTTCGGTGAGTATTTGAGCGTTGTGAGCCGACTTTAAGCTAGGACGGACTATGGATCTGAAAATCTACCGCGGATATCGCTTCTTCGCGAAGTCTTTGCGCACCTCGGAATCGTTCTGGGGATGGGTCGCCGAGACCGAGGTGAATGATTTGCAGCTTGATCTGCTCGGCCAGACCGAAGCAGCCAAGGGCGACCGCCTGGCGTTTTCGATCACCATTCCCACGGGTACCTTCCAGTTCCTTGTCCGGGTCACTGAGCGCGACGGACAGACCCTTCGATGCTCCATTGACAGCCGCATCACCCTCGTCGATTCCAAACAGACTGCCCGTCGCCGCAAGCGAATGGAACTTCCGATCCAAATCGATGGCGAAGCAGTCATGGGTGAACTTTGCGATATCAGCGAAGGCGGCATCGGGCTAGAGACCTTCCAGCCGCTGCCAACCGGCACTCGACTGGAGTTTTCGCTCGAAACCGAGGATGGACCCCTCGCTGCGGCGGGGCACGTGACCTACTCCGGACCATCGAGTTCCGAAGGTTCTTTTCGCATCGGCGTGAGCCTGGAGAAGATGGATCGCCTCACTTGGGCGCGCTGGCAAGTGCTGTTGCAAGATGGTGAGCGTGTCACGGTAACTCGCACCCGCTCCGCTTAGCGAAGCATTTGAAGCCTCAAGTCTTAGGGTTTCGACCCTAACCTCCGATAATCTACTTTAACTATGTGCGATTACGCCATTGAAGTAGATCAGTTGGGGATTCAGTACTCCCGCAAGGGCAAGACACCGATTCAGGCAGTCACCGACCTCTCGTTCCAGGTGAAGACCGGCGAGATCATCGGATTCCTTGGGCCCAACGGTGCAGGCAAATCCTCGACCTTGAAAGTCCTCATGGGCTTCGTGCAACCGAAATCTGGCTCTGCCAAGGTCTTCGGGCTCGACGCTGGGACGGAGCAGGCCCGAAAGAAAATCGGATACCTGCCCGAGGTCGCCGTGTACTACCCGTACCTCACACCGCTAGAGACCCTGCGTCTCTACGGCGAACTCCAGGGTCTGCGGGGTGCATCGCTCAAGCGAGAATCGCAAGAGCTGTTGGATCTGGTCGGCCTCGATGATGCCATGAACCGGCTCAACCGAACCATGAGCAAGGGAATGCTTCAGCGCGTGGGGATCGCCCAGTCGCTGCTTGGCAGCCCTGAGCTGTTGGTGCTTGATGAAGTCACCAGCGGCCTCGACCCCGTCGGTCGTCGCGAGCTTCGCAACTTGTTGCTCGATCGCCAACGACAAGGCGCAACGCTCCTCTTCTCCAGCCACGAGTTGGCCGAGGTCGAGATGCTCTGCGACCGCATCATCCTTATAGACCAAGGCCGTTTGATCGAAGAGCGCGAGATGACCGCGCTCAAGGACTCCCTCCGCGGATTCGAAGTCGAGTTTTCTGGCGATATCGATTTGGACGTCCTCCCGAAAACGCTCGAATCGCTCGGTCGGCACCGCTGGCGGGCAACGTTCAGCAACAAGGAAGATTTGCTCCGGGCGATCGATCTAATCGTCCGCAATCGAGGGGTGATCCTCAACCTCATCGCGGCTGATGGTTCGCTTGAGGAGTACTTTGTCTCCACCGTTGGGAGGGCTGCATGAAGTTTCAAGTTTGGTGGGCGCTCGCACGCGCCGTGATTCTCGAATCGATCCGTCGCAAAGACCTCTGGGTTGTCGCGATCCTCGGGTTCCTCATCATGCTCAGCGCAGGCGCGCTTGGGTTCTTCGGACTCAACGGGCTCGAAGCATTCGCCAAGGACCTTGCTGCTACCGTGCTCGGCCTCTTCAGCACGATCATCGGCATCTTGACTGCGAGCCGCCTCATGCCGGAAGAGATCAAGAATCGAACGCTGTACCCGCTCATTGCCCGCCCGATTTCAAGGCTAGACCTGCTCATCGGCAAGCTCGTGGGGGCCATCTGCGTCACCTGGATCAGCTTCCTGATCTTGGCGGGACTCACCGCGATTTCGCTTGCGATGTTCCACGTACATTTCGAGCCGGTCATGGCCCAATTCGTCCTGTGCAAGGTGCTCGGTTTGAGCATTGTATGCGCCGTGAGCTTGAGCCTGAGTTTGTTCATGACCCCGGCTGCCGCGGCGACCATGAGCTTTATCCTCGCGTTTGGTTCGAGCATGCTTACCCGGGCATTCACGATGGCGTACGATTTCAGCCCGCCTGCGATGCAGGGGCTCTTCAAGGTCATGAATGCCGCGCTACCGCAATACGGACTCTTCGACCTCGGCTCACGCGCCGCAAACGCCCACTGGGGGCCAGTACCGCTTTGGGTTGTAGGGACTCTATTCGCTTACGCCTTGGTCTACTCCGCTGCGATGGTCACGCTGGGCTGGGTGAAGTTCAGGAAGCAGGCAGTATGAACTCATCCAAGTGGATCGGCCTAGGTGCTCTGAGCATCGCAGTACTGGCGAGCCTCGGTGCGCAGCGCGTGCAGCCCGAACTTGAAGCCCCGCACCAAAACGCGGGTCTGAACGCACACGAGACCCACGCGTCGGCGTCCTTGCTCGGGCAGTTTCGCACGAACTTATCGGCTTGGCTTTGGCTACGCGCCGATCTGTACCTGCACAACGGCGTCGAAATGCGACCGCTCACCGAACAAGAGGTGTCTGCGGGCAAGCGCGGCGTCGGATCAAGCGATAACCACGAGAACGAACTCCACGACGACAGCAAGATCACAACCGTGATCCCTTCCGCCGAACACGATTTCCGCGGCATCTTTGGGGACATCGAACGGGAAACCAAGACTTACAAGGACATGCGCGGGCACGATCACAACTCGCCGCGCGAGTCCCTCCCGCTATTCAGACTCATGACCTGGGTCGATCCTCAGTTCATCCCTGCATGGACCGTCGGAGCGAACATACTCTGCTGGGACAAGGATCCTATGGGGGTAGCCAAGGCCGTCGCCTACCTCAACGAAGGCATCAGTCACAACCCGAAGAGCATCGCCCTCCAGAACGAGATGGGAAGCGTCCTCCTGCGCAAAGCTAAGGACATGGACGCGAGCGTCCCATACTTCACAGCTGCGATTGCGCTGAAACCGCGCGATGCAAAGCTCTTGGAAGAAGAGGAATCCGACGCCCTGCAGCAGAGCTATCGTTGGCTGGCGTTGGTGCACCGCGAGCAAGGGAACCTGGCGGAGCAGTTGCGGATCGCACGCGAAGGGCTTGCGCAGTTTCCACAAGATCGCGTTCTCTGGAGACTTTCACACCCGATCCCCAAAGTGCTCAGCCCCTCGGCTTACGAGCTCGAACTGAAGCGGCACAAGGAGATCGACCTGGCCGCCGAGGCGGCCGCACGTGAAGACACGCATGACCATGATCACGACCATGATCACGGACACGGCCATGATCACGAGCATTAGGTCGAGCCGCGGACCTTCCTCAGTAGGACCGCTCCTGCGCCGGTAAACAAGCCTGCGACAAGGAACAGCGTGACGTAGCCCGCATGCGGGTAAGAGGTCACCATCTCTCCGCCGCGCTGCACCTGTGTGGACCCGAACGCTGCGATCATTTGACCGGCGAGCGGGGCGGCCACTGCCTGCGGCAGCGTCATGGCGATATGCCACACCGCCATGTCTTTGCCTGCATCGGCATGGTTCGGCAAGACATCCGATCCCAGCGCCCAGTCAACGCTGTAGTACGCGCCGTACGCGAGCCCAAAAATTGCGGCGGCAACGATCGCTGTGGGAACCGTGGTCGCGATCGCAAACCCCACGCAGATAATCGCCATCAATGAGTTTGCCCAGATGACGATTCGCTTCCGCCCATGTCGGTCGCCGAGCATGCCACCAACAAGCCCGCTGACACTCGCACAGACAATCACGCTGGCCCCCAGCAGCAGGGTCGTCTTGCTTGGATCGGAGCCGCGCAGGACGTCCGCGGAAAAGAAGATGAGAAATGGCTGAATGCAATAGAAACCCATGACCACCAGCGCACGCGTGATCCAGACCCAGCGGAAATCGTTGTGCTTCATCGGCTCCCAGAGTGAGGCAAGCATCTTCGACGGTGGAATCGCCGGGGGGGCCTCGGTGATAGCGGTCTCCTTGACCATGGTCATCGTGGCCACAAGCGAGAGCCCGAGTATCACCGCGAGCAGAGCCATCAGCATCGGGACTTGGTGAACCTTTCCAAGGAATGCTCCTGCTATCAGACCCAAGAGCGTACCGAGCTGCGAGAGCGCCGCCATGAACCCGGATGCCGTCCCTCGCTGGTCCATGGGGACCAGATCGGGGATCAACCCGCTATACGCAGCGGTGGCAATGTTGTTACCCAGGTTTGTAATGAGATAGCCCAACACCAACAGCGGAATGCTTAACTGATGCGCGGCGAATCCGATGCCAGCCAGGCCCACGATGCTCATGATCGTGCCGGTCAGCATGAATGGGCGGCGGCGACCTAGATGCGACAGGCAGCGGTCGCTCATAGGGCCGACGAGCAAGGGGACCACGATTGCGGCGATGCTGCCGATTCCGAGGATGTTCCCCGTGAGCTGCGCGGGATTGGCGCTGGCGGTAGCTTTGACGATGACCGCCACCGTGTAGGTCATCAGCACTCCCCAAAGCATGTGCGTGGTGAACCAGTAGCTGCTCAGGGCTACGTGGAAGGTTGTTCGCAACCGTTCGGTGGGCGTGGTCATGGGTGCGATGTTACTCGGTGGTGTTCGATGCCTGAAAATCGGATAAGATTCGGCAACGAACGGCGAGCCAATTTGCGTATCCTGGGGCATGCATTTTCGCCGCGGACTATTGGCTCCGCTTGTTTGCTTCTCGTCGTGCGCTCTCGCGCAACCCACGCCCCCCACAATGGCATGGTTTCAAATCCAGACCCCACCGACCATTGATGGTGACGTCACCGATGCCGAATGGGCCGGGGTACCGCAAGGGACCGGCTTCATCGACCCCGTAACTTCGCAACCCGCAGCAGACCAGACGGTGGTCTCCGTTGCGAGCGACGACCAAGCGATCTACGTGGCTTTCCGAATCACCGACTCACAGCCGGAGAATCTCACGGTGAGGACTTTCCAGCAGGGGGCGGGTATCCGCAACGAGGACGTCGTCTCGTTCTCCATTGACCCGTACGCTCGCGGGCGTGGCATGTGGCTCTCCACGTTCCGGATCAATCCGGCAGGGGTCACGGCCGAGACGATCGCGGGCGGTCGCGCCGCCAAACAGGAGTGGCGCGGACTGTGGAAAGGTGCGGCCAAGCGCACCGCAACAGGTTGGTCGGCAGAAATGCGCATTCCTTGGAAGGTTTTGGACCTGCCTGCCCAATCCCAGATTACGCCGATGATCAACTTCTCGCGATACCAGGCGCGCCCCGATGTACTCAGCCGATGGGCCGACATCACGCTGCGCGAACTGGAAGAGTACACCGGTCGCTGGGTTGATGTTCGTATTCCGAAGCAAACTCGTAAGGTAATCGAAGGACTTGCCTATGCCTCCCCTGAGTTTGACTCTCACGAGAAAGACAACTGGACTATGCGGTCCGGGCTGGACGTTCGCGCAAAGATGGATGGAGATCGCACCGCGCTCCTCAGTATCAATCCTGACTTTAAGAACATCGAGTCACAGGTGAGTACCATCGGGTTCACGCGTTCCGAAGAGTTTCTTGGTGAGTCCCGTCCATTCTTCAATGAGGGCGCGGACTTCTTCCGGACGACGGGTGATTTCAGTATCGGGCGAGCCTTCTACTCGCGCAGGATACAGCAGTTCGATCAGGGTGCCAAGTGGTTCGGCAGCCTATCGAAACGAATCCAAGCTGGTGCGCTTGTAGCACGCGACAGCGACCGCATCGATTCGGTCGCGAATGTCCGCTACGAGATCGACGCCCGAAGTAACGCGAACGTCTATGCCACCCAGCGCGACGAGAATGGCACCGCGAGCCGCACGATCGGAACCTCCGCGAACATCGAGAAGGGGTTTTGGGGAACGAGTTTCGATCTCGCGATGGTGGACAATCCCAAGGCCAAGGCCCAAGCAGGATCGGGCCAATTGTCCTACGGCGACGGGAAGGTCTACAGCGAGTTTCGCTACGTGGCGGTGCCCCAGAACTTCCGTCCGACGCTCGGACTGCCCGGGATTACAGACCGGCGGGGTGTATACAGCTTCACCGAGTACGGTTCCGACTACCGTTCGGGCCCGATTCGGGCACTGAACATCAATGTGTTCGCCTCTCTGCAAGACACGTTTTCTGGCAAGAATTCCGAGCGGTCGATCAGTGTCGGCAACTTCATCCGCACTTGGGCCAATATCGGCTTCAACACCGGCTTTGACCTCACCCGCTTCCGCGACGAGGAGGAACGGAACGTCTCGCTCAGCATGCAGCTCAACGTGAACAACCCTGATCGCACGGGCGGTATCTACGTGAGCAGAGGCGAACGCGGAGGAGTGAAAACTCGGAATCAGGGGTTCAACATCGTCCACAAGCTCGCGTCGAAACTCCGCGGTGCGGTCCAGTACGATCGTCGCGAGGATTCGGTGCGGATCGCCCAATGGGTCGGGTCGATGGCGTTCGAACTCAGCCGAACTCAGACCATCTCCGGTCGTTGGGTGCGTCGGGCTGGCGAGTCCAACTTCTATGTCGCCTACCGAAACTCAGGCTCGACAGGTATGGAGACGTTCGTCATCCTGGGAGATCCAAATGCTGCCAAGTGGCGCAATCGCGTGGCGGTCAAGTTTGTGTTTCCGTTCTAAGGCTGCACCGACCGTTTAGGTTCAATTGAAGCTCATTCGGGTATCCTACGGAGCCCGATGAGCTTCACGCAACGTACCCATTCCTGCGGCGACATCCGACCCACCCATGTCGGTCACGAGATCGTTCTTAACGGCTGGGCGCACAAAGTGCGCGATCTTGGTGGCGTTACATTTGTGGATCTGCGTGACCGCTCCGGCATCGTCCAGCTCGTCTTCAACCCCGACAAGTTCGACGTACGCGAACTCCGCAACGAGACGTGTCTGGCGATACGTGGCACTGTGCGCTCGCGGGACGAAGCGACCAAGAACCCCAAAATGACCACCGGAGAAGTCGAAGTGATCGTCGACTCTTACGACATACTCGGCCCCGCCAAGCCGCTGCCGTTCCCGGTGAGCGACGAAGATCAGATGCGCAACGTAAACGAGGAGCTTCGAGTGAAGTATCGCTACCTCGACTTGCGCCGACCATCGATGGCGCTAAAGTTGGTCTTGCGCGCCGCTGCTGTTCGCAAGATGCGTGCCTACCTTGATGCGCGTGACTTCACCGAGATCGAAACGCCCATCTTCACCAAGTCAACGCCAGAAGGTGCGCGCGACTATCTCGTGCCCTATCGACTTGAGCCAGGCAAGTTCTACGCTCTGCCTCAGAGCCCGCAGCAGTATAAGCAGATTCTCATGGTTGCTGGCATGGAGCGGTACTACCAAATCGCCAAGTGCTTCCGCGACGAATCCCAGCGGTCGGACCGCCAACCCGAATTTACTCAGCTCGATCTTGAGATGTCGTTCTGTACCCAGGAAGACGTTCTCCAACTGATTGAGGGGATGACGCTAGAGGTAATCAACTCGATCATCCAGGAGTTTGACCTACCGAAGGATCCGGTCCAGCCATTCATTCGCCTGACCTATGACGAGTCCATGCAACGATATGGCTGCGACAAGCCGGACGTTCGGTTCGGACTGGAGCTTTTTGATGTCTCCGGGATCGTCGCTGCATCGGGATTTGGTGTCTTCGCGGGCGCGGTTGAAGTGGGCGGCAAGGTACGAGGCGTCCGGTTCCCGGGCGGCAGTGTCCTCAGCCGCAAAGAGATCTCGGCACTGGAAGACTTCGCCAAGGAGTACGGCGCAAAGGGGATGGCGAACTTCGCGGTCGCGCGGGATGCCAACGATGGCGAGAACGTCCTGACGACCCCCAAGGGTCGCTTCGTCCGAGGCGGTTGCGCCAAGTTCCTGAGCGGGGAAGAGCAGGACGCGATCCTGGATGCCGCCGCCGCCGAGCCCGGCGATTTGCTCTGCTTCATTGCCGACGAATACTCGGCGGGAAACAACGTCCTGTACCGCCTGCGAGTCGAGATTGCCGAGCGTGCGGGTCTGCGCGATAAGCGCAAGTTGGTATTCAGCTTCGTACTCGATTTTCCGCTTGTGGAGTGGAATCCCGACGCCAACCGCTGGGACAGTACGCACCATCCATTCACCTCACCCAAGCCCGAAGACATGCAGTACTTGGACTCCGATCCCGGTCGCATCCGTGCCGACTGCTACGACGTCGTGTGCAACGGAACGGAGTGGGCCAGCGGCTCGATCCGAATCCACCGCCCCGATGTCCAAGCGCGCATTTTCGAACTCCTTGGGATTGATGCAGAGCGACAGCAAGAGCGATTTGGGCACATCCTTGAGGCGTTCCAGTACGGTGCGCCCCCGCACGGCGGTATCGCGCCGGGAATTGATCGCATGATCATGTTCCTGCTCGATGAGGAGAACATCCGCGAGGTCATCGCGTTCCCGAAGGTGGGAGGCGGTTACGATCCATTCATGGATGCACCCAGCACCATCGACCCGCAGCAGTGGGCTGAGCTTGGTCTGCGCCTGAGCTAGGCAGCTCGCTCGTCTGCGTCGAGCGGAGCACCAAAGACGTGCACGCGGTTGCGGCCCGAGTGCTTCGCGGCGTAGAGGGCCTGGTCTGCCAGGTCAATCAGCGTCGAGGCATGCATGATGTCCTGGGACGCCTCGACGACGCCGATGCTCATGGTGACCTTACGGTGCGGGAACTTGGTCTCCTCAATCACACTGCGCAGTCGCTCGGCAGCTTCGATCGCACCGTCGAGGGTCGAATTGCGGAGAATGACGGCAAACTCCTCGCCACCATAGCGTGCAACCACGTCGGTCGCGCGAACGTTGTCCCGCAGTACCGATGCCACCATGCGCAGGGCCTCGTCTCCCGCCAAGTGCCCGAAGATGTCGTTGTACGACTTGAAGTGATCCACGTCAAGAAGCAGGAATGACAGGGGCCTCCCGGTGGAATGGCTCTCATCCAGGTCATCCTCCAACTGCTCGTACAGCCGCCGGTGATTGGGAAGCCCCGTGAGTCCATCGCGCTGCGAGGTCTCCAGCAGCATTTGGTTTGCTGCGGCGAGCGCCTCGTTGGTGCTCTCGATCTGCTCGCGCATGTTCTCAAGCGCCTCGTTCGCGATCTCCAATCGCCGCAGTTGCTCCACCATCTCCAGCTGCATTCCGCGCAACTCCTCGTTCGCGTCGCGCGCGCGCTGTTCGTTGGACTGCGCTTGATTGCGCTGGATCTCAAGCTCCACCACCGAAGCCTCCAAGCTGCTCTGCATCATTTCGAGTTCGGTATTGCGTCCTTCGAGTTCTTCGTTGACCACGCGCATCCGGTCTTCGTTCTGCGAAAGCTGAGTCAATGCGCTGTGCAACCCGCGATTGAGCTCCTTCACTTCTCGCACGGCAATGATCAAGCGAACGATTCCGAGCACGAGGAGGCACACCGTGATGCCGAGAGCACTACGCCCCTCAGCAGTGCCATAGCGTGCCATGAACGTGTAGACGCCCCAACCGACGGCGGCGGGGACAAAGGCATACCAAAAGTGCATCGGAGACACTTCGAGTCGCTTCGACGCCTTGGAAGTTACCTCGGCGCGGTTTTCGAACAGCACCGCACGGTAAGCAGCAATGCCGTAGGCAACATACGCCAATGTCCACCCCATGTTGGCGACGAGCGGGCGGTTGTATCCGGGCGCAAGGCTCTCTTGCGCAAACCAGTAGTCAGCGACGAAGAATCCGATCCCGCCCACCACCAGCGGCCATCGTACTGCGCGTACCATGCCGGAAGCCGTCTGGATGCTCAGCAAGATCAGCGACGAGACGAGAACTAGGTCGCCGATGGGGTAGGCGACCAAAACTGTTTGTTCAAGCCAGGAACCCGTCGCGATCCCAAGAATGGGCTGGATGCTGAAGAACCAGGAGAACATCGCCAGCGACAGGATGCAAAGCATCGAGTCCAGCAGAAGCTTGATCCGCTGGGTACCGCCTGTGCGCACCTGTGGCAAAGTGCAGACCGCCCAGGCTACTGCGATGTAGTAGGTAAGGAATGCCATGTCAGCAAAGCTGATCACGGGCTCCCTGCCGTACTTCAGCTGGTAGGCCAGGAAGTAGATGTTGCCGAGCGCGAATAATCCCACCGCGACCAGCAGCCACCGGGCCGGTGCCGGGATGGCGTAGCGGTTGCGCAGCGCTGCTTTCAGAAAACCGCCGATGACCGCGAGGCCGATGAGAATATCGATCACCGTCGAAACGGTTTCTGTAGTCGTCAGCTCAAACGGCGACCAGAAGCAAGAGACGAAGAGCACGGCATTGAGGGCAATAGCAAGCCAGAACGGTGAAAGACTTTGCTTCACCGTGCCGCATGCACCCCGCTTGTGATCCCCAATCATGTCGTCACTGAGCACTCTAGCTCCCCCGCTAAGTGCCAGTACAGTTGTTCCGCAATCTCCCGCCGAACCAACACTTTTTTGTCATTGATCTTTTGACTGTCCTGATGATCTCGGGGAACAGCTGTGAATAACGCGGTGGAAAATGGCGAAAAAGCCGTGGGAAAAATGGGGGGCAGAAAGGGGTTGACGATACCACCTGTTGTGGTGCATCATGGATCAGCCACAAGATATAGTGGTTTCCAGAGAAATCGATGAAGTGTCCGTACTGCGGTTATCAAGAGCAAAAGGTGCTCGATTCGCGCCCCTCCCGGGAGGAGGAGGCAATACGCCGCAGACGTGAGTGTCTGCAATGCAGCCGAAGATTCACGACGTTTGAGCAGCCGGAAAAGCCGCGACTGTTTGTCGTGAAGCGCTCCGGCGAACGTGAAGAGTTCAGCCGTGACAAGGTCCTCATGGGGATGGTCACCGCATGTCGGAAGCGCCCCGTGAGGCACGACGATCTTCGAGATGCAGCGGAGCGCATTGAGCGCGAACTGTTCGATCTTTGCGAGCCCGAAATCGATTCGACAGAAATCGGAGAGCGGGTGGAAAGTGCGCTCCTGAATATGGATGGTGTCGCGTATGTGCGCTTCGCGAGTGTTTACCGCGAATTTGCCGATGCGGGCCAATTTAATGCCGTGGTGGATGCCTTGCGTCGCGATCAGAAGCGACTTCAATCGACCCAGAAACAGTAGAGGTCGGTAGAGAAAAGAGAATTCAAACGAGGGAAAACGTAGTAATATGTCTACTAGTCATGTCAGGATGATGCACGCAATCAACGGAGTGAGGTCCACGCAATGAAGGTCAGCCGCTACTTTACACAGACGGGATTAGGTCCCTACACCGGCATCGAATTCGAGCCTCGCAAGAGCGAGATTCGGAACCCCGATGGCAGCACGGTCTTCTCGATGGAGAACGTGATGGTACCGACACAGTGGAGTCAGGTTGCCACCGATATCCTCGCGCAGAAGTACTTCCGCAAGGCGGGACTGTCCGACGCCTGGAATGCCGAACAGCACCTGAGCGAATTTGGTGACCCGAATTCCGATCACGAGACGGACGCACGGCAAGTCTTCCACCGACTGGCAGGTTGCTGGCGCACATGGGGTGAGTCGCACGGCTACTTCGACTCCGCCGAAGATGCGCAATCGTTCTACGACGAGCTCTGCCATATGATGGCTCGCCAGATGGCTGCGCCGAACTCCCCGCAGTGGTTCAACACCGGCCTGCACTACGCGTACGGAATCACCGGCACGGCACAGGGACACTATTACGTTGATCCGAAGAGTGGCGAATTGCAGCGCTCGGTCAATGCCTACGAACGACCACAGCCCCACGCATGCTTCATCCTCTCGGTGAAGGACGATCTCGTCAACGAAGGCGGCATCATGGATCTATGGACCCGCGAAGCTCGCATCTTCAAGTACGGCTCGGGCGTCGGGACGAACTTCTCGCGCATCCGCGCCGAGAACGAGAAGCTCTCCGGCGGCGGCAAGTCGAGCGGCCTGATGAGCTTCCTGCGTGTCGGCGATCGCTCGGCGGGAGCGATCAAGTCCGGCGGCACCACACGCCGCGCCGCCAAGATGGTCTGCTTAGACGTCGACCATCCAGACATCGAAGACTTCATCAATTGGAAGGTCAAGGAAGAGCAGAAGGTCGCAGCCCTGGTGACAGGTACGGCCCTGAATCAGCGGCATCTGAACGCCATCATCCGCGCATGCCACACCGGCATGGCCTCGCCCGAGACCGAGGCAGACAAGTTCAACCCGCGCAAGAACCAGGCACTGTACACCGCCGTTGCGGAAGCCAAGTCCGCGGCAATCAGCCCGAACTACATACAGCGGGCCATCCAACTTGCTGAGAACGGTGTGACGTCGGTCGATTTCCCCGTCTTCGACACGGGCTACGAGAGCGAGGCATACGTCACCGTTTCGGGTCAGAACTCGAACAACTCGGTCCGGGTCTCGCACGACTTCCTGACTGCGGTCAACAAGGGTGCAGACTTCAATCTGACGGCACGCATCGACGGTCGAGTGATCAAGACGTTGCCTGCTCGCGACCTGTGGGAGCAGATCTGCGAAGCCGCGTGGGCGAGCGCCGATCCGGGCCTTCAGTACGACACAACGATCAACGACTGGCACACGTGCCCGGCCGATGGGCGGATCAACGCCAGCAACCCGTGCAGCGAGTACATGTTCCTCGATGACACGGCGTGCAACCTCGCGTCCATCAACCTGATCAAGTTCTACGAACCCGCCACGAATGAGTTCGATATCGATGGCTATCGCCACGCGATTCGCATCTGGACCATGGTGCTCGAGATCAGCGTGCTCATGGCGCAGTTCCCAAGCCACGAAATCGCCAAGCTCAGCTATGAGTTCCGGACGCTCGGCCTGGGTTACGCAAACCTGGGTGCGCTGCTCATGCAGATGGCGATCCCATACGACAGCCCGCAGGGCTTCGCGATCGCGGGAGCTCTCACCGCAGTGCTCGGCGGCGAAAGTTACGCCACGAGCGCGGAGATGGCACGTGAACTTGGCCCATTCCCGGGTTACGCACGCAACTCGGACAGCATGCTGCGGGTTGTGCGCAACCATCGTCGTGCAGCGTACAACGCCGGGAATGATCAGTACGAATCGCTCCACGTCGCCCCCGTCGGGATCGACTCGGACGAGTGCCCGACCGGTCTGCTCAAAGCCGCCCGAGAGGCATGGGATCGCGCCGAGAAGCTCGGCGAGGCCCACGGCTATCGCAATGCTCAAGTGACCGTTCTCGCCCCGACCGGCACGATCGGCCTGATCATGGACTGCGACACAACAGGCATCGAGCCCGACTTTGCCTTGGTCAAGTTCAAAAAGCTATCCGGTGGCGGTTACTTTAAGATCGTCAACCAATCGGTGCCGCCAGCGCTCGAGCATCTGGGTTATCGCCAAGAGCAGATCGAGGACATCATCGGCTACTGCTTGGGCTCCAAGTCGCTCGTCGGCTGTCCTCATATCAACCCCGAAGAGCTACGCGCTCGTGGTTTCACCAGCGAGATCATCGCAAAGATTGAGTCGAGCATTGAGAACGCCTTCGAACTGCCGTTCGTTTTCAACAAGTTCGTGCTGGGCGAAGAGTTCTGCCGCGAGTACCTTGGCTTCACCGAGGAGCAGCTCAATGACTGGAACTTCAGCATGCTGGAGGCGATGGGGTTCACCAAGGCTCAGATTGCCGAAGCCAACGACTACGTTTGCGGCACGATGACCATCGAGGGTGCGCCGCACCTGAAACTTGAGCACTACGCAATCTTCGACTGCGCCAACAAGTGCGGCAAGACTGGCAAGCGATACATCCTCGCCGAAGGGCACATCCGCATGATGGCGGCGGCTCAGCCGTTCCTTTCGGGCGCGATCAGCAAGACGATCAACCTACCTTCCCACGCCCACATCGAAGACGTCAGCAACGCCTACTTGCTCTCCTGGCAGCTCGGACTTAAGGCCAACGCGCTCTATCGCGATGGCTCCAAGTTGTCCCAGCCGCTCAACGCGGCGGTGGACGATGCGGCTGCGGCAATCCTTGAAGCTTCGCTCGGCGATGCGCCTTCCGAAGCGACCGTTGAGCAGATCGCTCAGAAACTGGTCTACCGGTACATCGCTAAGCGGCGCTTGATGCCAGGTCGGCGCAAGGGCTACACCCAGAAGGCACGCGTCGCGGGCCACAAGGTGTATCTACGCACCGGCGAATACGAGGACGGAGCGCTCGGCGAGATCTTCATCGACATGCACCGCGAAGGGGCGGCGTTCCGCTCGCTCATGAACTGCTTCGCCATTGCTGTCTCACTGGGTCTGCAGTACGGGGTGCCGCTGGAGGAATTCGTGGAAGCATTCGTCTTCACGCGGTTCGAACCAAACGGCATCGTCAACGGTCACGACAACATCAAGATGTCCACATCGGTCATCGACTACATCTTCCGCGAGCTCGCGCTGACCTATCTGGGACGCACCGACCTCGTGCAAGTCAAGCCGGAAGACCTTCGCAGCGATGCGATGCACCGACCTTCCAGCACCCTCGAATTCGAGGAGGAAGAGGATGGCGACGAAGTGCAGGGGTCGATCCCAGGACTCTCGACCGAAGACCACACTGCCCGCGGATTTGGCCAAGGCCCTAAGGAAGGCGACCCGCTCGGCGGCATTGGCGTCCCCGCTCAACGCTCGCCGGAATCGGCCCCCGCTGTGCCGGTCACTGTCGGTGGGGAACTCACCGCCAAGGTACGCGAAGCCCGGCTGAAGGGTTACGAAGGCGACCCGTGCTCGGATTGCGGGGCGTTCACGCTCGTCCGCAATGGCGTGTGTCTGAAGTGCAACACCTGCGGCGCGACCAGCGGCTGCAGCTAAGTCACTTCCACATGCCCCGGCTCCCACGTGGTAGCCGGGGCATGGTTATGTCTGGACTTATTCCCCTTCGTTCGACGTGTCGCCAGGCTGCTCCGATGGGCCGCGAGGCGTGGTCGGAACCGGAGTCGTAGGAGTCTGTGGGGTGGTGGTTGCGCCAGCTGCGGGTGCAGGCTGAGCGATGATCGGGGCCTCGGACGGCGGCGCTTCCGTCGGCTCGCCTTGGGTCCGATTAAGACCGATCAAGACCCAAAGTAGCACAGCGACCGCGATCAGTGTCAACAGCGAAATGGACAAAATCTTCCCGGTCGAGGGTTGCGCTTTCTTCGTCTTCCAACCCGCGTCCGACATCTTGTTCGCGGATCGAATCTCGAAGTCGTCGGAACCCTTTGGGGGATCTTTCACGATTTCCAGGTCCCCAAATCCACCCACTGCAGGAACAGCTGGCTTGGGGGCCGGGGTGGCCTGCGGCATCGTGTGTGCAATCGCTGGCTCGCTTGGAGTGTTGAAAAGCTCGGTAAGGTCAAAGTAGCCCGAGCCTTCGTCTTCTGTCTTGATGACGATATCGGGGTTGCCGGTCGAATCGGGCTTTGCCACTACCGGGTCCGGAGCGCCGTTGATCTCAATCCCACCGCTATCCAGATCAATCGGCTGATCAGACTTCTTCGGCTCCATAGGTTGGTCGTTCGGATCGTTCATCGCGAAGTAAGGATACCGCCGCGAACTCGCCAGCGAAGATTCTGCGCATGAGGAAAACTGTACTCATGCCGACCGAGACCAATCTCTATATCGCCCAAGCCGCCAAGTTACAGGACATCCAGGCGCTGGCAACGGGCTACCACCTCGCGGACGATGAGTTCGAACCGCTGGGGCGGGCCAAGGCGAAGCTCTCGCGCGATGGAATCCGCAGACTTGTGACGGGCAAAAAGGGGAAGCTGGTGTTGGTCTCTGCCATTACGCCGACTCCTGCGGGGGAAGGGAAGACGACCACCACGATTGGCCTCGCTCAGGGGCTGTGTAAGATCGGGCACACTGCGATCCCCTGCGTGCGCGAACCCTCTCTCGGTCCAATCTTCGGCAACAAGGGCGGCGCATGCGGAGGCGGGTACAGCCAGGTGCTGCCGATGGAAGACATCAACTTGTTCTTCACCGGAGATTTCCCTGCGGTCTCAAGCGCGCACAACCTCCTTGCCGCAGCAATAGACGCGCACCTGCACCATGGTAACCGCTGTCGCCTCGATGCCCGTAGAATTACCTGGCCGCGAACGATCGACATGAACGACCGGGCGCTTCGAGAGATTGTCATCGGGCTCGGCGGCTCAACCAACGGTTATTCGCGGGAGGATGGCTTTGTCGTCTGTGCTGCGAGCGAGATCATGGCGATCCTGTGCATGACCACGGGAATGGAAGACTTGAAAGCCCGGCTTGCACAGATTGTCGTCGGGCAAGATGATCAGGCGGCCCCCGTTCGTGCCGGCGCGCTTGGGGTGGTCGGAGCGATGGCCGCACTGCTCCGTGAGGCGATCCGTCCCAACTTGGTCCAGACCCTCGAAGGTGGTCTGGCATTCGTCCATGGCGGGCCGTTTGCAAATATCGCCCACGGCTGTTCCTCAGTACTCGCGACCCAGTGCAGCCTTGGCCTCGCCGAGTTCACGGTCACCGAGGCAGGCTTCGCGAGCGATCTCGGAGCGGAGAAGTTCATGAATCTGGTTGTGCCGCAGATCGGGAAGGCCCCAGAGGCGGTGGTCCTCGTCGCGACTGTCCGGGCGCTTCGTCACCATGGGGGCGGCGAGCTCGGCCCTGGCCTCCGGAACCTGGAGCAGCACGCATCGCACCTCAAGAAATACGGCGCGCCTGTCGTCGTGGCGATCAACCGATTTGAGGACGACGAAGAGCACGATCACCGCGTGATTCATGAGGCGTGTCGCGCGATGGACGTCGGCTGTGCAAGTGCAAACCCCTGGGGTGGTGGTGGGGAGGGATGTCGGCAACTCGCAAAAGTGGTCAACCGCGTCGCCAATCAGCCGTCAACATTCGAACCGCTTTATCGGCCCACCGACTCCATCGCCCGAAAGCTTCATCTCATTGCTTCCGAGGTTTACGGTGCCATTGGAATCCGGCTTCTCGATGGAGCACGCCGCCGGTTGGTCTGGGCCGAGAAGCATGGAATGGGGCACCTATCGCCTTGCGTGGCCAAGACTCAGTACAGCTTCGCTGACGACGCCGCGAAGGGACACACGCCGACCGATTTCGAGGTGACGATCCGAGAGCTTCGGCCCCTAGCTGGTGCGGGCTACATCACCGCACTCGCGGGCGAAATCATGCTTATGCCGGGGCTCGGGAAAGAGCCCGCCGCCTTTGGAATCGACGTCATCGACGATCAAATCATTGGACTCGTGTGATCGAACCGCAAAAACTGAGCACGAAACTACGGACAATGTGACAATCTCGCACGCAAACCCAGCAAAGACACCGGCCTAACCGTGCCGCGTCGCGGATAGAATCAGATGCGGAGGACAGAGGACATGTCAACTTTTCGTTTGACTGCCCTAGGGGCAGTTGTTTTTGCATTTTCGGCGCTGGCGCAAGCGAGCGATCCAAATTGCTGGGTGCGTGGTGTCGGTACGACTTTCGGAAACGTTTCGAACTCGAGCAGCAGCAATCCTATGGACAGCAACATCCTGCCGGACGCGGCGGATTTTCTGTACGATAACACGACCGATATCCCGACGAGCGTCGGTTCGGCGTACATCAACACTTCCGGCTACGCTCAGTACGGCGCGATGCGCCTGACCACCTACGCCGCGATCGAAGGTTCTGGTACCGTCGGCTCGACCACACAACCACCGGCCGGTACCAACCCCGGTTACAACCTGGGATTCAAGGACCAGATCGAATTCTGGACCCCGTCGATTGCGTTTGGTGCGCCACTCGATTGGCAGATTTGCTTGACGCTGAAGAGCTTCACGTCCGGCTTTAGCCCGACGGCATCCAGCACCTCAGCGAGTGTTCGGTTGGGTTCGAACCCTGCGATGAACCTCTCGCACGCGGCCTCCGGCACGCAATCGACCTTCATCTGCCGCACCTACACGATCGCCAACGGCGATTCGTTGTCGTTGTTCGGCGGTCTGGGCAACTCCGTGCTTGCCTCTGGCGCAGGTAGCTACTATCTCGGGTCGGAGATCGAAGTGACGATTAGGCCTCTGACGAACCCGAATGCAGTGTTCAGCTCGTGCAGCGGGTACGCCTACGCGGTGCCCGAGCCCGGAAGCCTCGCCGCCATCGGCGCAGGCCTCTTGCTGCTCGCGCGACGTCGTCGCAAAGCATAAACCGTCGGTTATGCCCCTCTCCGCTTGATAGGCGGGGAGGGGCTTTTCGTTGCCTGGCCGGTACACTCCAAGGCATGAACTGGGGCAATTTCACCTACCCGCTACCTGTCAATGAGCCGGTCCTGCAGTACGCACCAAACTCGCCCGAACGCGCAAGGCTAAAGGCGCAGCTGGCCGCATTTCAATCTGAATCGGTCGATATTCCGATGTTCATCGGTGGAGCCGAAGTACGTACCGGCGACCTGAAAGCCATCGTCCAGCCGCACAAAATCGCGCACACGCTAGGCCACTTTCACGCGGGTAGCGCCGCCAATGTTCAAGCGGCGATCGATGCGGCGCTCGCCGCGCGCGAGCACTGGGCATCGCTGAGTTGGGAGAATCGAGCCAACATCTTCCTCCGGGCCGCCGACCTCATTGCGACCAAGTATCGCATGCACCTGAATGGCGCAACGATGCTTGGCCAAAGCAAGAACGCCTACCAGGCCGAGATCGACTCCGCCTGTGAGATCATCGACTTCTTGCGATTCAACGTCCACTTCCTCGACGAGATCTATCGCCAGCAACCGATCTCGGGCGCGGGCATGCACAACCGTATGGAGTACCGCCCACTGGAAGGGTTTGTCCTCGCGGTCACTCCTTTCAACTTCTCGGCGATTGGAGGCAATCTGCCGACCTCGGCTGCGCTGTGCGGGAACGTCGTCGTGTGGAAGCCAGCGAACACCCAGGTCTACAGTGCGCACGTTTTCATGCAGATCCTCTTCGAGGCGGGGCTGCCTCCGGGAGTCATCAATCTCGTGACCGCTAACGGACCGACCGTAGGGGAAGTCTGCTTTGCCCATCGCGACTTCGCCGGCGTCCACTTCACCGGCTCGACCGGCGTTTTCAACTCTATGTGGGCGTCGATCGGGTCGAATGTTGGCCGGTACAAGAGCTACCCGCGTATCGTCGGGGAGACGGGCGGCAAGGATTTCGTCCTGGTGCACCCATCCGCTGACCCCGCCGTCGTTGCAACCGCGCTCCTGCGCGGGGCATATGAGTATCAGGGGCAAAAGTGCTCTGCGGCAAGTCGCGCCTACCTCCCTAGTAACCTCGCTGGTGCGGTGAAGGACCGATTAGTCGCGGACATGAAGACGCTCAAGATGGGGCCGGTCGATGACTTTTCGAACTTCGTCAACGCGGTCATCGATGAGAAGTCGTTCGACAACATTGTTCGGTACATCGACGGCGAACGTGCCAACCCGAGTGCGACGATCCTACAAGGAGGCGGTGCCGACAAGTCGGAGGGATACTTCGTCGAACCGACCCTGATCGAAACCACCGATCCCAAATCGACGACCATGTGCGAAGAAATCTTCGGACCGGTTCTGACGATGACCACCTACCCCGAGAACGATTTCGAAGGCGCGATGAACCTGGTCGATTCGACTTCACCGTACGCCCTCACCGGCGCGGTCCTCAGTCAGGATCGAGACGCGGTGGATCGAGCAGTCGCGCGGCTGAGGAACTCCGCGGGCAACTTCTACATCAACGATAAGCCAACCGGCGCGGTCGTGGGCCAACAGCCGTTTGGTGGGGCGCGGGCGAGCGGCACAAACGATAAGGCGGGATCGGCCCTCAATCTGTACCGCTGGCTGAGCGCGCGGACGATCAAGGAAACGTACAATCCGCCGACCGACTACCGCTATCCCTTCCATCAAGCGCCGTAACATTCAAGCAAGTGGGACTTGCATACTTATGATCAATGTGCAATAATATGCGCTATGAATCTTGGCTCTGCTGATCCTCGACCGCGTGTCGCGCTCGCCTTCTCCGGCGGGCTCGATACGCGGTGGTGCATCCCGAAGCTGCTTGATTCAGGCTACGAAATTGTCACCGTGACCGTCGATGTGACCGGTGACGGGCAAGCGGATGCAACCGCATTTGCCGAACTCTCCAAACAACTCGGGGCAATCGATCATGTGCATATTGATGCGTCAAATGCATACTATGCTGATACGTTGCGCCTGTTGATCGCTGGGAACGTTTTACGCGGTGGCACCTACCCGCTGTGCGTGGGCGCGGAGCGCAACCTACAGGCGCAAGAAGTCGCTAGGGTCGCGGTTGCGAAAGGGTGCGAGGCGGTCGCCCATGGCTGCACTGCCGCGGGGAACGACCAGGTCCGGTTTGAGATTACGCTGCGTAGCGTCGCGAGCGAGCTGAACGTGATCGCTCCGGTGCGAGACCTCGCTCCCAGCCGAGCTGAACAGATCGAGGACCTGGAGAAGCTCGGCTATCCGGTGCCAGAGAAGGCACAGTACTCGGTCAATGCGGGGCTCTGGGGCGTCACCATCGGTGGCAAAGAGACGACCGGTACCGCCGAGTCGATCCCGGAGTCGCAGTGGCTCTGGACCCGAAACGCCTTCGACCATCCGATGCCCTCTCGCCTCATCAAGATCGGATTCAGAGACGGTACACCGGTTGCACTCGACGGGGACGAGCTCGAACCGGTGATCTGCATCACCGAGCTGAATACTCTCGGTGGGTCATACGGCATCGGGCGGGGGATCCATCTCGGCGAGACCATCCTTGGAATCAAGGGGCGCGTCGCGTTCGAGGCCCCGGCCGCGACGATCCTCATCGCGGCGCACCGGGAGCTCGAGAAGCTCGTTTTGACGAAGCGACAGATCCAAGCCAAAGATGCGGTGTCGGCCATGTACGGCGATTGGATTCACGAAGGGTTGGCGTGCGATCCGGCGTGCCGAGACATTGAGTCGTTGCTCACCTCCAGCCAGCAGCGAGTGACCGGTGAAGTCGCTGTGCGGCTCCGCACGGGGAGCTTCATGGTCGAGGGAGTTCAGTCGCCGTATTCGCTTCATGCCGCATCGCGCGCAGTGTACGGTGAGGCGGTAGGTGAGTGGACCCCCGCCGAGGCGCTTGGCTTCTCACGACTGTTTGGACTCTCAAGCGTGCTGCACGCCCGAGCGGGAGAGAAAGCGTGAAAGCGGTCGTCCTGGACAAGATCGCCTCGGTGACGCGCAACTGCACCCTGCGACGCGACGCCCGGCTAGGCTCGGACATACACTGTAACGAGGGGGACGTCCTAGCGGTGCGCATCCTCAACAACAAGTCTTCGTACAACCAACTTGAGCTACCGTCGGGTCGCATGTCCACCCTCAAGGCCGGCGACGTCATCGCCGGTGCGCTAGGCCACCGCAATGCGCTGCTCGGCTATGCCGGGGTAATCCCGAGTAGCTTGGCTGTCGGCGATACGATCCAGCTCTTAAACCTTGGAGGCGTTCTCGGCACGTGCACGGCGTACTCCCCGGCAGTCGGGAAACCGTTCGAGTGCGAAGTGCTTGGCCAAGTCTTAGAGTTTCCCGTACTCCAAAGCCGCAAGGGCGTGCCCGCCAATATAGCCCGAGTCGTAGGGCCACTCGATGAAGGGCTCGATGTCGGCGAAGTCCCGATCATCGGAGTGATCGGCACGTGCATGAACTCGGGCAAAACGGAGGCGTGTCTCGCGATCATCCAACAGTTCGTCCGCCGGGGCTTGAACGTGATGGCAGCGAAAGCAACCGGGGTCAGCCTGCGGCGCGACATCCTCGCAATGGAGGATGCGGGTGCATCGCGCACGATGATCTTCACCGACCTCGGCATCGTCACAACCAGCCGATCGAACGGATTGGGGAGTGCGCGAACAATGCTGAACCGCCTCGCCGCGGATCGACCGGACGTGATTGTGCTCGAGCTGGGCGACGGTCTGCTCGGCGAATACGGGGTCGATTCAATCCTTGCCGATCCGTCGTTGCGCAAGGCGTTCCGAGGGACCGTCCTCGCCGCGGGCGATCCCGTGGGAGCATGGGGCGGAGTCGAACTGCTCCAAGCTCGTTACGATCTGTGCCCGCACGTCATCACCGGGCCCGCCACTGACAATGAGTCCGGCACCAAAATCCTCACCCGCGAGACCGGGATCAGCGGGGTCAACGCCCGCCAGAATCCGGCCGAACTTGCCAACGCTGTGATCAACCGAATGGAGCTTGCCCGTGCTATCTAAAACGATTCCCACTCTCGTCCTTGGAGGGAGCGGCTATGTCGCTGCCGAGGTCATGCGCCTGCTGCTGGGCCATCCGAACTTCCGGATCGAGGCGGTCATCTCGACCACGCACGCAGATCAGCGGGTGGACGAGCAGTTCCCCCACCTGGCGGGCGCAGCTCGCGATTTGGCGTTCAGCGATCTGTCGGTCGCGAAGGAGCTGATCGCCTCCAAGCGTCAGCTTGCGGTCTTCTCAGCGCTCCCTCACGGGGAGACGGCCGCCGCGCTGGACGACCTGCTGAAGGGCTCCGGCGATGCCGTTCGCGTGGTGGATATGTCAGCAGACTTCCGTTACCCGGGGGCCGACCAGTACGAAGCGATCTATGGCAAAGAGCACGGGGCCAAGGGTCTGATGCACCGTTTCATCTGCGCCTGTCCGGACCTGCAGAAGGAGACTCCCGATGCTTACATCGCCCATCCAGGTTGCTTCACCACCACGGTCGTGCTCGCCTTGGCTCCGCTCCAAGCGCTCGAACTCACGGTCCCGAACTACGCGGTGAGCGCAGTCACCGGTAGTACCGGAGCCGGTCGGCAACCCCGCGCCGGTACGCACCATCCCGAACGCCAAAGCGCTTTGTGGTCCTACGAGCCATTGCGCCACCGGCACCAAGCGGAAATGACGATGATCGCCGCGCGTTTCGGCACGACTCCGACTTTGGCGTTCGTTCCGCATTCCGGTCCGTTCGCGCGCGGTATCCATGCAACCGTCTTTGCCCAGCTCCACCGACCACATTCCGCTGAGGAAATCGTCCAGCAGCTCCAAGAGTTCTATTCGGCAACTCCGTTCGTGCAGGTCGGTACACGCATGCCTAGCGTCAAGGAGATCGCGGGATCGAATCGCTGCCACATCGGGGTAGCCGTCCAGGGGCAACAGTTGGTGCTGACCTCGGTCATCGACAACCTGGTGAAGGGTGCGGCTGGCGGCGCTGTGCAGTGGATGAATCGGCTCTGCGGCCTGGACCAAGCGGCAGGGCTGATGCACCCCGTGCCGGGCTGGATCTGACCATGGAGTTCCCCGTCTACACACGCATCGGTCCAGAGTTGGTCTCCGGTTGCGGCGTCACCGTGCGCGACGGGCACGGTCGCGAGTACATCGACTTTTACGGCGGCCACGCGGTGGCTTCGCTAGGCTACAGTCATGCCGGTCTGAGCCAGGCCATCTCCGCGCAGGCAAAGGACCTTGTGTTTCAATCCAATGCGATTGAAGTGCCGGTCCGCACGCGCGCAGTCGAACGGCTGGTTGGGCAACTGCCTAGCGGCGTGGACCACGTGCTCTTGGTGAACTCGGGCGCGGAGGCCAACGAGAATGCCCTGAGGCTTGCGCTGACCCATACGCAGCGCCTACGCGTGACGGCTCTGCGCGGAGCATTTCACGGCAGAACCGCGGCGGCGGCCGCCATCACCGACGGATCGACCAGCTGGTACGGGTTTCCGAATCGACCTTTCGAAGTCGACTGGCTTGAGCCCGAAGATCTTGATGGGCTGGAGAGCGCGGTCACCGACCAGACGGCGGCGTTCATTTTCGAGCCAGTCCAAGGGGTCGCGGGGGCCAGGACACTGAGCACCGAGTTCGTTCAGGCTGCACGGCGGCGCTGCACGGAAACGGGTGCACTCATGATCGCCGACGAAGTCCAGACCGGCGCGGGTCGTTGCGGAACCTTCTTCGCGATCGAAGCGCTGAGAGTCATCCCTGACATTCTCACGGCTGCCAAAGGGCTCGCGGGCGGATTCCCGATTGGGGCGACCTGTGCAGGTTCCGAGCTTTGCAAAGACTTGCCGAAAGGAAGCTACGGTACTACCTTCGGCGGCGGGCCCATGGCGTGTGCCGCGATGGATATCACGATCAAGGCGGTGAGTCGGCCTGCGTTCCTTGCGAATGTGAATCGGATCAGCCAACGACTGATGACAGAAACCAGAGGCGGCGTGGTCCGCAGCGTTTCTGGGCGGGGCCTACTCATCGGACTGCACACCATCCGCCCGAGCCGAGATGTCCGGGCCGAGTTGCTCGATGCCGGTTTCATCACTGGCGATGCCAAGGACCCCAACGTTGTGCGCCTGCTACCTCCCTTGGTCATCGATGACGCCGCGGTCGATACTTTCTTAGCGGCGCTTCGCAAGGTGCCAGCATGAGGAACTATCTCTCCCTCACGGATTTAGCGAGCGATCAGACCGAGATGCTTCTTCGGCTTTCGGACTATTTGAAGACCCATCCCGATGCAAGGCCGCTGGCGGGCAAGGTCGTTGGCTTGCTCTTCATGAACCCAAGCTTGCGCACACTCGCCTCGATTCAGTCGGGGGTGGCGCAGCTTGGCGGCGGATCGTTCGTGATCCAGCCGGGCTCGGGCTCGTGGCAACTGGAGACCCGCGACGGTATCGTTATGGATGGCGCGGAACAAGAACACCTGCGCGAGGCGATTCCGGTGCTTGCGCAGTATTGTGACCTGCTCGGCGTGCGCTGCTTTGCGAAGCAGCAGTCGCTCAGCGAGGATCTGGCTGACGGACTGATGCGGCAGATCGCCGACCTGTCCCCAAAGCCCGTCATCAACATGGAATCGGCGTCAGACCACCCATGCCAAGCCCTCGCCGACTGGAAAACGCTCGATGACATCGACGTCCCTCGTGACGGCAAATTTGTCTTGAGTTGGGCGTACCATCCCAAACCGCTCCCGTATGCCGTCCCACGCGCCGCGCTCATGATGGCTGCCCGGCGTGGCATGCACGTCACCGTGCTGCGTCCGGCTGGATACGACCTGCCGGATCAGATCCTGGTCGAAGCCCGCGCCTACACCAGAGTACAGACTACCGACGATCGGGTCGTTGCGCTTGATGGTGCCCACGTCTTGTATTGCAAGTCGTGGTGCCGCCCCGACCTGTACGGCCATCCTGATGCCGAACTCGCCGCCCGGTCCCACCTTCGCGATTGGTGCGTGGCCGAATCATGGTTCGAATCGGCACGCCCCAACGCAAAATTTATGCACTGCCTCCCGGTAAGGCGCAATGTGAAAGTCGCCGACGAAGTGCTCGATGGGCCGCGCAGCATCGTGCTGGCCCAAGCTGCAAATCGGCTGCACGTGCAGAAGGCGATCATGACCCACCTCATGGAGAAGAACAATGGAGCATCCTAGCCCCGTCGCATCGCTCAGGCACGCGATTCCCTATCTGCGGCACCACCGCGGCCAGACCTTTGTCGTCAAGTGCGGCGGGGAAGGGCTACGCACGCAAGAAGAGGCGCTCCGGGTCCTGGAGCAACTGCAAGTCCTGCACGATCTGGGAGTTCGCGTCGTATTCGTCCATGGCGGTGGAACCCAAGCAAACGAACTGGCAAAGCGGCTGGGGGTCGAGTACACCTTCGTGGAGGGTCGTCGAGCAACCAGTCGCGAGATGCTGCAGGTCTCGATCTTGGCGCTCAACGGGGAAGTTCAAGCGACGCTGCTCGGAGCCTGCCGCAAGCTGGGAGTGGATGCGGTCGGCCTCTCTGGCATCGACTCGGGGCTCATCCAAGCTGAGCCGCGCAGCAAAGTCCCCATCGACTTTGGGCATGTCGGCGAGATCGTCGGGATCGATACCAAAGTCCTGGAATCACTCTTGGATCGTGGTCATCTCCCGATCGTAAGCCCTCTTGCGGCCGACGCCAACGGCGAGCCTCTGAACATCAACGCCGACACCGTCGCAGCAGCGATCGCCGTTGCGATCGGAGCTTCCAAACTCATCATGCTCACGGGGGCGGAAGGGATTCTGGAGACGTTTGGCGACCCGACTACGCTGATTTCGCAGCTGGCGCTCACCGAGCTCGAAGCCCTGATCGAGTCTGGAAAGTTGTCGGGAGGCATGTTGCCCAAATCGTCCGCGATTCATTCGGCGCTGAAGGGTGGCGTCGATCGGGTCCACGTCATCGGATTTGGGTACCCCGATTCGATCTTGACCGAGCTCTTCACAAACGAGGGGTGCGGCACGCTCATCAGCCTTACTGAGTGTGACCTCCTATGACCGAAGCGCAGCTGCTGCAACTCCACCGGGACCTGGTCCGAATCCCCAGCGTTTCGCATGAAGAAGGTGAGATCGCTGACTTCGTGTCCGAGTTTCTGAGCAGCGCAGGAGTCGAGGTGCACCGCCTGCATCACAACGTCATCGCGCGGACTGGTCGCGGCCAGCGGTTGCTTTTAAACTCACACCTCGACACCGTGCCCCCAAACTCTAGCTGGACGCGCGATCCGTGGGATCCGGCTCAAGAGGACGGGCGGGTCTATGGTCTGGGCAGCAACGACACGAAGGCCAGCGTCGCCGCAATGATCGCTGCCTTCTTGCGGGCCCACGAGTCCGGAGGACCCTGCGAGGTCGTCCTCATGCTTGTCGGCGACGAAGAGACCGGCGGGCTGGGGACCGAAGTCGCTTGGCCCTGGCTGCGCGACGAACTGGGCTGGCGACCCAACGGCGTCGTGGTGGGTGAGCCCACCGATCTCCACATCGGAACTGCGCAAAAGGGGCTCATGATCTTGAACCTGATCGCCCGTGGCACTGCCTGCCACGCCGCCAATGCCGACTCCTTGGGCATCGATTCGCCGGGTTGGCAACTTGCGCGTGACCTCGTCGCCCTAAAGAGCGCAAACCTGGGATCTCCGCACCCCGAGCTTGGTCCAACGACCCTCCAAGTCACCATGCTACGGGGCGCAGAGGTTTCCAATCAGGTCCCCGGCCAAGCCTCGGCGACGCTAGATATTCGAACCTCGCCGGGCATAGAGCACGGGGCGCTGGTGGACTATTTGAGCTCGCTGGTCGAAGGTGAGATCGAACCACGTTCGACTCGGCTCTTGCCATATGCGTGTCCACCCGATGCGGCAATTGTCAGAGCTGCGCAGCAAGCCGCACCGGACCGCCGGACTTTCGCGAGCCAAACGATGAGCGATCAAGTTTTCTTCCAAGACGTCCCCACGATCAAGGTGGGCCCAGGGGTCTCAGCCCGGTCGCACTCCGCCGACGAGTTCGTCCTTGAGAGCGAGCTTCTCGATGGGGCGCGCTTCTATTCCGCACTGATCGACCGGTTCGCAGAGGTGGCTTCATGAGTCGCCTGTGGGAGAAGGGGACCGCGGTGGACGCCGCGGTTCTGGAGTTCACCGTAGGTGACGACGTGACCCTGGACGCGCGGCTCGTCGGGCACGATTGCACCGCAAGTGTTGCCCACGCCCGCATGCTCGCACGGTGTGGCTACCTCAGCACGGAAGACGCCGAGCGGTTGGCAGTAGCACTGAGCGATCTAGCGGCAGAACACGCACAAGGGCAGTGGTCGATTCTTCCCCAGCAAGAGGATTGTCACACAGCCATTGAAGCGCACCTGACCATGCGGCTGGGTGACCTGGGCCAGCGGATCCACCTCGGCCGCTCGCGCAACGATCAAGTGCTGACTGCGATGCGGCTTTACCTGCGCGCTGAAGCGGAGGAGATGCGCAACCTGGCCGCCGCCGCGTCAAACGCGTTCAACGCTCTCGTCGTGCGCCAGGGCAATCTGAGCATTCCCGGCTACACTCACCTGCAACGCGCGATGCCCAGTACCGTTGCGGATTGGGCAGGTGCGCATGCCGCCGAGCTGATGCATAGCGCGGACACGTTGGATGCGCTCAGCGGACTGTGGAACCTGTGCCCGCTCGGCTCGGCCGCAGGCTACGGCACGCCGGGACTCGTACTCGATCGCGTATGGGTGGCAGAAGAACTCGGATTCGCTAGCCCGCAGGAACCTGTAACCGCGGTGCAACTCAGTCGCGGCAAAGCGGAGTCGGCGTTTGCGTTCGCATGCACGCTACTGCAGGGTGATCTGAGCCGTGCGGCATCGGACCTGGTGCTCTTCGCGACCACGGAGTACGGCTTTGTCACCCTCGATCCAGCTTTCACGACCGGTTCATCGATCATGCCTCAGAAGCGCAACCCCGACGTCTTCGAGCTGATTCGCGCCCATGCGACGCAGGCCAATGCCGATCTCGCCGCGATCCAAGCGCTCACGACGCGGCTGTCGAGCGGGTACTTCCGGGACCTGCAATTGATGAAGGCACCGCTCTTTCGGTGCATCGACCGGACCAAGGCGTGCCTCAGCATTGCGGCCCATGCGCTCGGAGGCGTGAGGTTCAATCCCGCGACGCTCGACCATGCCATGACGCCCGACCTCTATGCTGCCGAGCGTGCTTATGCGCTCGTCCAGGGGGAAGGGATCTCGTTCCGCGAGGCGTATCGACGCGTTGCCGCCAAGCTCAATCTCTGAGCCGTCGCCTAATCTGCTGGATCAAGTCCTCGTGTCTCACGCGATCGAACAAGTGCTCTGCAGCCTCGTCCTCGGTGGGCATGCACTGCCACACCGGCAGCAGGGGCTCCGGTTCATTGAGATACCGCGGGAAGACGTGCCAATGGTGGTGATGGCACACGTTCCCCAGGGCCTCGGTGTTGAGCTTGTTCGGTCGGACGGCGAGCCTCACCGCCTGCGCCAGCCGCGCCATGTCGTCAAGGTATTGCTTGCGGAAGAGCGGCTCAAGCTCGTCCAGCTCCGTTGCGGGCTCTTTGCATATCAGGAGTGAATAACCGTAGAAATACTGGGATGGCCCAAGCACGGCGAAGCCAGATTCCATCTCGGAGATGAGGCGCGGGTGCGATCCGTCGCGACATAGAATGAGCTGATCGCACAATTCACACGGAATCTGATGGAGCGCCATAATTCGCTCATTATCCCGCGTAGAACGAATGTCTAGCATGAACTTTCCGGAATCGGTCCAATACATTGCATCGCTGGAAAAACGCGGTTGGCGGCTCGGCCTCGACCGCATGGATGAGTTCGTGTTTCAGGCGGGCTTGGGAGATGCCATAGGGATCGGCGAGCGCGGGCCCAGGTTCGTACACGTCGCCGGGACGAACGGCAAAGGCAGCGTCACGGCAATGCTCCAAAGCATGCTGGTGGAGCATTGCCATGTGACAGGTGCGTTCTTCAGTCCGTACGTGTACGACATCCGCGAGCGGGTGCAGCTCGGGCGTCAACATATCTCCGAAGAGGAATTCGCCCGGTTCACGACTCAGCTCCGTCCCGTCGCGGAGGCACTGGAGAAGACCGAGTTCGATGGCCCAACGGAGTTCGAATTCAAGACCGCGCTCGGCTTTGCCTATTGGAAGGCAATGCAGGCCCGGTGGGTCGCGCTCGAGGTCGGTCTGGGTGGTCGGCTCGACGCCACCAATGTGGTGACACCCCGGTGTTCGGTCATCACCAGCATCGGCTGGGACCACATGAGCATTCTGGGTTCGACGCTGGGGGAAATCGCGACCGAGAAGGCCGGGATTATCAAACCGGGCGTACCTGTGATCGTAGGACCCATGCTCTCGGAGCCGCGCGAGGCGATTCTGCGTCGCGCGGACGCGGTGGGAGCACCGGCTTACTTGCTGGGTCGCGATGTCTTGTTGGAATTCTCGGGCGACTGCTATGCGGTGGCGACCCCCTTCGGTGAAGTCGGCGGTCTGAAACCGGGGCTGACCGGAATGATGCAGGCGGAAAACATGGCGCTCGCGGTGGCGGCGATGCTGGCGTCCGGAGCTGGCTCTGATCCCGCCGCCCTCGCGCGGGGTGCGGCCCGCGCCTTCATCCCTGGGCGTTTTCAACGGACCGAGCACGCGGGGGTGCCCTTCATTTTGGATGGAGCGCACAATCTGAACTCGGCAGAGAACTTGAGCGCGACGCTCGCAAAAGAAGGGATTCGGTCGGTGGTACTCATCTCGAACATGATCGACGGGCATGACCTGGGAACCTTCTACACACCGCTCAGGGGCGTCATCGAGAGCATCATCGTTCCGCCCATCATCTTCTACCGGGCGCGGGAGCCCCATGTCACTGCCGACGCTTTGAAGCAAGTTGGCTTCGCAGTAGAGACGGTCGCGAACGATGCGGAAGCGATCTTAGCCGCGTGCGCTGCCGCCCGGGCCTGTCACGCCGACGCGGTTCTTGTCACAGGGAGCTTCTACTTGGTAGGTCAGATCGGTCGGGCGCTGGGACTTGGGGTGCACTCCGAGTCGGCGTCACCTCAAGCGTGAAAACCTTCATGTCCTCTTCGTGGGTCACGGCGTAGGGAAGTCCGCACGTCTCCATGAGGTGGATCATCGCGCGATTATCCTGCTCGATGTAACCCTTGAGTGCGACGATGCGCTGGCTACGCGCATGGTCGATTAGGGCGGCGAGCAACACGCGACCCAGGCCGCGGCCGCGATAGGGGTCGATGATGGCGAACGCGAGTTCGGCAGTCATGTCGACGTCATTGAAAATAGCGCGCGCTGTCGCCACAATCGTCTCGACCTCCCCCACGCGCTCCGTCGCGACTAAGGCCATGTGCCGTTGATAATCGACGTTCACCAGGTCGCTCACGACCCGGTCGCTGAGCATGCGGATCGCGCGGTGGAATCGGTGGTGCACCGCCTCGGGGCTGAGCGTGTGGAAGTGCCGTCGCAGCAGCTGATCGTCGGTGGGCAAAATCGGACGTAGCCACAGCGCGGTGCCGTCATTAAGATGGATTTCGCGCGCCAAGTGGGCGGGGTAGTTCACCTCCACCGACGGCTGATCTTGGGGCACTAGACCGAGCTCCTTTGCCTGTGCCAGCAGCGCGTCGCGGAAGCTCGGATGGGCGATGCGGATGAGGGCGAGCGCTCGCTGCCGAAGCGTCTTGCCATGCAGGTAAGCGACTCCGTACTCGGTCACCACGTACCGGACGTCGGCGCGCGAGGTAACGACGCCTGCGCCTGGGGCGAGCTGAGCCACAATGCGGCTGACTTCGCCCCCGCGAGCCGTTGAGGGCAAGGTGAGGATCGGCTTGCCGCCCTTGCTGAGAGACGCTCCGCGAATGAAATCCACTTGACCGCCGATACCGCTATAGATCCGGCTGCCGATGCTATCGGCGACGACTTGGCCGGTAAGATCCACCTCCAACGCACCATTGATCGCAACCATCCGATCATTTCGAGCGATCACGTTCGGGTCGTTTACGTACTCGGTGGGCGCAAGGTAGAAGAACGGGTTGTTGTGAATCGCATCGTAGGTGGGTCGGGTTCCCAATACAAATGTGGCGACCACCCGGTCACGGTGCAGCGTCTTCTGCCTGCAATTCACGTTGCCGCGTTCAATGGCCGCGACCAGTTCATCGCCAAAGAGCTCGGTGTGGATACCAAGGTCGTTCTTGTCTCCAAGCGCGTTCAAAACCGCGCTTGGGATTGCTCCGATGCCGGTCTGCAGCGTCGCCCCATCGTCGATCATCACTGCGATGTTACGGCCGATCTGAGCGGTCACCGGATCGCTGGTACTCGAAGAGAACTCGATGATGGGAGTCTCCACAGCGACAAAGGCGTCAATCTCTGATACGTGCAGGAACCCGTCTCCAAGAGTGCGGGGCATGTTCGGGTTGACCTCGGCGATCACCGATCGCGCCGAACGACACGCGGCGTAGCCAATGTCCACGCTCACTCCCAGCGAGCAGAACCCGTGGTCGTCCGGAGGGCTGACACTCACGAGAGCGACATCGAGACCCAGCTGCCCGGACTTGAACAGTCGAGGGATGTCGCTCAGGAAGACTGGCATGTATTCGACCCGGCCCGCATCGCTGGCTGCACGCGTGTTCGGGCCGATGAAGAACGCAACGTGGCGGAAGCTCTCCCGGAGGCCCGGCTCGACGTATGGGGCGGGACCAAAGGTGGCGAGGTGGACCACCTCGACTCCGCTGAGCCGATCGGCATGATTGACGAGTTCGGCGGTGAGCGTGACCGGATGCCCGCAGTTTGAGCCAACGTAGACCCGATCCCCGCTTCGGATACGCGCGATGGCTTGTTGCGCGGAAACGGTCTTCTGAACGAACTCTTGCTCGAATCGGTCGCTCGGCATATCAGGCACCGTGCCTGATTAGGAGCTTACTCGCGGAGGCACATTTACCGCAGGATGGCGTCCAGAACGATGTCGCGAAACTCTTGGCGGCCCTTCAGAGCGTGCATGGCATGATTGACGTTGTCGTGGATATCGCCTGCGCCATCCGAGTCCATCTTGAGGGTGCCCCGAATGTAGGCAACCCCATGGGAGACACGCAGGTCAGCCATAGAAGTGTCGATCTTCCGCTTCAGAAACTCTAGCCGAAGGTGCTTCAGCGCATGAACATCGCGAATATCTGACATCGAACGCCTCCAAGAAGGGGATTCGACATAGGATTACTCTGACCTGCTCCAAAAAAGTTGCCCCGAAGTCCAGATGAACTTCGGGGCGTGTTGCTCGGGTTCCGAGCTTCGTTTACGCTTCGTCCGTCGTGCCCTTGAGGCCATCGCTGAGCGAGCCTCGCTTGGACCACATGAAGGAGAATGCAAGTGCCAGGACCGCGACGACCGTGATGGAGATCGTGATCGCATGGTCCATCGGCTTGATGATGACCGGAGCGAGCAACAGCGCGACCAGGTTCATAACCTTGATCAGCGGGTTGAGCGCTGGGCCAGCCGTGTCCTTGAACGGGTCGCCGACGGTATCGCAGACAACGCCAGCCTTGTGAGCTTCCGTGCCCTTGCCACCGTGCAGGCCGTCTTCGATGAGCTTCTTCGCGTTATCCCAGAGGCCGCCCGAGTTGGCGAGCATCACAGCCAGCAGCTGACCCGAAAGGATCGTTCCGGCCAAGAAGCCACCCAGAGCTTGTGCGCCACCGAGATTCACCTGCACACCACCGACGTACTGCGGTGCCGCGCCGATGCTGAAGCCAAAGGCCACCGCTACCGGCAGGAAGATCGCGAGAATGCCAGGGCCCATGAGCTCCTTCTGAGCAGCAGCGGTGACGATCGCCACGCAGCGGCTGTAGTCGGGCTTGGACGTGCCAGCCATGATCCCCTTGTCTTCGCGGAACTGCCGTCGAACCTCATTGATGAGGTCGAACGCAGCGCGACCCACGGCGTTGATCGAGAACGCAGCGAACAGGTACGGAGCGGCACCACCGATGAGAAGGCCGAGGAAGATCTCGGGCACTTCAAGTCGCATGCCTGCTTCTGTAAGTTTCGCCGATTCGACATAGCTGTGGAACAGTGCGACCGCCGCAACCACCGCGGTGGCGATTGCGAAGCCCTTGGTCAGAGCCTTGGTCGTGTTGCCTGCCGCGTCAAGGCGCTGAATGCCCTTGCTCGCTTCAGGATTTGCGTGGCCAGCTCCTGACATCTCAAAAACGCCCTGGGCGTTGTCCGAGATCGGACCGAAGGTGTCCATCGCGAGGATGTAACCCGTGGTCGTGAGGAGTCCGAGACCCACCAGAGCGATGCCGTAGAAGCTAAGGATATAGCCACCGAACAGCGCAGGCGGGAAGATGAAGAGCGGCGCCATCAGCGACACCACGATGGCAAGAACCGAGAACACGCTCGATTCCATACCGTAGCTCATACCCTGAATGATCATCGGGGCTGGGCCTGCGGTGGCCATCTTTCCAACTTCCTGGACCGGCTTGCGGTGCGTGGAAACGTAGTAGTCGGTGAGCATCTCGAAGGCAAATGCCATGAGAAGCCCGAAGAGTACACACGCGAGGAATCGCCACCAGTCGGCGTTGATCACCTTCGCGCCAACCGTATCCATGCGTTTGACCTCAGGCGGGGCGACCGAACCGTCAGTGGCCTTCTGAGACTCTTCCGTACCCTTCTTCACGGCGTCGGGCGAGAGCTTGTAGTAGCTCGCGTCGAATCCGAGCGGAGAGACCTGGTCTTTCATGTCGAAGTTCACAATCCCGACCGCGAGATCGCCCTTCGTGTTGGCCATGATCTGAACATCCCAAGTCTTGCCACTCGGCTCGACCTTGAGGTTCTTGTTGGTCTCCGTGGCTTGCTTGATCAGTCGATCGAGCGTCGCCTTGTCCATTGGGCCGAACTTGCCCATTTGAGTCTGGGTCGTCGGCTGCGCCGGCGGAGTCGCCGGAGTCGTCTGGGTGACCTTGATCTCCCAAACCTTTAGCTGCTTGTCGGCAATGGGCTTTCCGGCCTCATCGTACTGTGCCTTCAGGAACTCGCCCAGTGTGATGTAGTCTGTTGACGGTGCGGGTGTTGCCGACTCTTGCGGTTTCGGAACCGCGTAGCCCAGAACAGGGTTCTGAGTGTCCTTGTAGTTGACTCGGGCGAATCCTTCAAGCGCCTTCGCTTCTGGTCGCTTCTCGCGATCCATGCCGAGGAAGCTGGTGAGCACACCCTTCTTGTCTTCGCGACCAAGTTCCAGATCCTTGTAGAACTTCTCGTCCTTCAGATCTTCGCCCTTGACCTTCTTGACATCGCCATCGTACTTTTTACTGGCGATGCGGTCCTGAGCTTCCTTGATCACGTCGAACAGTTCCTGCTGACCCTGCTGTTGCGTAACAATCTTGGCGGCCTGAATCGGCGCACCGCCCATTCCGCCCATCATGAAGTAGGCAAGTCCGCCGGTCAGAACTGCAGCAATCGCTGCCGATGCGTAGAAGCCCTTTCGGATCGCCTTCAGCGGATCGCTGTCGATGTCGTCAGAGCCCTTCACCGAATAGATGCCGATGATGGAGGCAAGGATGCCAACGCCGCGCGCCATGAGCGCGAACAGCACGAGTTTCATCCAAGTCTGCTGATCAAAGATTGCCGCCGTGGCCGCACCGAGAATGATGGCGGCGACGAGCGTGACCTCGTACGATTCGAAAACGTCCGCGGCCATACCTGCACAGTCACCGACGTTGTCGCCGACGTTGTCAGCAATCGTTGCCGGGTTGCGCGGGTCATCCTCAGGGATGCCAGCTTCGACCTTGCCAACCAGGTCAGCTCCAACGTCCGCAGCCTTGGTAAAGATACCGCCACCAACGCGCATGAACAGTGCAGCCAACGAGCCGCCGAACCCAAAGCCCACCAAGAGCTTCATCGCATCGGCTTCGGCGAAGAGGAAGATCAAAGTTGCGCCAATAAGGCCCATGCCGACCGTGAACAGACCTGCAACTGCACCCGACCGGAAGGCCGTTCGCAGAGCGAGCGCGTAGCTCGTAAGGCCTGCGTGGGCAGTGCGCGTGTTCGCGCCGACGGCCATAACCATCCCCATGTAACCTGCGATGTACGACGCGGCAACGCCCGCCACGAAGCTCAATCCCAGGAACCCGGCCATGGTTGGGCCGTAATCCTTGTAGTGCGCGCCAAACAGTACCAAGCCGATGATCACCACGAAGATCGACATCGTGGCAACCTGCTGGCGAAGGTACGCCATGGCACCGGCCTGAATGGCGTCGCCGACTTCGACCATCTTCTCGTCACCGCGCGACTGCGCCATGAGAGAGCTGCGAAGTATGAGTGCGACGGCAATGGCGATGACGCCAAGGCCGAGCGAAATGAAGAGATAAATCTTATCCTGCGATGTGAACGAAAGTCGAACGTTCTCACCGCCCGCCGCAAAGGCCATGGTCGGCACCATCATCGCAACGATTGCCAGCAACATTGCTAGCATGCGAGGACTTGCCGCAGAAGCCTTGCTTCGGATTCGGTTGATAATCCAAGACATGAGTGGAAAACGACCCCCAAGTGTGTAGTCGATCGGAGCTTCGAGCACGAAACCCCGATCAATCGGGCGAATGATACCCGTGTTTGGGCCAAAAATGAACCCGAACAGGCTCAAAAGAGGGGCATTTACCGGGCTCTGACGTCGCCTGTTCCGAGCGCCTCGTGCCTAGTTCATGCGCGAAAGCTCGATGATGTCGGTTTTCCCCTCAAACTTCGCTAAATCTTTCTGTACAAGTTCCGCTTTCATTCTTGGAACATTGGTCAGCAGCGTGCACGGCACGGCAGCGATCATGTCCTTGACCTGATTACGGTTTAGTGCAAGAAGATGTTGCAGATGTTGGATGAGCTGTTCGTTCTTATGACCCGTTTCGGTCAAGATTAGCTCGTAACGCTTATCATCGGTCTTGGCCGCGAACTTGTGGGTTGCCTCGGTCGCCATCCCATCGCTCACCGCGATCGGGATCTCGCGGTCGCACTCCTCGCAAAGCAAACCCACGCTCTTCTCGCTGTAGTAGTTGAGCGTCCCGCAAAAACCGCATCGAACCTGGGAAACGCGCAGCAGGCGACCCTTCACGATGGGCATGAGCCGATGACATTGGACGCAGGTTTCGTCCTCCTGCGGCTCCTCCGTGAATACATTCTTGCCGTGACAGTACGGGCATGCGATGCTGAAGCTGGGCACCTTCTTGATCTGTTGGTAGCAGTAGATCGCGTATCCTAAAGAAGCTGTACCCCCGACGGCAAGCAGAATGCCCAGCACAAAGAGTGTTCCCTGGTAGTAAATGAACAGCGCGCCGAGCAGGACCGCGACCAGTCCGCCGATCCCAAATTCCAGCGCGTGCTCGCCGTGAACTTCTTGAACGTCTGAGCTTCTCTCTGTATGCGGCATAGTCCCTCGGGGCAGGCGTCCGCCGACCCTCAAGGATTAATGTTCGGCACCAGTACTAATTTTCCTTCAGCGATCTCGCAGATCGAGGTCACCTACGTGCGGGTCAGCGGCGGGTGTGCTGGGAAGTGCAGGCACGATGAGCACGTGTCCGGGCTCTTGCTCCAGCGGTGTAAACCCGAACTGCAAGCCCAGCGCCCGTAACACATCCATTGCCGGGACGCCCTCATAGTTCGCTGCGATCAGGTCGTCCTCGGTTCCAGGGGCGATCTCGATGATGAGGCCCGACTGACGTTGGATCTCCGCCAGTAGGCGCGAAAGCGGTTTCGGTTCCGATCTCAGAAAGATCAACTTCTGCGCTGGATCGACTTTTTGCGCCTCGCCGACCGGGGGCACCGAGCCCGGCTCCAGCGATTCGTGTGAGACTGGCCCCGATTCCTCGGGCGCAGGGATTGTCACCATCGGGCGCTGCTCGGCGGGTTGCACCACGACGGGCGACATTGCGGGTTGGCTCACCCTCTTTGCACCGTAGAACGCGGCAAAACCGATGAGGCAGAGCGCCATCGCGAATCCCGCCGTAACTGCATAGCGGGGCTGGGTGAATCGTGGCTCGACGTTCGGGCGGAAGGGGCGGCCTGCACTGAGCGGTTCCTCAGGACTGGCTGTACGAAGTCCTCGGACAAGGTTGACCCTCCGCATCAGTTCGGCGCGGTCCGAGGGGTAACGAAGGGCAAACGCCTCAATCGCCTCGTCATTCTCGTTCTCGGCGATGAGCCACATCAACTCGTCGTTGGGAGAGATGCTCATGAGCCCCATCCCCGGTAGTGCTTGGCAAACCGCTCGCGGGCGCGGAACAGGCGTGTTTTGGCAGCGTTCTCATTGCAGCCGAGGCTGAACGCGATCTCTGCCAGGCTCTGCTCTTGCCAGTAGTAAAGTCCCAGAACCGCACGGTCATCGCGGCTGAGCTGGCCCAGAGCAAAGGCGATTCTGGGGTCCGTGGAGGTGACAAATTGTTCGGTAGTGGTCGCGCTGTCTTCGCGCAGCTCCACGTCGTGGGCGCGGTGACGTAGCTTGCGCTTGTACTGGATCGCGCGATTGACCGCGATGCGATAGAGCCAAGTGGCGAACTGAGACCGACCGTCAAACTTGGCCAGCCCGCGGTATGCCGCGGTGAAGATCTCCTGAACGGAATCTTCCGTGTCTTCGGCATTCAGGAGGATGCCGTGGGCAATCACCTGGACCTTCGGATAGTAGCGTTGGTAAAGTCGCTCGAAACATTCAGAATCGCCCGCAAGAAACCCTTCGATGAGAATCGTATCCTCATCGAACTTCGCGGACGATATCGAATTCATTGCACGCGACACCACTACACCTTGCTTAGACGGTGGCCCTTGGCGAGAGGTTACCGCTGCGATGTGGGACGGTTGGCGTGCGATGCCTAGTTCGAGTCCTTCTTCGACTTTCGCTTTGCGGCGAGCTTGACCGCATCATAGGACGGCATGTTTCGGTCCGCGTACCGCTTCAAGCTGACCGCCGCGCCGACCCCGGCCGCGAGCAGCAGCCCGGCAAACCAAGGCGTAGGAGTAGATTTGGGCTTTGCGACGGGCTTTGCCGCGACCTTGAGGGTCTCGGCTGCCTGGACGTTTGCGTTGGCGACGTCGCTCGCGCCATCGCCGTCATTGTCTGTTGTCCATGGCACATCGGGGCGTGCCTCGATTCGTTTGGGCACAACTCCGACTTCACCAACGGTTTGGTTCATAGCCTGTTCCTGGGCGAGCCGCTCCTGGCTGGCTTCAGGGATCACGTCAACGTCAGACGGCTTATCCTTGTTCCAGCCCATCGCGGTCACGCTGCAACCAACAAGGGATGCCAAGACGAGGACTCGGTGTAGTGAGTTCATGGTTAGTCTCCGCTGCTAAATCCGCGGTCACGCCAAGTGCTGCGGAGCAAGATCGGGCTGCGGGGCAGCATCAAGTCGATGAGTGGCTGCTGAGTCAGCTGGCGCTCGCGGATACGGTTGTCGTAGTTCTGAATAACCGGCAAGCTCCAGATAACCATGGCTTCGTCCCGTGAAATGATCGTTCCATTGAACTTGACTCCACCGCCGCCCGAGCCCAGGTTGCCGCCGCCCACGAAATTCGTGTAGATAACGGCGTCGACTTGGTTAATGCCGGAGCTGATGGAATCTAGAGCCGAGTCGCCCAGGACGCTCTTGTAAAGCAGGGTTCCGGTCGAGTCCCTCTTGGTTGCGTCGTAAGCAGGGATCAGATTGCCAGCTTCGTCGTACCGGTCTTTCGTGAAGGGCGGCGTCATGTACTTCAGCGGGTACGGATTTGCAAACGTCTTCGGGTTGCCAAAGATAACGGAAGACCGAGCCGCCAGCCCCAAGAAGTCCCTTTTCTCATTGCTGTTGTCAATGGACGTCATGTTCGTTCCGCGGAAATCCGGCGGGTTCTTGTACGTGATCGAGCCGACGATGTGCACATTCCGGCCGGTGTAAATGGTTCCTTGACCTTCGACGGTCCCTTTGATCACCGCATCCTGAGTGATCGTGACCGGGCCGTTGATCTTGATCGGCTTGTCGGTCGTACCGACGAGGATCGCCGAGCCGGTGATGACGCCGTTTGTTGACAGTCGCACGTACTTGTTTTGACTGGAGCTCCAGGTCTCGACGTACGCACCTTGGTTGGCGTTCGGGTTCGCGGTCCCGTCCTTGAATGCGGTCTTCTTGTTGCTGTAGCTGTTGCTCTGGGTCTTGTAGTACTCCAGGTCGTTCAAGTCGGGCATGACGACTTCCTTCGTGGAAGTCGAATCAAGCACGGTGTTCGTGGCGGTGGCGCTAGTGCTCGTCCGATCCCACCCGCGGTAGCCCGCAGCATCACCCAAGAGCGCACCGCCAAAGCGGCCGTTTGCGACCGAAGCGGTCGAGTTGAAGACGAAGTCCTGCCACTGTTGGTGCGTCGCCGATCCAATCGCCCCAACCAAAGCCTCAGAGTAACTGGGACGCATCCGAGCATCGGTCGCTGCGCGGGTCGCATACGTCGAGTTGGCCCACTTGACCGGGCCTGTATTGATGAGTCCGACCGCGGCAGGCACGAGCTTGTCATTCACCGAAGCGTAGACAGAGCCGTTCACCGTCGGCGAGCCGTTCAGGAACTGGAAGTTTCCGTTCGCACGCATGTCGCCATTGACGATAAGATCGTTGGGTCCAAAGCCGTCCATCCACCCGTAGTTGTTAACGAAGTACGTGTAGTCAAACACCTGACTGCGAGCTAGCTCGTAGCGCGCCGTAACATCAACGACCTTGCGAGCCTCACCGGCATCCAGACGATTGTTGTTGTTCGCGTCGAAGTAACCAACAGACCGGACCACGACTTCACGCGCATACGTGTTGCCGTTCGGGGTGGTGTAGCTGATAATGCCAGCCGAGAACTTGCCTACGTTGTCAATCGAACCGACGTTGCTTGCTACTGGCGAGTCCTGGCTTGCGCCCGAGCACATCGAGTCCATCTCCGCAAAGTCCTGATCGACCTTGAAAGGTCGCCACAACTGCCGGAGAACCGACTGGGTGCCTGCTTCGCACAAGTGGCTCGCCGTGACGTCGAGGGTTTGCCGAGCGGAAGTCCGGACCGATTGCGTGGCGTGGGTCACATATGAAGCGGTTCCCACGGCCAAGAGGCCAAGGACGATGATGCTGCTGATGAGGACTGAGCCTCGATTTCGTTTTTGTCTCTTTTGCGGCATGGGTGACTCCTTACTGGGTTGTAGTGGGGACATTTCTCAAGAAGACCTCTTCACGTGCCCGCGCAGACTTCTTCACCGAACTCGATCCGTAGTTCTCAGCGACGAACATCACCGTGACTTGGCGCGTGACTGAACCTGTGCCGGCGGTGAACAGCCGGTAGTTGTTCGAACGACCGTCGAGCGCGCGCTCCTGAACCACTACATTCCTCAGCACAACGCGCTCGGTGGTGCCTTCCTTGATCACGACTGATTTGGTCGCACTCTTGTATTCGATGGAGCGGGAGACACCATCCCAGACGATAGGCACAACGTAGCTGCCGTTGGTCATTTGCGGTAGGCGATAAGTAAGGCTCTGACCGTTCGATGCGACGGTCACTTGCATCGCTTCCCGGAGTTCCTGGGTGACGGTTCTCATCCCCGATTGAACGCCCATCTCACTTGTAAGCTTTCCGGTTCCGTCCGCCCATCGGGACATTCCCGTGAGCAACGAAACAATGAGGGCAAACAGCACCACGGTACTGATGCCCGCGCCAACGACGACTTCGACCATCGTCGCGCCGGCGTGCCGCCTAGTTCGCTTTCGAGTCAGATGCTTCATCGTGTTTGTCATAGGTTCGCGACCAGCGTTCCGAGTACAAGCGAGTGGGTCTTGCCGCTCTCTCGGTAAGTGACTTCGATGGTGATGCGGCGCAAGTCTAAGTCGACTTGCTGGATGGTGATATACGCCTTTCCGGTGGGCAAAACTTGGGCTGCGCTGTCGCTTCGGTTGGAATCCACATTCGTGAATGCATACTTGTTGGTGCTAACCGGCGTTGCCGAGTCGATCGCTCCGTTCGTGAGCAGTTGCGCCGCGGTCAAGTTCGCATACCCGAGCGCCTTCACCCGCTCAAGCTGTTTCTGCGCGATGCCTGTTGCCGCATTGTTCAGGTCGGCACGCTCGCGAGAGGTCGTCGCGATGGGCAGTGTTGCCGCGAGGATAGCAGCCACCGTCCCCGTGATGAGGACGGCGAAGAGAACCTCTATTAGGGAGAACCCCTTTTGTTTTCGGTGCTGTTTCATAGCGGCTTCGTTCCTCTTCGCTTATTCCTCAGCAGAGCAAATTTCTACAAGGGTCAGTGCGAAACTAGTACAAATGCAAGAGAAAGGTCGTCGCGTTTCCGCGACGACCTTTCTAAGTGGTTTGCCCTAGTAGTTTAGGGGATGTTGAGGGCGTGGTCGCCACCGATGCTGCAAGTCGGATCCGTTCCAACTGCGGCGACATCGTAGGTACCACCCGACGGGCAAAGCGGCTCGGCCTTGATGTAGTCACCCGGAGTCGAACCGTCACCCCAAAGGTCGGCACCGTCAACGGCGTCACCCTCATTGAGGCGGTTCTCCATGGCGTACTGCTCCTTGCCGGAGTCAATCTGCTTCAGGTTGCCCATACAGGTCTTGGCCCGGCTTCGCTCTCGAGCTCGAACAAAGTTCGGCACGGCGATCGCAAGCAGGATGCCAATGATCAAAACGACGATCATGATTTCAACGAGCGTAAAGCCCTTTTTGTTTCGAGAGCGCTTCATAGTTTTTCTGCAAACCTTCCCATTGGAGATGTCGGAGCCATGGCCCCTTCGCTTTAGACCTTCCCGATCAGAAAGGTGCGGGCACACCGAAAAATTGCGGGGTTTTGTTCGTTCTTGAGTTCACTCCGCCGGAACGAGTACGCTGAGACCGTCGTCAAATCCGAAGGTAGCTATGAAGACAAAGATCCCCATCCTCGCACTAGTTCTGGCCTCTGCTGCGGTCTCGGCCACTGCCGATCCGTTCAAGATCTCTGCGAAGGAGCAGGCGGAACTTGGTCAGCGCGCCGCTGGTGAGGTCCGGAAGACGGAGAAAGTCCTGCCTGCGACCGATCCCCGCTCGATGTACGTGAGCTTTGTCGGCGAGAAGCTCCGCGCTCTGTATCTGCAGGACGACTCAAAGGAAAAGAATCCCAAGCCGTTCACCTACACCTTCGAAGTTGTGGAGAGCAAAGAGGTGAATGCCTTCGCTTTGCCTGGCGGGCCGACCTTTATCTACACCGGGTTGCTGGAAAAGCTGACCACGGAGGACGAACTCGCGGGCGTGATGGCCCATGAACTCACCCACGCGCGCGAGGAGCACTTCGCCAGCGACTACGCGGCTGCACAGCGCCGGGGCATCGGCCTCGCCGCACTCCTCACAATTCTGAATGCGAATCAGCAAGTGGTCAACGTCGCAAGCATCACCAACGACGTCGTCTTCGGCTCCAAGTTCAGCCGAAGGAGCGAGAACCGCGCCGACGAAGGCGGATATAAGCTCATGGTCCGCGCGGGCTACAACCCCGAAGGGATGGTGAAGCTATTTGAGCTCCTTGCCAAGCAGGGCGGGAGCAAGCCGCCGGAGTGGATGAGCACCCACCCGAGCGATAAGAACCGGATCACGAATATTCAGAAGTGGATCGACCGAGACAAGAAGAAAGGCGTCAAGTTCCCCGAGCTCACGAAGTTCGATGTGAAGCGGGGCAGCCGCGAGCGACTCAGCGATCGCTGAGGGCCTGGACCGCGCGCCACAGCCCGACATTCCGCTGCTCTGGAATAACATCGAGCAACCGGCGGGTTTGCCACAGATAGCGCTCTAGCTTCTTTTTTGAGCGTGTCCGCCACGCTTCTTCGACGTTCGAGAGCCGGTCGGCAAGCTTAATGACCTGGGCATCCGCCGGCATCGCCGCGACCTCCGCTATGAGCATGTCTGCCCTGAGTCGCCACACCGTCTCTGCATCCATCCCTCTGATCTGCGCGGCCGTCGGCTCGTCTCGGGTGAGATTCACGACGAGATCCACAATCCGAGCCGGGAACTTCGCCTGGAGGGTTTCTACCGTCACGGGAGTCTCTTCCAGCAGGTCGTGCAGCGCGGCCGCGCACAAGAGGCTTTCGTCTGTGACCTCGCCGACGACACGGAGCTTGTGCACGACGTCCATGGGGTGCATACAGTAGGGCAGCGCCGAAGTGCCCTCGCGGAGTTGGCCTCGGTGCGCGGCCACCATAAACTCTAAGGCTTCTTGGAGCAGAACCATCCCCCGATTCTCTCACACCACTTTAGGATTTGTACGCGCAACCCTATAGAACGAGGCCGAATCTCCAATAACCGAACTGACAGCCCCACATGGGCCCGAAAGTTTGGTGTAGCACGTGTCCAATATTCTGTCGCAGTCTGAAATCGAAGCCCTCCTAAACTCATTGACCGATGAGGAAGGGAAGGGAGATGCCTCAGGCCCTACTGCCGGCGCGTCCTCATCTGACCCGAACAAGGTGTTCGCCAACCTCGACAACCTTGTAAACGTCGCGGGCACCGGCTCTAAGAGTGCCGTGGCCTACGAGCTGTACGATTTTCGACGACCGGACAAGTTCAGCAAGGATCAGCTCCGCACCATGCAGATGCTGCACGAGACCTTTGCCCGTGTCGCCGCGACGGGGCTCAGTGCCTACCTCCGCAGTCCGGTCTCCATCGACTTGATCTCTCTAGAGCAGGTGCCTTACGAGGAGTACCTCCGCAGCATCAACACCTCCGTCTTCACCGTCATGTCGCTCCCCCCGCTCAGCGGCCAGGCGGTGCTGGAGCTGGAGTTCCAACTCATCTTCACCATGGTCGATCGTCTGCTCGGTGGACCCGGTCGAAGCATTCACCGGACGAACCTCTCGGATATCGAGAAACCGCTCGTGCGCCAGATGATCGAGCGGATGTTCTCTGCTCTCAAGACCGCATGGGAAGGGATCGTCATCCTGAACCCCGGCATTGAGACCATGGAGACGAGCGCACAGTTCGTCCAGATTTCGCCCCCCAACGACATCGTCGTCACCATCCTGTTTGAGGTCAAGATCGGTAACTCGCGGGGTGCCATGAGCATCTGCGTGCCCTATCTGGTTCTCAAGCCAATCACCGCGAAGCTCAGCGCGCAGAAGTGGTTCGTGAACAATAGCCGCAAGAACGCGGGTATTTCTCGCAAGCTGCTGGCCTACCACACCCGCCAGGCTCCGATCGACTGCGCCGTCGAACTCGGCAAAGCGAAGATTTCCATGCGCGACATGCTCGAACTCAAAGTCGGCGATGTCGTCTCCCTGGACCAGAAGAAGGACGAAGACCTGATTATGCGGATTCAGAAGAATCCCAAGTTCACCGTGAGCCCATCGCACCGGGGCAAGCAAATGATTTTCACTGTAACCGACACCATCGAGAACCTATAAGCCATGCCTAAGATCTCTGAAGAAGTACTGACAAAGTTTAGCAACGTCCAGAACCAGATCTGGCAGACCGTCTCGATCACCTGTAGCGAGGCGATTGGCGACACTCTGACCTTTGGTTCGCCGTTGCCGGACGTCACCACGACGAACGACCTGTTCTCGGAGATGGCGAGCCCGAAGCTGATCATCCAGTTTGCGCTGGCAGACCAGCCGGACAACCAGCAGGTCATCTTGATGACTCAGGAGACGTTCGCAGACCTCGCCGCCATGGCGAAGAAGGTCGATCCGATCGAGATCACGGCCATTGACGAGAACTTGGTTGCCGATGCCCGCCCCCTCATCGACGCCATCGTTCAGGGTCTTTGCCTTGCCGTCGGAAACATCAAGAACGAGCCGCTGGTCGCGCTCGGCCTGACGGTCCGATACCAAATTTTCAACTTCCCGCCGAGCCTGCAGAAGGCCGAATCGGTTATGCGCACGAGCATCGCGATCACCAGCAATGTGGTGAACGGCTCGCTTACGTGGATCATCGATGGAGAAACCGCGAGCTCGATCGCCGGCGTGATGGTCAATGCCGAGGGGACCTCTCTGGCGACCGCTGTGGAAGACGCCAAGACGGCGGAAATCAATGCGCTTCCTGATGAAACCGGCAGCCTAGAGATTCTCATGGACATCCCGCTCGAGATCAGCGTTGAGCTCGGTCGGGTTCGCATGATGGTCAAGGACGTGGTCGACTTGGGTTCGGGCAGCATCATTGAGATCGACAAGGCCGCCGGTGAGCCGGTAGACGTCTTCGTGAACGGACGCCTCGTGGCCCGTGGAGAAGTCGTCGTCATCGAAGATAACTTTGGCGTTCGCGTCACCGAAATCTTGAGTCCGCAAGAGCGACTCAGTCGCCTTCAGGATGCCGCCTAATGACACTCCGATCTTGGTTCAAGCTTGATGGACTCGTGCGGCGTCGCGCCGAGAAAATCCGTTCTCGGATGATCTCGCGGGTCACGCTCATCGTCCTCGGCATGAGCTTCTCGGCTCTGGCCTTGGCGCAGACTGAGTTCGGAACCAAGAAGGACCTCGTACTCCCCGAGACGAAATCGTTCTCGACGGGCCCAGGGATGATGCCGATCCTGCAGATGTTACTTGCGGTTGGTGTGGTCATCGGTCTGCTAAAGTTTGCGTTGCCGCGGTTGATGCCGCTCATGAACAAGCGGATGAACGCGCGCCTCGGCAGCTCCATTCGTATTGAAGAGACCGCGTCGTTTGCCGCTGGCACGCTGTACATCGTGCAAGCAAAGTCGCGCACGCTGTTGCTCTCATGCACGCAGCAGGGCGTCTCGTGCCTGGCCGACCTCACCGAGTCTCCGGCACCTGTTGCGCAGCCCACCGTGGCAAGTGCGCCAGCTCCTTCGCCCGAGCCTGCCTTCTTCGAACTCGTCGATGCGGCGCAGGAGAAGAGCCCGACACTTCTATCCGCCGTCGTGCACACGCCCTATGAGGACGACGACGAAGCCGATTTCGCCACCTCACGCGCTGCCGCGCCTGCCGCTTTTCGCGACCTCAATCGCGACCAAATTGAATCTGCGCTGAGCCGATTGCGTCGGCTGACTGGCTAAACCGAGATGACACCCTTTCGCCACCCCCTTCGCTTCGTGCTGATCGCGACCCTCGTACTTTTAGGGGTATTCGCCACTGCACAGACAGCTCAAGCCCCAACCCAGTTTTCGGTGCCCAACATTAATCTGGGCATTCCGGGCAAGCCGGGCGATGATCAGATCAGCTCAAGCCTGCAGATCCTGGCGTTGCTCACGATCCTGAGCCTTGCGCCAGCGATCATGATCCTGACGACGGCGTTCACCCGCATCGTCATCATCATGAGCTTGACGCGAACTGCGCTCGGAACGACGAGCATTCCGCCAAACCAGGTGCTGATCGGGCTCTCACTGTTCCTCACGTTCTACGTCATGGCCCCGACGTACGACGAGCTCCAGCAGAAGGCGATCCAGCCTTATCTGAAGAAGCAGATCACCATGGACCAGGCAATTGAGCGGGGACAACAGCCGCTGAGAAAGTTCATGCTCAAGAACACGTACGACAAGGACCTGAACTTGTTCTTGAACCTTCGAAATGAGAAGGCGACCCCCGAAACCGTTTCGCTTACCGCCCTCATTCCCGCCTTCATCATCAGCGAGCTTAAGACTGCGTTCGTTGTGGGCTTCTACATCCTGGTGCCGTTTGTGATCATCGACCTTGTGGTCGCGAGCATCCTCATGAGCCTCGGCATGATGATGATGCCGCCCTCAGTCGTGGCCCTACCGGCCAAGATCCTCGTTTTCATCCTCGCTGACGGTTGGTCACTCCTCGTTAGCACCATTCTCTCCGGGTACGCATAACCATGAACGAGACATCCGTACTTGATTTGACCAGACAAGGACTCACGGTCGCCGTGATGGTGGGCATGCCCATCCTCGCGATGGCGCTCTTCATTGGTCTGTTGGTAAGCGTCTTTCAGGCGGTGACGCAGGTCCAAGAAATGACCTTGACCTACGTGCCCAAGCTCATTGGCGCGGGAATCATGGTGGTTCTCTTCGGCAGTTGGATGATGAGCACGCTTGTGGCGTTCACACGCTTCTGCTTCCAGCACGCTGCACAGGTGATGCGTTGACCCTTGGGGCCGCCAGCCTTGTCAGCCTCTTTCTGATCTTCGTCCGAATATCGGCTTGCTTGCTCGCGTCGCCCCTCTTTGGCAACACAACACCCGTGCAGGTGCGCGTTCTGCTTTGCGCCGCCATCGCCTTTGCACTTAACCCCGTTCTGAGCCCGTACATCCAGGCCGACATCAAAAACCTGGGTGACTTTCTGCCACTGATCCTCAATGAGGTAGCCATCGGCATCCTGATCGGGATGTGCCTGCAAATGGTTGTTTACGCCGCGCAGATGGCCGGATCGCTGCTTGATATCCAGATCGGCATGGCCTCGATGCAGCTGTTCAACCCCCTCGCGGGCTCGCACACGACGCTGTTTGGAAGCCTCAAGATGTGGCTCTCGCTGGTCCTCATCCTTCTCCTCGACGGGCACCACATGATGCTCGGTGCGTTCGTGCAGAGCTACCAGCTCACCGCATCACCGGTGGTGTCGATGGCCGAGTTTGGCTTGGTGCAGCTGCTCGGAAAGATGTGTCTTCTTGCGATCCAGATCGCTGCGCCTGCGGGAGCCGTTGCCTTGCTTGTCGATATTGCCGCGGGCATTGTCAACAAGTCGGTGCCTCAGATGCAGGTCTACATGGTTGCCATGCCGGGCAAGATTCTCATGGGCGTCATGGCCGTGACCATTTCGCTGCCGATCCTGGTCTCGGGCGTCACTGCGGGGCTCGAGCACAGCTTCGACGCACTTTCAAACATGACCAGAACCGGAGGCCCTGCACATGGCGTCAAGTGACTCCGGAGAAAAGACTGAGGACCCGACACCGAAGCGCCGCATGGACGCGCGTCGGAAGGGAACCGTCGCCAAGAGCACCGACCTTACGGGCGCGATTGTCCTGTTGGCGGTCGGGCTCGCGATCCCGAGCGCCGCGGGTCAGCTCTCAAGCGGACTCTTGCTCGCCTTTCAACGGGGCATGACCATCGTCCCCACCGAGTTCAGCAACGCCTCCCTTATGGACTCGGTTTGGACGATTGCCCGGCCCGGCATGCTCGCTTTCCTCATGATCGTCGGAGTGGCCATGGTCGCTGGCCTCGGCGCGAGCTTTGCTCAAGTTGGCTTTGTGCTGAGTGCAGAGTCGCTCCAACCGTCGCTCGCCAAGCTCAACCCGCTCGAAGGGTTCAAACGGCTGCTCTCCTTCCGGTCCGTTTTCGAAGGGATCAAGGCGCTCGCGAAGGGGTTGTTGTTCGGGTTTGTCGCATTCTCGGTCATCGCCGCCAATTGGAATCTTGTCGCGTCGCTCGGCTATCTAAGCGCGGCGGAGTCTGCAACCATCGTCGGGCACATCGCGCACACGATTCTTATGCGGGTTGCGCTGATCTGGCTTGTTATTGGGTTCATCGACTACGGCTTCCAGCGGAAGCAGATCGAGAAGCAACTCAAGATGACAAAAGACGAACTTCGACGTGAGATGAAAGAGCAGGAGGGTTCGCCTGAACTTAAAGGCGAGCGGATGCGCCGCGCTCGTAAACTCACCAAAGGTCGTATGGCGGACAAGATTAGGACTGCGGACGTCATCGTCACCAACCCGACCCACTTCTCCGTTGCCATCAAGTACAACCGGAGCGAGATGCACGCGCCAATGGTGGTCGCCAAGGGACAGGACTACCTCGCTCTGCGGATCCGAGAGATGGCGAAAGAACACCGTATCCCGATCGTTCCGAACCCGCCTCTGGCACGCGCCCTCTACAAGCAATGCGAGGTCGGTGACTTCGTGCCGCGAGATCAATTCGCAGCCGTCGCCGAAATTCTTGCGTATGTGTACCAGGTGCTTTCGGCGACGAAGAAAGCGAGTTAGAACGTCAGTAGTCGAAGCGCCGTCTGGGTGATGTCATCCACCGACGGGAGCACGTGCGACTCCAACGGCTTGGCCCAGGGAACCGGAGTGTCCATGCGCGTGACGCGCAACGCCGGAGCATCCAGATGCTCGAACGCGAGCTCATTGACCCGTGCGACGACTTCGCCCGCGTAACCGCAGGTCTTAGGCGCTTCGTTTACCACCATGACGCGGTTGGTCTTGCGGACCGATTCGACGATCGCCTCTTCATCGAGCGGTACGAGCGACCGCAGGTCGATGATCTCGACGTCGTATCCCATATCGAAGAGTCGATCGCACGCTTCGAGGCAGTGGTAGACGTTTTGGCCATAAGTGATCATGGTCAGATCCTTGCCAGGTCGCGCGATGCGTGCTTTGCCAATCGGCACAATGTAATCTTCTTCAGGCAATTCCTCTTCGATGTCCTTCCAGCGATAGAGCTGCTTGATCTCGAAGAACAACACGGGGTTGGGGTCGCGCAGGGCCGCCTTCATGAGTCCCTTTGCGTCGTACGGAGTGCACGGGCAGACGACCTTGAGCCCAGGCGAGTGGCAGAACCACGACTCGTTCATCTGGCTGTGGTACAGCGCTCCGCCTCCGTACCCGCCAGCAGGCCCGCGGAGGGTGACATTCAGGGCTACTTCGCCAGCGGTCCGGTAGTGGTACGTCGCCATCATGTTGACGATTTGGTCAAATCCGCAAGAGATGAAGTCGATGAACTGCATCTCGGCCATGACGGTCTTGTCGTTCAGCGCCATGCCGACACTCGCGCCGACGATACACGCTTCGCTGATAGGCATGTCGATGACCCGCTGGGGGCCAAACTTTTCGGACAGGCCATCGGTCACGCCAAATGCGCCCCCGAGGATGCCGATATCTTCACCCAGACAAACCATGTCCGGGTTCTGAGCCATCTCTTCGGCAATGGCTTCCTTGATGGCAGTCAAATAGTTCTTCTTGGTTGAGGCGACGGTACTCATGAAAATTGGACTACTCCCGGAACACCCACATCGCGCCTTCTTCGGCGGGGGGTAGTGGCGAGTTGATGGCGAACTGGACGCCTCGCTTCAGATATTCGACGACGCGCGGAGGGAAGTCCTCGTCAGAGGCTTCGGCCGCACCCTTGCCCTCGGCCTTGTACTGGTTGGCCTGGTCGGGACTGAGGTATCCGCGCTCGAGGAGCGCCTGCTTGCACAAGGCGATGGGATCTCGGCTACGTCCACGCTCGACTTCTGCAGTCGGTCGATACCGTGCGGCGCGGTCGTCGTCATGGTCTCCGTGCCCGTAGCTGCGGAACGTCTTGCATTCGATGATGCTGGGACCGTTGCCTGCGCGAGCCCATTCAACCGCCTGCATCACCTTGTCGTAGACGTCAAAGACGTCCTGCCCGTCAGCGATCAGGCCCGGGATTCCGTAACCGTCCGCGCGGCGAGCAAAGTCTTCAAGCGAGTACTCCAAGTGGGTCGGTGTGCCATAAGCCCACTGATTGTTCTCGATGATCGTGATGACGGGCAGGCGGTGTACCGCGGCGAAGTTGATCGCCTCATGGAAGACGCCCTGAGCCGTTGAGCCTTCGCCATTGTAAGTCAGGACGACGGAGTCTCCCCCGTTCAGCTTGTCGGCATAGGCGACTCCCGCGGCGGCAGGGATGGTCCCAGCAAGCATCGATGTCGAGTGAATAATGCGCTTGGCCTTACTGCCGATGTGGCTCCAGTTGTCCCGTGCGCGACCCGGCGAGTCTGCCTTGCACCAGACCTGGGAGCAGAGCTGCTCGATCGTCAGACCCATGCGGTCGTCGTTGTCCCAACCGGCGCGGAGGTCCTTCATGAAGAAGGCTGGCATGTCGCGGTGGATCGGGCTGATCCAGTCGTCTGGACGCAAGCCGAAGAGGGAACCGACGAGGATCGCCTCTTGGTTGTGAGAGCTATACAGGGTGCCGGTGAGACGCCCGCGTCGCTTCTCTTTGACCAGTCGGACGTCGAAGTAACGCGCCAAGAACAACTGGTCGAGGATCTCAAGCTGCTCCTCGCGGGTCAAAAGGTCTCGCGGCCGCTGAGCGGCCGTGGATGGTTTGAAGGACTTCTTAGTGCTTTTTGGCGTCGTGGCAGAACTTCCCAAAACTGGTTCTCCAAGTCCGTGGGTCGGACGAAGGTCGGTCGTTCATCTTACCTTCGCATTGGCATCAAATGTGGATAACTCCAGGCTCAATCGCCAGAAGATCGTGACAAAAAACGCCCCCGGGACCGAGATGGGTCCAGGGGGCGTGCGTCGGCGAGGATTAGTTTCCGATGAAGCCCTTGAGGTTCGAGAGATACTCGTCAACCTCGACGTATCCAACGAATCGTCCCAGCTCTGCGCCCGAGCTGCTGAGCAGAATCGTAGTTGGCATCGCTTCGATCATGAACTTTTGCGCGATTTGCGGCTGAAGATCAACGTCGATTCGGCACAGGACCATGTTGGCTGAGAAGTTCTTGAACTTCTCAGTCGTGAACACGTTCGCCTCAAGCATCTTGCAGGGGCCACACCAGGTGGCATAGAAGTCCACGAGGATCGGACGATTGGTCTGGCTTGCCAGGGCGAGCGCTTCGTCCAGACTCTCGATCCACTTCTGCGTGATCAAGTCGGCTTCCTTCACTTCTTCGGTCCCGACGGGGGCCTTGAATGCAAAGGTGGCAGGATCAGACGGGCCCAAAGCCAACGTGGTGATGTCGAGCACTTGTGCGCTCTTGCCAGCGCCCTTTTCCAGAACCGCTTGTTTCAGATCGCCACTCTTCGGATCGAAGAAGGCGGTGATGGTCGAACCCTTGCTTGAGTCAACGACGACCTTGACCGCCTGGAGCTTGACTCCGTTTCGGTTGGCGTCGGGCAGTCGACTAGTCGTCAACTTGCTCGCCATGCCTGCGTCAAAGAAGCCTGACCACAGCATCACCGCCGGATCCGCAAACTGCTTCGCGAGTTCGGCCTTGGTCTGCGGCTTGGTGTAGTACTTCTTCAGGCTCTTGACGAGGACAGTGATGTTGGTGCCGTCGGCCACGATCAACTTCTGCGGTCCGTCGATCCGAGCGCTGCCCGGTCGGCCAAGCGTGATCGTGTAGTTCGCGGCCACGCCATCAAGACCCGTTACCGTGTAACTGGTCTTCAGACCTTCTGCTGAGCTCATCTTCTTCATGAAAGTAGTGAGCGGGTTCGTTTGGGCGAGCGCGAAGGCGCTCACACCCACAAACACGGCTAGAGACAATAGCTTCTTCATAAGTTCACCCTGTTGTAAATAGGAGTCGTTGACTCTATTGTACGCGTACCGAGCCACTTGTCTTCAACAATCTATGCCGCTCGCTCATAATCGCGTTATGCCCGGACGTTGGATCCTCGCACTGATCCTGGTCGTTTTTGCGATCTCGGCCGTTCGAATGAACGCGGCCACACCGTACCGCACGGCCGGTGAGCTGCATCTTCAGCGGCAGGCGGACGGGAGCCGGGCGACGACCCAAGATGTCGGTGCGCCTGACGAACGTCAGCATGCAAACTACGTTGCGACGGTGCTAAAGGAGCGCTCGCTGCCCGTCTTTCGTCCGGGATCGTCCGATCTGTACGAGACCTACCAGTCGCACCAGCCACCGCTGTACTACATCCTCGCTGCGGGGTGGAGCCAAGCGCTTGGCTTGGACCCTCAGACCCAAGCTGACGGCTTTCGCCTGCGCCTCTTCAATACGCTGTTGGGACTCCTGACCTTGGTGGGCATCTACTCAGCGGCCCGGTGGGGAACCGGGAGCGAGACCTCGGCGCTGACGGCCGCCGCCCTGGCGGGCCTTATGCCTATGTTTGTGGCTCTGCACTCGGCAGTCAGCAACGATCCACTTCTAATCCTGGGCTGTACGTGGTCGCTTGCGCTCATGGCGCGAGTCTTGAGGGAGGGTTGGACCGTGAAGCTTGCGCTCGCATTGGGATTGGTGATGGGACTGAGCCTCATCACGAAAACCACCGCGCTGGTGCTTCTGCCGGTCGCGCTCATTTTATGCTGGCAGACCCGAGAGAGCTTGCAGCCGAGATGGGTTACGGCACTCGTTTTGGGCTTGCCGCTCCTCATTGCGTCACCGGTCTGGATGCGCAATATGACGCTGTACTCGGACCCGCTCGCCATGCGGGCCTTCAAAGAGGCGTTCGTAGGGACCGCTCAGCGCAAGGACATGATGCAGATGGTGGCGATGATGCGCGAGGCGAACGGCTTGGCTCCGAGCGGTGCCGCGGCGGACTACTGGGTGAACTGGTTTGGGTGGTGGACGGGGCGCAGTTTTGTCGGAGCCTTTGGTCAAATGGACGTCTTCTTTTCTGCGACCGTTTATCGTGTCGCGCTTGGACTGTTGGGCCTTTGCGCCTTGGGATGGCTTCTCACGATCCGTCGCGCCAAGGAAGAGTTTGAACCTACCGAGCGCAAGTTCCACATCCTCGCCGCCACGCTCGTGGGGCTCGTGTGCCTCCTCTTCCTCCAGTTCAACTTGACCTACTTCCAGGCGCAAGGGCGGTACCTCTATCCCGCCATTGCGGCCATCGCGATCGGCTTGTCGGTTGGACTGCTCCGCTGGATTCCGCGGTCGATGCGGGTTTGGACTCCTCTTGCGTTGGTGCTCCTCATGGGGACGGCGACCTGGTTGGCAACCGACTACGCCGCACATGAGCTTCAACTGCGGTCGGTGGGAGGAGAGCGATGACGGCGCTGCTCCTTGCGCTGCTGATGCGCGCTGAAGGTCTTCAGCTTGACGGTCGAGTCGAGACGCTCTCGATGACGATGCCGAGGTTGGCGCAGGCGACTGGGTTGCGGCTCACCCTCGATGCGTCGCTTGGGAGTCGGCTCGGATACCTCGTTGCGCGTGATGCGGATCAAGACAAGTTTCTTGAGAGCATCGCGCTTGCATTCGATGCCCGGTGGGCGCCTGGCACAGGGGGTGCACGCAAACTGGTGCCGAACCCCAAGAGACTTCCGGACGCAGCAGAGGAAGAGCTACCGCCGATGGGCACTCGCGACGCGCTCGCTGAGCGAGTTCGCCAGATGCTTGCCCAAGCTCAGGTCACTAGCCTCGATCGGCTCACTGCTCGCAACGCCGAGAAGATCGCGGCCTTCGATCCGCTGGTCCGGCTTCGCGAAAGGCTGGCGAAGCTCATCGATCCGAAGGAAGCCGCGCCTATGTTGCCGGGCGAGCGAGCAGTCTTCGCGGCCCTGCCAAACAAAGCGCAACGGCTTTTTCCGGCCGGATTCCAGGAGGCGTTGGACAAGTACAACTCGGAGTCCATGGCTTTCAACGACTCGGTGGCAAAGGCACTCGCCGACTTGGGCGCACCGCCCCTCCTGGACCCGATCCTGGAAGATGTGATCCCCGACCCAATCGTAATTCTGACCCGCGAGTTGGGTTCTGAACCGAAATTCACACTCTCCATCCCGAGCTTTGAGCAGCGCGCGCGCGCCTCGGTTCCTGATTCGAAAGAGATCTGGTCCGAAACGTCCGAGGAGTTTCTTAGCACGACCTTTCTCGTGCGCGAGGAGGTGTCCCCGGTTATGGTCGCGTTCGCAGAACGGGCGCAGAGGTCGCTCACCCAACCCTTCGCAATCGTCGAACCCAGCGCACCGCTAGAAGGCGACCCCGTAACGCAGCGCTTGGGTCCACTGTTTGATCAAGTCCGCGACAATGTGATCGACACCGGCGTGTTCGCCCTTGGGGACGACTTCGCAACGAGTGTGCTGCTCCTCACGCGTCCGACGAACGCGTTCGCCTCGCGTGACGTCGGCCAGTACGGTCACGTGCTGGGGCGTAGTGCCAACTTCGACCGCTCGCTGATGCAAAGGTTGAAGACCGGGATTGCTGCGGGGAAGAGCGATCTGAACGACTGGGCCAGCGCCCTTTACCGCTTGGAACGAGGCGAGAGCGAAGAGATGCTGACGGTTGAGCTTAGCCTGGCCCACCCGGGCTGGCAAGGCTTGCCCGCGCTGGCACTGGAGCGTGGTGTGTTGGCGACCCTCGGTGCGCTCACAGCTAGCCAGCGTAACCAATTGATCGCCGGCGCGCCGCTCCCAGCGCGCATGCTGGGTCCCGAGGCTTGGCGCACCCTGAACACGCTCGTTTACGGAGTCCCAGGCTGGATTCGTGGGCGAGAGGCACCCTTCGCCGAGGTGGGTGGGGAACCAACGTTCCTCGTCCCCGAATCGATCCCTTCGGGCGCAGCCCTGCGTCTTGAGATCGAGAGGACCTGGCGGTTCCTGCCTGAAGGCAATGTGCAAGGCGCGGTACCGTGGGAGATCATCGCCAAACGCGAAGCGACGGGACGCTACCGCATCCAGCCCGCACAGCGGATAACCTTGACCATGCCGCTCACCGAGCGGTACGCCTTGAGGGCGGTTGCGACGCTCCTAGACCCGATGGGGCGAGAGTGGCTTGAGCCTGACGAGTTCCCAGACGAGGTCAAGGCGAGCTTGCCCTAGACGGGTTCGCCCAAGTAGGCTTCGACGACTTTCGGGTTGCTTCGAACCAAGTCGGGTGGACCCTGCGCGATCTCCTCGCCGTGATCAAGCACTACAATCCGTTCGCACAAGTTCATCACAAACTTCATGTCGTGCTCGATGAGTAGCACCGTCTTGTCAAACTCGTCGCGGATTCGGCGGACGGTGCGCATGAGATCCTCGGATTCCTGCGGATTCATCCCTGCCGCGGGTTCGTCCAGCAGCAGCAGCGAAGGCTGTGTCGCCATGGCTCGCGCGATTTCCAGTCGCCGTTGCTTGCCATACGGTAGATCCACTCCCCGCTTGTTCGCATCGTCTGCGAGTTCGACGATCTCCAAGAGCCGCATCGCTTCGGCGCGAAGCTCCTTGGTTTCGTGGATCGCACTTGGCATGTGGAGAAACGCGCTCGCCAAGGACGACTTGTGGCGCAGGAAACTCCCTACGACGACGTTCTCCAGGACCGACAACGTGCTGAAGAGGCGGATGTTCTGGAATGTGCGTGCGATCCCCTTGGAGCAGATCTTGTCGGGGCTGTCGCCGGCGATCTCTCGCCCCTGAAACCGGATGACTCCGGAAGTCGGACGGTAGACCCCGGTCACCAGATTAAAGCAAGTGGTCTTTCCCGCGCCGTTCGGGCCGATGAGGCCGAACAGGTCGCCCTTGTTCACCGTGAACGAAACTTGGTTGACGGCGATCAGCCCGCCGAACTGAATCGTTGCTTTGTCGAGCTCCAAAATCGGAGTGTTCACGCCCTCGCCTCCGAAGTCTTGCGGAACAGCCCTCGGACCCAGTTCCAACTGAACTCGTGGTGGGCGAAGACACCTTGTGGCCGGAGCAGCATGACCATGATGAGCGTTGCCGCGAAGATGACCAGCCGCAATTTGGACCCTTCGACCGAAGCCGATGCCAGCGCTGGGATAAGCCCCAGTAGGAACTTCAGCACGTAGGTGACCACGACGGCACCCACCAGGGTGCCAGCGATTCGAGCCGCCTTTTGCGATGCCTTGCCGTGGAAGTGCTCGCCGACATGACGAAGCACGACGACCGTTCCGATCAGCGATATCGTTGCGCCGATCAAGCCGGACATCGTGACTGCGTCGATGAGGCGTAGCGCCTCGGGAAGGATGCTGAGGACGATCGCGGCAATGGTTGCGCCGGTGATCGATCCGGTGCCACCGAGCACCACCATCGTGAGGATCACGAACGAGGTCTCCATCGTGAACATGTTCGGCTCGATGAAACCACTGTTGTGGGCCATGAGCGCGCCGGCCGATCCGGCGAACGCCGAGCCGACCAAGAACGCAACGACCTTGGTCTTGGTGACATTGATCCCCATCGCCGAGCTCGCCACCTCGTCATCGCGTACGGCCAAGAAAGTGAGCCCGTGGGCAACTTTCAGCAAGTTTCGGCATACGGCGATGCAGACGGTCGCCAACAGCACCGCCAGCCAGAGCGGCGCCTCTACCTTGGGCGAGACGCTCAGGCCGCGCGCTGCACCGAGCTCCTGCGTGTTCTGGACGACGATGCGGATGATCTCACCAAAGCCCAGGGTCGCGATCGCCAAGTAGTCCCCGCGAAGCCGCAGGCTCGGAAGCCCAACAATGAGTCCTGCCAGCGAAGCCATTATCGCGCCGACAACGAGCATTGCGATGATCCAGACCGGGGCCGAGAGCGATTGCCCCGCGAAGTAGTTGATGGACAGGTAGGCGGCTGCGTAAGCCCCCACTTGGTAGAACGCTGCGTGGCCAATCGAGAACTGGCCCGTCACGCCGTTGATCAGGTTCAGGCTCACCGCGAGGGTCACGTACAGTCCCGCCAAGAAGACCAGACGTACGGCGAACGAGTCAAGCGCTCCTTTAACGACCGTGTCAAAGGCGAAGGCCCCCAGGATCGCGAGCGCGATAGAGCCCACCCGGATCAGCGCGAACTTCAAACCTTTTCCACCTTGGCCGAGCCCAGCAGACCGCCTGGACGCACCAGCAAAACGAGGATGAGAATGACGAAGGCGACGGCGTCCTTGTAATCACTGCCACCACCCCACACGACCATCGTTTCGGTGAGCCCCATCAGGAACCCGCCCAAGACCGCGCCGGGGATGTTACCGATGCCGCCGAGGACGGCAGCAACGAACGCTTTAACTCCGGGCAGCAGTCCGAAGAAGGTGTCGATCTTGATGCCGGCTTGAAACGTGGCGCTGAGCATGGCCGCTGCGCCGGCGAGGGAAGAACCGATCACGAATGTCAACGTCACGATCTTGTTCACGTTGATACCCATCAGCGAGGCAGAATCGAAATCGTGGCTCACCGCGCGCATCGCCCGGCCTGCCTTGGTGAAGAGCACCAGATGCCGTAGCGCCGCCATGAGGACGAGGGTGACGACAAAAATGATGACGTACCCTTTGCTGATGCCTACCGTGATCGCAGTCGCACGAGCATCGGCGACCGCCTTGTCATACGTTGCGCGCGTGTTGAAGAACGCGTCGCGAATGGCCTTGCCCTCCGGCGAAGGGTTGTAGGTGTCCTTCTCTTTGATCTGCTGGGCGGTCCAAAGGCCTTCGAGCCGCTTGAGCTCTTGCTGTTGTGATTCGGCTTTGGCAGTGAGCTCAGGGTCGGCGGCTTTGAGCGTGAAGGAGTATGCGCCGGGGAACGGGTTCACGCGCTGACTCACGTTGGGCGCAGGAGAATTGGGCAAGAAGAGCTGACCACCGTATTGCAGCAACAGCGAGACGCCAATGGCCGTGATGAGCGCGGCAATGCGTGGCTGACTGCGCATGGGTCGATACGCGAATCGCTCAATGATCACGCCGAAGAGTGCGGAGACGGCCATGCTCGCCGCGAGCATGGCGATGATAATCCAGACGTTGGTTTGGGTACCGAGTTCTTGTGCAGGGCTGAACCCGAACGCCCAGGAGACGAAGAGAGCGGTGTAGGCTCCGAGCATGTAGATTTCGCCATGCGCGAAGTTGATGAGCCGCAGCACACCGTAGACCATCGTGTAGCCCAGCGCCATTAGCGCGTAGACCGCACCGTACTGCAGGCCGTTCACCAACTGTTCTGGCAGCGTTTGGAGTTCAAACGCTGCCAAAAGCCCGGAGCCGAGCACCATTTACTTCATCACGTCCGCGTACTCGTAAGCCTTGCGGAACACCTGGAATCCCTCGGCCATCGGTCTCACTTCGACGACGAGTGCGCGCTTGGGAGGATTACCCTTCATGCCCTTGAGCGTGATGTTGCCGCTGACGCCTGCCATGTTCACCGTGTTTTCGATCTCCTCGATCAAGTTCTTGCTGTTGAACTCTTTCTGCGCGGCGGCGAGTCGCTTCAGAGCGTCGATCACGACCAGAGCCGCATCATAGCCCAGCGCAGCCATGGTGGTGCCGGGTTCCTTGCCGCCGCTGATCGCCTTGTACTTGGTGAGGAAGTTGCCGACCTCCGGTCGATCTTCCTTGTTGTTGTAGTGGTTGCACAAGAATCCGCCGAGGATCGCATCACCGCCAGACTGTAGGATTGTTGGGGAGTCCCAACCGTCGCCACCAAAGAACTTTGCAGTGATACCAGCCTGTCGAGCCTGCGAAGCGATCGGGCCGACTTCAGGGAAATAGCCGCTCAAGAAGATGCCCTGCGGATTCTTCGCTTTGATCTCGCTCAAGATGCCCTGGAACTGGGTTTCGCCGGTCTGGTAGGCCTGCTCGGCGACGATCTTGCCACCCAAGCTCTCGAACTTCGTCTTGAAGCTTGCACTGAGACCCTGCGAGTACGGAGCCTTGCGGTCCGTGATGATCGCCATCTCGCGCATACCTTGTTCGTCATAAGCAAACTGAGCCATAACCGGCCCTTGGAAATCGTCCGTGTAGCAGACGCGGAAAACGTTCGTGCCGATGTCGGTGATAGTCGTCTTCGTCGAACCGATAGAGACGACGGGGACGCCCTTCTCGTACGCGGTGCGTGCGATCAGCTCCGTGTGGCCGCTCGCGACTTCTCCGACGATGGCCAGCACGCCATCGGAAATGAGCTTCTCGGCGGCGGTCTTGGCTGGGTCCGGCTTGCTGGCGGAGTCTTCGGTCAGCAACTCAATCTTCTTACCGCCAATGCCTCCCGCGGCATTCAGTTCATCAACCGCGAGCTTGGCACCTTTGGCGCTGTCGTCGCCCCAAGGCTTCTGATCGCCAGTCAAGCTTGCCACGCAGCCGAGCTTGATCGTTTCGCCAGCCATCTTGTTGCCCTCTGCGGTAGGAGCCGGTCGAACGGTGTCTGCTGGCGCGGTGGAGCCCGCCTGCGTCCCACCCGTCGCCGCGGAGTCTTCCGCCTTCTTGCATCCGCTGAGGCCAGTCATTGCAACCGCCAAGGTAGCCAAACCAGAAATCAACCACAGTTTTGAATTCATAACCCGTATCCCTCCGATATGCGCACGGAACGCATTTTGGGTCCCAGTATAACGACAGATCCGAAATGAATGCCAGCTATTCCGTTCGAACCGATTTGACGCCGAATGAGCGTAAGCTTCATACTCTGGCACAGAAGGCAAAATTCTATGTCCGAAAAGTACGATCAGCTCATCCAAGAAGCGACTCAGGCGTTGGGCGAACACCGGTTTGAAGACGCTTTGCGTGCTGCAGACGGGGCGCTCACCGAATCTCAGAAGTCGTCGCAGGCGCACACGATTCGTGGCATTGCGCTCGCTCAGCTTGGCCGATCGGCCGAGGCCACCGGGGCGTTCCAGGTTGCCGTCAATGCAGACCTGCAGAACGCCAAGGCGCGGTACAACTTCGCGACGCACCTGTATCAGCAGGGAGATCGGGACTCGGCGTACTCGCTCGCTCGTGAGGCCCTGCAGATCGATAGCGGGATGAACAGCGCACAGGACCTGATGCGGCTGATCGATGAGGAGCGGCGTGCCGCGGCCCATTCCCAGCCCGCCATGGCTCCTCCCCCCGGTGTCCCTTATGGAGGGATGGCGGCTCCGCCCCAGAGCATGCCTCGTGCGGGATATGAGAGCAGATCGGTCCACACCTTGCCATTCCTTACAAAGAACGCCGGTCTGTGGACCGCAGCCGGTTGGCTGTTGGTCCTTCTCTCAGCGTGTGTGTTCGCCTATTCAGTTACGGTGCTACTCCCCTATTTCTCCGAGTTGATGGCAAATGCTCAGAATCAGGACAAAACTAAAGAGCTGTCCGAGCGCATGAGCAGCGTGATGCCGGGTTGGGTGAGTCTCTTGTCTCTTTTCCTCACGATCGGCACAATCTTCTGGACAATCATGGACTTGGTCGATCGGCGGGGAAACTTCATCTGGCTCGTACCGTCAATACTGTGTACGATCTGCGGTATGCAGTGGATGGTGTTGCCTATCTACATGGTCACTGCGCGTAAGAGTAATTAGAACATGATTCAAGCCACACTTCTTAGTCTGCTCATTGCTGCCGGACCGGTCGCTCCTGTCGAACACCCGTTCATCAAGACCGAAGAGGCTATGGTCGTCGAGGCGCTCGTGAACGGCCAGAAATGCAGTTTCATGTTCGATACGGGCTTCTCAGGTGTCGTCGTCATCAGCCCATCGGTGAACATTGGAAAGCCGACCGGATCCATAACACTGCGGGACTTCGTCGGACAATTCGAGGCCCCCACCGTGCCGATCAAGACGCTCTCCCTCGGCGCGATGAAAATCGATACCAAGGGCTTCACCGCGGTGCAGCAGGACCAGGGAAACATGAGCGAGAACTATGGCGTCCACTGCGACGGGATCATGGGGCTCGAAACCATTAGCCACCTGACAACCGAAATCAACTTCGAGAAGAGCAAGTTCATTTTCTATCCGGATTCATACGACATCAGCAAGCGCAAGCCCGACAACGTCAAGACCTTTTTGCTGAAAATGCTCCCCACGGGCAACAACTCAATCGAATTACGCGTGGAGGCACCAACTGGAAAGAGATTCACACTCGCGCTCGACACCGGGAACGCGTTTTATGCAACCACCCACAAGGACGTCCTTGAGGACGCGGGGATTTGGAAAATCGGTGACGCACCAAAGTTCATGAAGCAGTCGGGCGTGGCATCGGGAACGGTGGATAGTTGGTACATGTACATGAAGGACATGAAGATCTTTGGCGTTCCGGTCAAAGAGAGTGTCTGGTCGATCATCGACTTGCCCAGCAGCTCCGCCGAGAGCGCGGGCACGGTGGGCTTCGGCTTCCTCAAGAACTTCAACATCACGTTCGATATGGAGCGCCGCTACGTCTGGCTGGAGCGATACACCGAGGACCCGGGGAGCAAGCCCATCGCCGAGACGGGAATCCTGGCTGCCTACTATGAGGAGATGGAGCGCACGATGATCTTCCGCGTGGTGCCAAATAGCCCGGCGTCCAAGGCGGGGCTGAAGGCAGGGGATAGTCTTCTAAGCGTTGATGGCGAGGACCCGAGCGGACTTTCGTTCAAGAAGCTCGCGAACATGATGGAGGGCCAAAAAGGCACCAAGGTCAATATCACCGTCTCTCGCAATGGCCAGCTTATGAAGTTCGTGGTCGAGCGGGACTACCTAATCAACGGCATGCCCACCACCGCGCCAGCACCTGTTCCAGCATCGGCTGCGTCAACCGGCCTGTAAAGGTGTTCTGCTGACTGGGGTGGTAGCACCCAAAGACTCTCAATCCGGTCACGGAGGTCGATTCGACCCCGTGGCCGAATTTCATCTGAGGCTTCTCACCAAGGGTCTTGTGGAATCGATCCCAAGCAATGCCTCCGAGGCAAAGCACTGCTCGCCATGGTCGGAGCGCGAGCGTCCGCTGCAAATGTACTGAGCACGCATCCATCTCCTCCGGGGTGGGTTTGTTGCCCGGCGGCGCGCAGTGGTTCACCGCCGTGATCAGTGCGCCCCTAAGGGCCAGGCCGTCGCCGCGATCCGTCGCGTGAGGCTGGTTGGCCGCGCCGATCGCGTGCAGACTGCGGTACAGCCAGTCCCCACTCCGATCGCCGGTGAACATCCGTCCGGTCCGGTTTGCGCCGTGCGCCGCGGGGGCAAGCCCGACGATGAGCAGCGTGGCATCGGGGTCCCCAAAGTTTGGCACGGGCAATCCCCAGTAGTCGTCATCCCGAAAAGAGGCACGCTTCTCAGCGGCCACCTGGACGCACCATGCCCGGAGCCGCGGACAAGCTTGGCAACCGGTGATGTCCGCGTTCAAGCGGTCATGAGGGTTCACGAGGGGAGATTTACCTGAAGGCAATTTTCCTTGGCTGGAGGGCACCCCTGTTTCTCAGGGCACCCTCGCCAATCCTTTCTTGGACGCATTGGCTGCGTCCCGGCGACCGAAGTCGCTCGTTTTTAAGAACTCGAATCTACATTCGAGCGGAATGCTGCCTACCCCCGTGCCTGCGGTCTCGAAGAAAACTCGGCACGTTCGGTAGACCGTATTCATTAGAATAGGTCGGAATCGCCAAAAGTTGCAGCCCTGGGACCAAAAAGAGCAAAAATACAGGGACCGGCCCAATCCGAACTGGACAGGTGATGCCGGACGTCACGTTTCAACGGGAGCACCAAGGTCCAATCGGCGCCTATTGGGTCTGCGGTTCTAAAATCCGGTCGAACAGTTGTTCGAAGTCGCTGGAACATGCTTGGACGGCGGAGGCGATTTCTGCTCAAGCACCACTGTCGCAGGCGTGGTCCAAGATTAATGACCCCTGTTGTGGAGTTCTGTCTTGACTCTGTAAAGGTGAGGGAAAGTGGCGCGCTCGAGAGGACTCGAACCTCCGACCCCCAGCTCCGCAAGCTGATGCTCTATCCACTGAGCTACGAGCGCGTAGGGATAGAAGATACCCTGCGAGAGCCGAACGCATCAACGGGCCGACGATCTCTTTGCCCCTACGGTTCCCGCGCCGAGGCACTCCATGCAGCCCGTCGAATGCCGGGGATAGCTTGCCGATTTAGGTTCAAAAGGCCCCCGTACAACCCTCCAGCTAGACACCTTACGGGCCAGCAAACGGTCTAGCTGGAAACGGTGCTTGAGTTCAATCGACACCCGTAATTCGACTAACGTGCGCGGCGAGGGAGCAGGGAACAATCCACCCATCGGAAGCTCATCTGGCTCCCGACGGGGACTAAAGAATCCATGTATATCGTTAATTGGAACGAAGAGGAAAACACACTCGAGGCAAGCCTCGGCGGAAATGTCACGGTTGGCGAGGCGCAAGTCTTCGCCGATGCGATTGTTCACGAACTGGGGGCCGTCCCTCAGCGACCGTTCACCTACAAACTCGACTATTCAAAGGCGAACCGAGTGGATGAGGGTGTCCTAGAGGCATTTCACGTGGCGCAGGTCTATTGCCGTCTGCGTGGCGCAACCAAGTACGTCTGTGTTGCCCGGACCCAAACCGAGGTCGAGTACATCATCGGCCTCCGACTGCAGCAAGTCCTCGAAGGCGAGGAAGAGTACCAGCTCGCGGCTGCCTAATCGATGCATCCCCAGGCCGCGGCGAAACAATGCAGTGAGTCGCGGCCCTCTGTGGGCTCTCTTTGAAATCATAAACCGGAAACGTTGAGTGGCCGTCTCTTTCTGGCTTTCCTGCCACACCTGCGGGATGGCCGCTCAGCGTGCCTGTAGCAATCAATACAACCAACTCCTATCTCCCCCCGCGTGGCTTTCACTACGCGGGCCTTTTTTTGCTCCAGAAACGAACAAGGCGATCTGAGAATCAGACCGCCCGTTCCAGCTCACCCGCTGGCTGCAGAGACTTATGAGATGATTGCGAACAGAACGCAGCCAGTTTATGAATGGCCTCTTCCGAAGTTGCGTCGAGCTTCTGCGGACTGGTCAATGCCAGGTTCAGCAGCGCGAACGCCTCCTCTTCGGTGAGCACAAGGCCATTCGACTTCATGTCGATGGTCTTCATTGTTTCCCTCCAAGGAATGCTCTATTCTAGACGCCTCATCTTCGGCAATGTTCACGAAAGTCCCAGTGATCTGGCGGGACTTCTGTGAAAACATCCCGGAGAAGAGCCGAAACTCACCCTAGGTACACTTCCAACGCCTATGCCAGATGCGGAGTATTTACAGTTCGGCGGTCAAGCCGTCATCGATGGAGTGATGATGCGCTCTCCGCATTACTTCGCGGTGGCCTGTCGGGCCCCGAACGGGAACATCGTGGTGCACACCGAAGAGCTCGCCAAGACCTGGGTCGGTCGGCAGAAGTGGCTCAAACTTCCGTTTCTGCGGGGCACGCTCGCAATCCTCGATGGCATGGCGCTTGGCATCAAGTCGATGCGATTTGCCGGGGACGTTCAGATGCGCCCGGAACTGGCTTCACCTGAGCCTGAGGCTCTAGCCTCGACACCTTCCGCCAATGCCAGCACTCCGACGCCTGCCGCCAAGGCGGTTCCAGCCGAAGGACTGCCACAGCCTGCGCCTACAAGCACCGCTATCCAGAGTGCCTCAATCATCGGCGCGCTGGTTGTTGGCTTGGGGATGGGCATCATGCTCTTTCAGTACGTTCCCAACTTGGTTGCGCAGTTCTCCAGCCGTTGGACCGGCGATAAGCAAGGCACGGCGACCAACTTCATTGCCGAATGCGCCAAGGTCGTTATCTTCCTAGCTTACTTGTGGCTTATCGGCCGCATGGCCGCTATCAAAGACGTCTTTCGATACCACGGGGCCGAGCATAAGGCGATCAACGTCATTGAGGCAGGGGAAGAACTGAACCTGGAGAACGCGACGAAGATCACGCGATTGCACCCGCGATGCGGAACCAGCTTCGCCGTCATCGTCCTCATCGTGAGCTTTCTGTTCCTGCCGCTCGTCCCCCGCTATCCGGTGACGGGTGCTCCAGGCAACCTGCTCGCCGACACCACCGTTCGCGTGCTTATTGAACTTTGTATCGTGCCGCTCATCGCCGGTGTTAGCTACGAGCTCTTGCGCCTGGCAGGGCGGTTCCGATCCAAGCGGATCATCACGATTGCGTTTGCCCCCGGCCTGTGGAGCCAGCAGTTTCTGACCACGCTTGAGCCGGAACAGAAGCACCTGGAAGTCGCGATTGCAAGTCTCAAGGCCGTGCTCCAAGCGGAAGCGACCGGTGAAGAACTGAAGACGGACAATTACGAAGCCGCTCCGATCGAGCTGAAGCCGGTGACAAGCGTCGCCTAACGTCCGAGGAAGTCCTGAACCCAGTACTTCAGATACTTGCTATCGGGGTCGAAGTAGTACCCGATCCCCATCTCGGTCACGTCCGGCCGCAAGATGTTCTTGCGGTGCCCGGGACTGTCCATCCACATCTTCACCACTGTGGCCGGATCGGCCGCGCCGCCCGCGATGTTCTGCGCGATCACCTTCCAATCCTTGATGCCGAGCGCTTCAATACGATCCTTGGAGGTGCGTCCGAGTGAGTCCTTGTGGTCGAAGTAGCCCTTGGACGCCATGTCCTTCGCATGCCAAAGCGATGCTTCGGCGAGTTTCCAGTTCAGTCGAACGGGCTTGAGCTTCTCCTCGGACCGGATCTGGTTGATCCGGACGAGGACTTCGCGCGCGTAAGTGACCATCGTCTCTGAGAACCCGGCGATGGGGACGCCGATCTCGGTGGAAGCGCTCGAACTGGAGGCCAGCGGTTGCTCGGTCTGGGCAGCGCAACACAGCGCCATCGCGAACGCGGAGGCAGTTGCGATCCCGTGCCAGAGCCGTCGAGTCTTCATCTCCCCACCTCTATTATGGTCGGGTACCAGCCTTCAAACCACGAACGAACTCACGAATCGTCGATGCGCCTCGGCCCGAATCCCATTCGCTCGCCAGCAAATCTACCAGTGAAGAGCCCACCACCGCACCATCAGCTTGCTCGCACACCGCGTGCACATGCTCCGGCTTGCTGATTCCGAATCCAACACAAATGGGGATATTGGTATGGGCCTTGCACCGTAGCACGAGGTCACCGACCTGGTCCGAGAACTTCGAACCCACGCCGGTGACACCCGTTCTCGACACGGCATAGAGAAATCCGCTCGAACACTTGGCGACCATCGCGAGCCTCGCCTCGGTGCTCGTCGGTGCGGCCAGGTAAATATGGTCCAGCTCGCACGCCTCGCTCGTTGCAATCCAGGCGTCCGACTCCTCGGGCGTGAGGTCGCTGATGATCGTGCCCGATGCGCCAGCATCACGAATTGCCTGAGCGAACCGCTCGATCCCGGCGTGAAGCACGGGGTTGTAGTAGCCCATGAGCACAATCGGCGCCCCAGGGTTTTGCCATCGTGAGAGGGCCTCCAGGACCGCCATCGGCCGGACTCCGCGATCCAGTGCACGTTGGCTACTTGCCTGAATGGTAGGGCCGTCGGCGATCGGATCGCTGAAGGGGATTCCCAATTCGATAATGTCCGAGCCTGCCTCGCAAAGAGTGTCCAGGATCGCCGGGAGTTGGTCCAGGGACGGGTCGCCCGCAGTGACGAAGGTCACTAACGCCTTCTCACCCGCTTGGGCTAGGGAGTCAAATTTGCGGGAGATGGGTCGCATGGGTCCCTCTAGTTTGGCGCGCACCATGGGATTTTCGCCTAAGCTGCATGCAACTAGGCCCCGCTTCACGTCTAAACCTCTTGGAGATCAGTCTGAAGCACGGGCACGACTCTCGAACCCTGTGCGTTATACTGAACGAGCATCGTGTCCACCAAGGGTAACGCACTAAAGGCCTCTGCACGTCCGGCGCGCAAGCCTCGGCGAAAATGGTTGCACCGGCTGAAGATTACGGCCTTGGTGCTCTTCATTTTTGCATCGGTAGGCGTCTTGGCTGGCTCGTACGTCTGGGGCATGAAGCTCAAAGAGGCCGAGCCCCTCGCGGTGACGCTCAGTTCGGTCAAGGACAAGATCGACATCGCTCCGACCGAGATCCTGAGCCGCGACGGGAAGGTCCTCTTCAGCATGGTCGGCGAGAACCGCGAATGGGTCGCGCTCAAAGACGTCCCCAAAATTGTCCAGGACGCGACGCTGGCCGCAGAGGACAAGCGGTTCTATTCACACAGCGGTATCGACCCGTGGTCGCTTGTGCGGCAAGCCGTCACCAATGCCCGTGAGCGTAGCATCGAAGGCGGAGCAAGCACCCTCACGATGCAGGTCGCCAAGCGGGTCTACACCAGCCCCAAGCAGACCATCGAACGCAAGCTGCAAGATATGGCCCTGGCGGTTGAGATCGAAAAGCACCACACCAAGGAGTTCATCCTCGAGTTCTATCTGAACCAGGTGTACTACGGATCTTGGTCTTACGGCATCAAGAAGGCAGCCGAGACGTACTTCGACAAGGATCTCGACGAACTGACGATCGCCGAAGCGGCGACGCTGGCACGCTGCGTTCGACGACCCAGCTTCGAGAACCCGATCGCGAACCCTAAGGTGGCCCTGCACAATCGAGACGCGGTCCTGGTGATCATGCGCGATGAGAAGATGATCACGGAGGCGCAGTACCAGGCCGCAAAAAATGAGCAACTCGTGCTTAACAAGCGCAAGCCGTCGCCTGGGCTGCGCACCAAGAAGGTCGCACCGTATTTCGTTGATTACGTGCTAAAGACGATTGAGCGTAGCTATCCCGATCTGCATATTGACCAAGGCGGTTACAAGATCCGGACCACGCTGGACGCCTCGCTCCAAGACGCGGCAGAGGACCGGGTGAAGACGATCGTCGATCGGTACCGCCGGTCACGGGTGACCACCGGCTCGTTCTTGCTCCTGAATCGCGATGGGGAGATCCTTGCGATGGTCGGAGGCTGCGACTACAACCGAAATCAGTTCAACGTCTGCTCGCAAGGGAAGCGGCAGCCGGGGTCGTCCTTCAAGCCTTTCGTCTACGCGCTTGCGCTTGAACAGCGAATCCTGAGCCCGAACAGTGCGCTTACCAACGCGCAACAAGTCTTCAGACTTTCGGGGCAGCCGCCCTACTCGCCTCGCAACTCGACTGGCCGGTACGGAGGAAGCGTGGACTTGCGGACCGCGATTTCGTTTTCGATCAACGTGCCCGCAGTGGACGCGTTGTATCGCTACGGGAGGTCCCGTGGCCTCGCCGACTTTTCTAGCCGCTGTCGCCGAACGTTTGGTTTCGAGCACGAGATCTACCCGTACCTGAGCAGCGCGCTCGGAGCGAGTGAGGTGAGCCCGATCGAGATGGCGCGGGGCTACAGCACGTTCATGCTCAGCGGTGGGCAGTTCGAGCCGTTTGGAATCTCCCAGATCACCGGCCCGGACGGCGACATCTTGGTGTCGAATCGCGGTCGGATCACGCGGGGCAAGCTAAAGGCCGACGTCGCAGACCTGCTCGACAGCTACATGCGCTCGGTGGTCACCTCTGGCACGGCGAAGGCCGCGTCCGGAATCACCAACGCGCGCGGAAAGACCGGCACTACGAGCGACAACCGGGATGCATGGTTCGTGGGCTACACGGACAAGTTCCTTGGCGTGGGCTGGATCGCCAACGAGATCCTTGAAAAGCGCCCTGGCGGGATCATCGTGCCGAAGTACGAGGAGATGTCCAGCAACGTATTTGGCGGTACCCATACGGTGCAGATGTGGACCGACATCGTCGCGCGCGCGCAGCGCAAGTACGGTGAGCGGGGAACTTCGCACAACGCTCCCGCCATCGATGGGTGGAAGGCCGAGACCCCGAACACCAGAGACGAGAATCCCCCTGTCAACACCGAGCCGAATCCAGATGAGAATCGCAACGGAGACCCGGCAGGCTCGCCAGAGCAGGCACCGCCGATCCAGCCCGCGGACACACCTCCCGGTGAGCGAACGACTCCCAATGACGACGGTTCTCAAGGCGGGATGGAACCCCCGGCGACGAAGCCAGAGCCAGGTCCCAAAACGACTCCGCGGCAAACACCCCCGGCTGCAAAACCGCCCGAGGAGGAGCGAGGAACCATCACGGTGATGGTATGCGCGGATACGGGTCAACTGGCGAGCGCAGCGTGTCCGGAGAAGACTCCCCGGACGTACCGTCGGGGCCGCGAGCCGAAATCGACGTGCAGAAAGCACGGCGGATGAAACGATTGCCTGGTCAATCGAGTTAATACTTCTGTGCCTGGAGGCAGCATATGCCCGAGCGAAGAAAGCCCCGCCCCATGAACACGGATTTCCGCACCTGGATGCTTTTTCTGGTGCCGTGTTTCGGCTTGCTTACGGTCTTTGCGCGCCTCTGGTACATTCAGGTCATCGTCCCTCCGAAGCAACTAACCGGGGCGAAACGTGCCCCGGTCAAAACCCAGGCGACGCGTACTCACGATTCGCCTCTTGTGTCACGGCTGAAGCGAGTTTGGCGGGAGCTGAAGAACCCCTGAGATGTCCGTAATCCACGAAGAGAGAGGCCAAACCATGGATGCGCGCGTCATGCTGCTCATCTCGCTTCCGTTCATCGGGATTCTTGGCCTATTCTTGCGCCTTTGGTACATCCAAGTCGTCAAGTCACCCGCTCTCATTGAGCGTGCGGAGCAGTTGGGGCGGCAGCGGATCGAGACTCCCGCACCCCGAGGACTCATCGTTGACCGCGATGGCACCATCGTCGCCGGGGTGAAAGCTGAACTCGTCGTGACGGCTCAGCCGCGCATCGCCCTGCGTGATGCGAAGGTCATTCAGCGGGTGGCCCAGTTGATTGGCATCCCCCCCGCCGAGCTCAAAGCCAAGATCGAATCCGAGAAGTGGCGGGGAATCTTGCCCGTCCCGGTGGCCACGGGCGTGGATATCGTCGCCGCGACCAAGATCGCCGAGAGCAGCGTCGATTTGCCCGGTTTCGGTGTCGATTCCCAGCCTCTGCGGATCTACCCCGGCGGTGCGGGGATGAGCCACGTGCTCGGCTTTGTCCGTCCGCCGGACGAGAAAGACGTGGAGCGGCTCAAAGCGGCCGACGCTAAACCCGGGATGTTCGTAGGCAAAAGCGGCGTGGAGTACTCGCACGAGCTTGACCTGATGGGGACGCCGGGGCAGGACGAACTGGATGCGCCGCGCAAAGGTCAGGATCGGAAGATCTCGAAGCGCTCTGAGCCGACCCCCGGTTCCAAGCTCGTGCTCGGTATTGACGGTCGGCTACAGCAGCTCGCAACTGAGTTGCTCTCCGGTCGCAAAGGTTCGGCAATAGCGCTCGACCCGAATACTGGCGAAGTGCTTTGCATGGTGAGCTCGCCCAGCTTCAACCCGAGCATGTTCCTCGATGGTCTCACCACCGCAGAGAGCCAGTATCTGTATCAGAATGAGGATCGTCCGAGCTTCAACCGCGCGACGCAGGCGACCTACCAGCCCGGCTCGACGTTCAAGATCGTCACCGCGATCGCGGCCGCTCTTACTGGCAAGTTTGATCCGAATCGTCCGGCGTACTGCCCTGGCTTCTACTCGTTCGGCAAGGGACGACCGCTGAAGTGCTTGGGCACCCACGGGTCGATCACGTTCCATCGAGCGTTCGAAAAGTCGTGCAACACCTACTTTTGCGATCTGGCGAACCGAGTGGGAGTGGACGGCCTGCGCAAAGCATGTGAGCTTCTGCATCTGGGCCCAATGCAGGGGATCGACCTACGCGAAGAGGGAAGAAGCATCATCCCCACGGAGGCGTGGGTCCAAAAGAACCGTGAGGGGCGCTATTACCGCGGCAACCTGGTCCAATTCGGGATCGGCCAAGACGCGGTTTCCATGACGCCGATGCAGATGGCGAACCTCGTGGCGACGGTTGCGAACCGCGGGATTGTCTACAAACCGCACGTCGTGCGAGCGATCCAGCAGTATGGACAGACCAGCGCCGACCGGGTCTCGCCGCAAGTGCTCCAGCGGATTGACTTACCAGATACGTTTTGGGACCAACTCCAGTCCGCCGCTCTGGCGGTTGTGGAGACTGGCACCGCACGAGGAAGCAAGATCCCGGGATTCCAATACTGCGGCAAGACTGGGAGTGCCGAAGACGGCCGTCGAAGCCTGACCCACAGCTGGTTTGTGGGGTACGCGCCCGCAGTCAACCCCAAGATCGCGATTGCGGTGGCGGTCGAAAACGCGGGACACGGGGGCGAAGTCGCCGCGCCGATTGCTTCGAGACTCATCAAGGAGTTCTGCGTCGATGGTCCTGCCCGACGTCACTCGGCTTTGAACAAGGTGCCCAGGACCCCTTCAACTTCCGCCGCCTTGCCACCAAGATTCTGATCGCGATACGCGCGCGCCAACTGCCGACCAATCTCAATGGCCAGGGTCCGTTTCTCGCTGAGCGTTTCCAGCGATTCGCCGGCGTACCGCGCCTCCGAATCGTCACCGATCACGTTCCGGACGAACGGGTCGCTCACCGTTGCGAACTGAACCAGGGTCTGCCATGCGGGCTCCAACAGCACCGCCTGCTTGTGGGCGATCAGGCTCCTACCGGCAAGGTACTGCCGCGCCTCGGCGGTCTCGGTGGGGACAATCTCGGGGATCGCACGGACAGTGAAGGTCGTCGACTTCTCAGCTTCGATCATCTGTCGAGCCACCTCTTGCGCTCCGCTGTCGTCGCCGGAACTGATGGCGATCTTTCGCAATGAGTTCAGCGCGTCGAGGTTGTAAGGGTCCAGGCGTAGGCCGTCCCGAATAGCGAGCATCGCGTTCTCCGGCTCGGACCGCGCGAGGTAAGCCTGGGACAGCGCGCGATAGTAGCGCATCCGGGGCTCCGCCGCTGCCGCCTGCCTGAGTAACTCAATCTGACGATTCTCCGCGCCCGTGGGCGGCAATGCGCTCTCCAGGTACATGGCCATCCCGTCGCCGGGGTTCAGCGCCGTCGCTTGACGAATGGCTGCAGCTCCTTCGGGACTCGAGATTTGCGCTAGGCCCGTGCCACGCAGGACCTCACCCATCGCCGCCTTGCCTAAGAGGACCACGAGAAGCCCGCAACCGAGGGCTGCCACGATCCGCGCGGGTTTTGGCATCACTTCGGGCGATGAGCCGTCTGCGGCCACCTGGAGGCCGATCCCGATCATGCCGAAGAGCAGGAGAAGATACTCGAAGTGGTAGAGCAGGCTGTCGAACTGGTTGTGCACCGCCGCCGCGACGATGGCTCCGAGCACTGCGCTGCGAATGAGTTGGTTTGCTTCGGGTTCGCCGTGCGACCGACGGCCAAGCTCGAGCATCACTGCCACGAGGACGACGACGAATGTCACCGCGGCGAAGGGCGTTGCTTCGGCGGCAAGTTGCAGATAACTAGAGTGCGCGAGCTGGGTCTTGCTTACCAGCCCTGGCTTCGTGCCGACGTACTGAAACGTATTCAGGCCGGAACCCGCGGGGTTTTCCTTGGCCAGGGTGATCGCACTCTTCCAGAGGAGCTTGCGGAAGTCGGCAGAGTTCGACGGGGCTGCGCCCCCGCCGAGAATACGCGGTCCCGCCGTCGTTCCGCCTCCCTTGGGTCCTGGCTTGGTGGCCAGCACGCCCGCCACGAGCACTGCCGCGACAATCAATGGAGCGACGAAGGAGCCGATCTGGCGCACGGTCGGACGCCTGAGCGGCAGCAGCAGGCACACCAGTAGTCCGCAAGCGATCGACAGCACGCCACCGCGGGATTGGGTGAGATACAGCGCGAAGAGGATGATGCCCGCGCCGAGAATCGCGAGCAGCCGAGCAACCCGCTCGCCGGTCCAGCACCAGGCAAGTGCGGAGAAGAAGCACAAGTTCAGTACCGCGGCGTAGACGTTTTGATTGATCCAACCACCGAAGATGCGCCAGTTCGGATCCAGTGCGCGGGAGCCGGCGTACTCCTGAATGCCCACGAGAGACACCGCCACGCCGCCGACGGCGATGGCCGCAAGCAGCAACCGCGGTCCACGTTCGCGTCCAGCAGTGACGAGGATCGCGCCGAGCATGGTCGCCGCCGTGGCCCACTCCAAGAACGAGACGAAGCTGATGTAACGCGCGACCGAAACGATGACCGAGATGAACAGCAACCCCAGGAGCACCATGAGCGGCACCAGGACCTTAAGGTTTGGGGTCGGAGTGACACGTCGCCGCGCCAGGGCAAGCCCGAAGATGCTCACAGGGACGAGACCGAGCATGAAGTGCACAGTAGTCGGCAGTTCCGGTACCCGTGGTAGGCTGCCGAGAATTGCCGACCAGACTACGGGCATGGGCTCAACTGTGATGAAACCTCCCGTGACGGTCGCGAGCGCGAGCACGACGGCGAGCAGGGCAAGCGGGATCCGTTGGCTCATCGCCGTAGCCTCCGGCCCAGCCGGTCGATTAGGTTTTTGATGATGAACGCGCTAGCCCGCAAGGTCAGTCCGCTCGCCGCGACGAACAGCATGAGCGGTCGTGCGAGCGGCGCAAAATCACGGATCTGGTTCCGTTTGAAAAAGAGATACATCGACTTGTGAAACCGGACGATCATCCGGTTCGGAGCCTTGTCGGTGCTGCGGCCAATGTGGTGGGTCACGTGGGCGGTTGGTAAGTAGTGGACCCGAAATCCGGCTCGGTGGCAACGAAAGCAGAGGTCAACATCTTCGCAGAACATGTAGTACTCGGGGTCAAAGGTGCCGACGCTGTCGAGCGCGCGACGTGACATCATGAACGCCGCCCCACTCACCCAATCGGCGTCGATCGGCGCATCGTGGTCGAAGTCCTTCATCAGGTAGGTGCGCGTGAAGGGGTTCGAAGGCCACAGCCTGCCTAGCAACGTGTTCCGGAACAGGGCTGCCACGGGGTTCGGGAAACGTCGGACGCTGTACTGGAGCGAGCCGTCGGTGTTCAAGAGTTTGGGGCCAAGGATCGCGATCTCGGAGTTTGCTTCCAGGCAGTCGATCATGCGCCGCAACGCTCCTTCGTGAACGATCGTATCGGAGTTGAGGCAGAACCAGTGTTTGCCGAGCATGTGCCCGACTCCAACGTTATGGCCGCCGCAGAAACCAAGGTTCACCCCCTGTCGGAACAGCCGAACCTCGGGGAATTCCTGAGCCACCATGTCGCCGCTGCCGTCTTCCGAGTTGTTCTCGATGACGATGGTCTCAAACCGCGCCTCGTTGGCACGGTCTCGCAGGGAAGCGAGGCATGCCCGCAAGTCTTCGCGCGCATTCCAGCTACAGATCGTGATGCTAAGCTCTAAATCCGCGATGATAACTCCGGGCGCGCACCCACGCGCCAAGCCAAATCACCAGGGCCAGGCCAGGCAATAGAAGCCGCGCTGTCCTCCGGGTGTGCTTCACAAGATACCGGATGAGGCTTCGATGAGACTCCCAAATCATCTGCGGACGAGCCTGCCGAGTGCTCGCGCCCCCCAGATGGACAATCTGGACCTCGGGGCAGTAGAGCGTGCTCCAACCGTTCTTCGCCAGCCGCGCCAAGAGGTCCACTTCATTGAAGAAGATCGGAAAACGCTCGTCGAATGGGGAAGTCGGATCGCCGATCGTCGCCAGCGCCGCGCGCCGGAAGAGTAAGAAAGTCCCCATCGGTTGGGGTGCGTTCTGCTCCAGCTCATAGTCGAATCCGGGGAGCGAGTATGAACCCAAGGTGCCCCGTGGGAAGCGCTTGTCCAGCCCGGTCAGCATGCCGAGAATCCCCAGCACGCTGGGAAAACCTCGGACGGATCGCTGAGACGCATAGGGAGGTTCGGGATCGATGAGCTTGGCGCCCAGGCACGCGTGCTTGGGATGGTTCCGCAACCGTTCGAGTGCGGTATCCAGCGCTCCCTCTGTCACCTCAGTATCGGGATTGAGTGTCAGGAGCCAGTCGCCGCGCGCCACCTGGAAGGCGAGGTTGTTGCCGCGCGCGTAGCCGTGGTTCGTTTGCTCGGCACGCAGCGTGATGCCCATCTCACGGACGGCTTCGGCGCTGCCATCGCTGCTGGCGTTATCGACGACGATGATCTCGTACGGGACGCCGGGAGGAAAGCGATGGATGGAATCGATACACCGCACGAGCCATTCGCGGGTGTTCCAATTGACAATGAGGACGCTCAGACTGGTCTGTGGGATTTCGCCATCCGCCATACCCGCGGCCTACGGAGAGGGCTCGCTCTTCGCTTCGGTCGAAGCCTCGGGGGTAGGCAGCACTGCGGGAGTTGGCTTTGCGGGTGCAGGCTCGTTCGCCTCCATGGCCGCTTCATTCAGCATCCGCTTGCTGTCCTCGACTCCTTTTTGAAGTTCGCCTAGACCTTTGCCGATGCCGCGCATCATCTGGGGGATCTGCTTGCCGCCAAAAAGCAGCAGCACGACCATGAGAAGGATTAGCCACTCTGGCACGCCACCAAACATGTGGTTACGACTCCTTCTTCTCGTCTTCGGGCTTGCGTCCTTCGCGAATCCCGCGTTGGAACTCTCCCGCGCCCTGGCCGATGCCGCGCATGAGTTGCGGGATCTTGGAGCCACCGAACAACAGCAGCACGACGAGACCGACGATCAGCCATTCGGAGCCGCCGCCAAAGAGAGCCAAGCTAGATGAAAGGAAAATCGTCATTCAGTTACCGTGCCTAAAGGATACTACGTTTATCGGGACCCGGAAAGAGCCAGCTCAGCGCCCATTCGACGTACCGGTCTCAATTCGAACTCCGGTTTTGGATTCCGGGCCCGTACGGAACCGAATCTTTGAATCATCCATCTTCATCTCGCCCTTGATGTTCACGACGAACCAGTCGCGGGCCTCGCCGGCAATGATCTTCGGTGCCGTCGACTTAGGCTGGGGAACGTAGGGGGTCGCGGCGTTCAGCCTGACCTCTGGTGTCTCGAAGAAGAGCACGGTCGATTCGGGGTTGGTGATGTCCGAGAGCTTCTTGCCCGCAACGTCAAGGTTAAATGTGATGCCGGTGTTCGGCGTTTTTGGCCCGGTTTCACACGACCACGGCTTGTCCTTCGGCAGCGGTTTGATCTCAAACTTGGTCCCCATGAACTCTTTGCTCTCCCCAAGCCTAGCGCTCAATTTACGATAGTACGGCTCTAGCGCTGCCTGCCAGTCCTTTGAGGGAGGGAGTGCGCCGTTATGATCGCCCGCGTAAGCCAGGGCCGAGTCCCGGACGTACTCGAAATTCGCGGCGCATGCCGCGGTTGGCATGATGGATTCGCTCATTGCGCTCACTCCCTTCTTCAAGAAGTTGTATCCGATGAAGCTGAGAACTATGCATGGCACGAGCACGAAAACGAGGACCACCAACACGACTTTGAGGGCCGTGTTGTCGGACCTAGCGGGGGGCGATTGCGGCATCACGCTATTGGGTACGGTCTGGAACCGCAAAAGGATGCGTCTTGGGGTAGGTTGTTGCCCTAGGCGGACTATGGACCTATCGAGCATCTTACATGCAACACAGCGGGACGCCGTCCAGGCCCTGCTCGGCGCGCTGGACATCCACGTTCCTGGCGAGGCCGATCATGCGCAGAGGGTCGCGGTCTACGCGGTCGCTACCGCGCATGCCCTCGGACTCGATGAATCGGAGCTTGCCGACATACGCCGGGGGGCCATGCTGCACGACATCGGCAAGATCCAAGTGGATCGTGAGATACTCACCAAACTGGGAGAACTCACGGATGAGGATTTCAAGGTGATCAAAGCGCACTCACACCTGGCTGAGACGATGTTGGAAGAGCTGCCATGGATGGTTCCTGCGCTGGCGATGATTCGCCACCACCACGAGCGCTGGGACGGCCAGGGCTACCCCGATGGACTCCAGGGCGAGCGAATCCCGCTCGGCGCTCGCATCATCGCCGTTGCCGAGGCGTTCGATCAGATGACCCAGGAGTCCGGTTGGCGTGATCCCATCAGCGCAGGTGAGGCCCTCGCCGAAATCCATCGCAATGCGGGCAAGCAGTTCGACCCGGACGTGGTCGAGGCATTCGGTAAGGTTCAGCCGATTATCCAGCCCGTCTCACTTCATCGTGACGGAATCTGAGGCAAGATTAGGGGCGGCGTGATCCCATCGGGGCGGAAAGTCATTGGGCTGATCATGAGTGCATCAAGCTCCATGGAGGCCCCGTCGTCTGAGTCCACAAACACCGCAATCTCCGCTTCGCCATCGGCGAGGTTCGCGGTGCCGAGTTTGTACCAGCCAAATCCACCGGAGTAAAGGCTCACGGGCGGCGCATCGAGCTTGAAAACTAGGTCGCCCAGCTGGACCGAAACGCGGTCTCGTAACCCGGCGGGGATCCTCGCCGCGAGCCAGAACTCGTGTTGCCCGAGCTGCCTCGGCCGGAAAGTGAAGTTGGCTCGAAGCGGAGCGACATCGCTCGGAATCCGCGTCCTAAGTCGCAAGACGTTGTCTCGCGATGCGCCCTTCAGCGGAAAAACGTCTCCAAAGGTGTGATTCCGTGACGACTCGGCCTCGATCCAGACGTACTTCGACATCGAAACTTGAACGCGTCGTAGCATCCTACGCATCTCGACCAGCGCTGCACCGGGACGCGTCTCGTAGTCGCGCAACAAGTCCTTGAGCAAAAGCGCTTCTTGGTCCGCATCGGGAATCGAGTTGCCCGCTGTCGCGAAGAACGCACCCATGGCATTCGTTGTTTCGCCCAGGACTTCTTCGGGGGCGGGCGGCTCGTTCAAACCGGAAATGAGCACCGGCGATGACCCGAGCGTGATCTCGATGCCACCCTTGAACGCTTTTGCTCCGACGTCGTTGCCGTCCGAGCTCACAAACGTCGCTGTCTTGGCGTCGGCCATCCGGATCTTGGTGCGCTTCATCTGGTCGGTTCGCCAGAGGGCGTAGTAGGAGCGGCCGTATCCGACGTATCGGTAGCAACCGAAGTTCGGGCCGTAGTCCACCCGCTCGCCTTCGCCAAGCGCGGGAACCCAGTAACGTCCGCCCGCGAGCAAGCCGCTCGTCGCGGGATTTTGGCAGGCAGCCGGGAAGTAGACTGGGGCGATACTCCACTGCGACAGCGAGCGATCGGCGTTGAGCGCGGTCTGTGCGGCGGCGATGGTCTTCATGGCCTCAGGGTCCGAGGAGCGGAAATAGAACCCGCGCACGCCCAAGTTCTTGAGGTCGTTGACAATGCGATTCACATCGGTCGTATCGCTCAGATCTGTGGCGATGGAGAGCATGGCTTTGCCACGCGAAGTGGCGACGGAAACTACTTCAGCCGCTCCGTCGATGAGCTCAGTACGACTCTGGGCGTCGCCCACGAATCCGAGCCCAGACACCGCCGTCGTCGAACTCGCATAGGGGGCATTCCATCCTGTCCATTCCTGGACCACGGGCACATTCCACACGGACTGGATGCTCTGCACAAGCCGCTCGTAACGATTCGTCGCTGTGTCCGAGAGGGCCGCGCGGAAGTCTCGCCAGAAGGTACTTCGCTTGTAGTCGGCGTCGTAAATCTTGTCGGTGCCTGCGTCCCACATCTTGGGGACTCCGCGTGCATCGGTCCAGAGGGGCACAAGCCGGGCCAGGTCCTGGAACTGGTCGATGTCTACGGCGCGCAGGGCCCATGCGCGACTTGCGGTCAAGACGCTGGTGTACTTTGCGCGCAAGTACGCCTCGAACTCGAGTCGGAACATTCGGCTGGTTGGGATAAGCCGCGTGTCGGGTCCGGGGAATTCGGTGACTGACCCAATCGGGTTCACGAGTCCACGCAATCCGGGAGGCGTTGGATTTGCCTGAATCGTCCGCAAGAGTTGGTCGCGGTGTCGGTCCCATCCCTCCCAGTAGTCCAGCATGCCCTGGTTTTCAAGCTCCGGGTACAGAAGGACCACGTGCTCCAGCGTCGACCGAGTATCGACCCGCTCGCGCAGCGACCCGCTTTGGAGCGTGACCGGTCGAAGCTCTTGGATCGCCGCATCGCGCTGCGTGATGACGGCCATGAGGGCGCGGCTTGCCCCCGCAATTCGTAGGTTAAGGATTCGCTCCCCGGTGATGCCCGGTATCCGGTACCCCTCGGGCTCTACCGCGATGACATTCGCGTTCGCCGCCTTGTTCGAGATGGCGACGAAGTACCGCATCTCGTTCGCTTCCAGAAGCTTGATTGTGTCGACCCAGCTCGAGCCGTCCGCGGGCATCTCGACGATGACATCTCGCAGCCCGGCATCGTGCGCACGGAGGATGGCGTCGGGGGAACCGGGAATTCGCACGCCGACCGGGATGTACGGCGCACCACCCCAGAGCATGGTGCGCGAGGGGTTCACCGACCAACTTGGGGCGAGAAGCGCCTGGGTGCAGGCGACGAGAGCTCCAATGAGCGAGACTGACATTGCGTTGAATCTACCTCCGACGGCGTGTCTGGTACCCTTTTGCCCGTGAGCGCGACCACCACTTCTTCCCTCGATCTGACCTGCATCAACGTCTTGCGAGGGCTTTGCATCGACGCCGTCCAACGGGCAAATTCGGGGCACCCGGGCCTGCCATTGGGAGCGATGCCCATGGCCTACACCGTGTGGTCTCGGCACTTGCGACACGCGCCCACTAGGCCGACGTGGATCAACCGCGATCGGTTCATTCTGTCCGCTGGTCATGGCTCAATGCTGCTCTACGCGCTGCTCCATGTGACCGGCTATGACCTTTCACTCGAAGAGCTGAAGAACTTCCGACAGTGGGGAAGCAAGACACCGGGTCATCCCGAGAACCATTTGACACCAGGGGTCGAGATGGCCACAGGCGCGCTCGGGCAAGGCGTTGCCACCAGCGTTGGGATGGCCATCGCCGAGGCATCGCTAGCCGCTCACACCGGCATCATCGATCATTACACCTACGTGCTTTGCTCGGACGGTGACCTCATGGAGGGCGTGGCGCAAGAGGCGGCTTCGCTCGCGGGTCACCTACAACTTGGAAAGCTGATCTGGCTCTACGACGATAACAAGATTTCGATTGACGGCAGCACCGAGATCGCGTTCACGGAAGATACCGGGGTGAAGTTCGCGGCCATGGGCTGGCAAGTCATTCGCGTCAGCGACGGCATGGATGTCGAGCAGATCGATGCGGCAATTCGAGAAGCGCAGCGCGACTCCGAACGTCCCAGCCTCATCATCTGCCCGACCACAATCGGCTTTGGCAGTCCAACCTTTGCTGGCAGTGAGAAATCGCATGGATCGCCGCTTGGAGTGGAAGAGGTTCGCCTGACGAAGCTCGCTCTGGGACTCCCTGCCGACGAGGATTTCTACCTGCCGAATGATGCGCTGGCTGAGATGCGCGGAGCCGTCAAACGAGGAGAGGAACTAGTCCGCGAGTGGGACGCCAGGGTGGCCCAGTCCGGCATCGATTTTGACAAACTCGTTGACCCGAGCAAGATCTCGCTCCCTGCGTTCACCGACCCCATCGCCACGCGCAACGCCACCGGAGCGGCGCTGAATGCGATCCTGCCCGGGACGCTGAACCTGCTCTCCGGATCGGCAGACCTGAGCAATAACGTCTTCACCACGCTCAAAGGGGCGGGTCGGTTTGCGCCGGAGGACCGCAAAGGGCGGAACGTAGCTTACGGTGTGCGCGAGCATGCGATGGCCGCGGCCGCGAATGGCATCACCCTACACGGGGGATGCAAGGCCGTCTGCGGAACTTTCCTCATCTTCAGCGATTACTGCAAACCGTCGATCCGGCTTGCCGCCCTCATGCAGTGCCCCACCCTGTTCACGTTCTCGCACGATTCGATCGGACTAGGCGAGGACGGTCCGACCCACCAGCCGATCGAGCAACTGGCGATGCTGCGCGCGATTCCCGGCTTGAATGTCATGCGCCCGGCCGACGCCAATGAGACCGTAGCGTGCTGGATGCGCGCATTTGAGGAGACGCACACCCCGTCACTCATTGCGACGTCGCGTCAGGCGCTGCCCATCGTTACTCCCGCCCCGGGCCAAGATCACCCGAGCCGCAAGGGCGCATACGTGATTCACGAGCCAACCGCGACGCCACGGCTCAACCTCGTGGCGAGCGGCAGCGAAGTGAGCCTCGCGCTCAAGGCTGCGGAAACTCTCGCCAGCGAGGGCATTCCCACCCGCGTGATCAACCTGGTGTCGTGGCACGACTTCGACCGGCTGGATGCCTCGGAGCGCAACACGATTCTGGACCGGTCGCTACCCACGATGAGCGTTGAGGCAGGATCGACGATGGGGTGGTCGCGATATGCGGACCGCACGATCGGCATCGACACTTTCGGGGCGTCTGCGCCTGGCCCGCTCGTGATGGAGAAATTTGGCTTCTCCGTCGAAAACGTGGTCGCTCAGGCTCATGATCTAGTTAACTCGAGGCAAAGATGACCGACGAAGAGAAATCCAAGGCCCATCGCTGGTTCGCGGCGGATTGCTACAACCGGACGTGGACCTACATGGACAACCCGGGACGGACTCCGGACGAAACGCAGGCCATGATCGAGTCGTGCCTGGCGTCGATGCACCACTGGCGGTTCCGCGAAGATCAAAACGACGAGAAGCGCAGCATCGGCTTTTGGCAAGCCTCCCGGGTCTATGCGCTTGCTGGAAATGCGCAAGAATCTCTCCGCTATGGCGAGTTGTGTCTGCGCCATGCGGCCAATGCAGAGCCGTTCTATCGAGCCTATGCGCATGAGGCTCTCGCACGGGCGTACGGGGTTCAAAACGACGGGGACAGTCGGCGGAGACACGTCGAGTTGGGGCGGGCAGAGGCGGCCATGGTGACCTCCGAAGAGGACCGAGAGGTCGTGCTGAATGATCTGACGGGCTTGGGCGACTAGCGGCAATTGGACCTGTCAGATTTGCCATAATAGTCCATCGCAAGGGCGCGAGTTAATCGGAAGGAAGAGCTCGAAAGGATCATCGTTGAAAGACTGACGGGCGTCTTTTGGATTCCGCCGGTGGGTGACTCACCGACCGGCGAGTTTATGACTCAGAGGGTGAAATTCGAATGACAGTTCAAGAAGCGATGCATCTCATCACGGATAGCGACGTCCAGCTCATCGATATCCGATTTACCGACCTCTTCGGGCAATGGCAACATTTCACGATCCCAACGACCCACTTCACGACCGACACTTTCGAAGAGGGACTGGGATTTGACGGCTCTTCGATCCGCGGTTTCAAGTCCATCAATGAATCGGACATGCTGCTGATCCCGGATCCCAATACCGTCTTCATCGATCCATTCAGCGACTTCAAGACTGCGGTCATCATCTGCGACATTGAGGACCCGATCACCCGCGAGCGGTACGACCGAGACCCGCGTTACGTGGCAAAGAAGGCCGAGCAGTACCTGAAGAGCACGGGCATCGCCGATACCGCCTTCTTCGGGCCCGAAGCGGAGTTCTTCCTCTTCGACAAGATGCGCTACGAGAACAACCCGCAAGGGGCATCGTACAGCCTGGATGCCGAAGAGGCGTTTTGGAACAGCAACAAGGAAGACTCGCTGGGCTATACGCTCCGACCGAAGGGCGGCTACTACCCGGTCTCGCCCAACGACAAGCTCCAAGACGTTCGCAGCGACATGATGATGCGCATGATCGAGCTGGGAATCGACGTGGAAATGCACCACCACGAGGTCGCCTCGGCAGGTCAGTGCGAGATTGACATGAAGTTCAATACGCTTCTGCGCATGGCGGATCAAATCCAGATGTACAAGTACGTCGTCCGCAACGTCGCGCAGCAGTACGGGTTGACCGCGACGTTCATGCCGAAGCCGATCTTCGGCGACAACGGCAGCGGAATGCACGTCCACATGTCGCTGTGGAAGAACGGCGAGACGCTCATGCACGACGAAGCAGGTTACGCCGGTCTGTCGGATGTTTCGCGATGGTACATCGGCGGCATCCTCAAGCACGCTCCTGCGCTACTTGCATTGTGCGCCCCGACGACCAACAGCTACCGGCGATTGGTTCCCGGCTACGAAGCTCCGATCAACTTGGTCTATAGCTCGCGAAATCGGTCGGCCTGCGTCCGCATCCCGATGCTTAGCAAGTCGCCAAAGGCAAAGCGCATTGAGTTCCGCGCTCCAGACCCCACAGCCAACCCGTACCTAGCCTTCCCGGCATGCTTGATGGCCGGTCTCGACGGTATTCAAAACCGGATCGAGCCACCCAAGCCGCTGGACAAGGACCTCTACGAGCTCCCGGCAGAGGAGAAGGCCGGCATTCCTCAGACGCCTGGTTCGCTGCGCGCAACGCTGGCCGCGCTCGCCGACGACCATGAGTTCCTGCTCAAGGGCGATGTCTTTACCAAGGACCTGATCGAGACGTACATCGAGTACAAGCTCAAGAATGAGTGCGATGCGCTGGACCTCCGGCCGCATCCATACGAGTTCTTCATGTACTCCGACGTCTAAGTCGGATCGCGAATCGGTACGCGCGGATGCAGCTTGCATCCGCGCGTTTTATTTTCTGCGCAGGGTGACCCGAGGGGTCGTGAACTCGCGCATGGCGTAGGCAACCCCCTCACGCCCGATCCCCGCGCGGCGCTCGCCGCCGTAAGGCATCGAGTCGAATCGGACGGTTGGAGCGTCGTTGACGATCAGACCACTCACCTCCAGGACCGACTCGGCTAAGCGGATGAGCGTCTCGTCCTGGGTGTAGAGGGATGCGTGGATTGCGGCGTGGCCCCGATTGATCCAGCCCAGGGCATCCTCCAGGTCGTCGAATGGCGAGGCCGTGAGCACGGGCGCGAATACCTCCTGGGTTGCGAGCGCCGCTTGCGCCGCTTGCGCAGCAGCAAAGTCGGGAAGCACGACGAGCGTTGCCTCCATGCGATTGCCGTCGGCCCTGCCACCCGCAAGCACTTCGCCGCCGGACGAGGTGACCATCGCAAGCGCCTTGGCTGCCGCCTCGCCAGAGATCATCGGCCCAAGCAGCGTCTGTGTTGAGCGAGGATCGCCAACCTGGACTTGCCGGGCCGCCTCGGTGAGCCGGTCTACGACTTCATCGTAGACCGATCGATGCGCGAATACGTGCTGCGCGCTGATGCACACTTGACCCGCGAAACCGAACGCGCTTGGTACTAAGGTCTCAACGACGCGATCCAAGGCCGCATCGGCGGCGATGATGGCAGCGGCATTCCCTCCGAGTTCGAGTAGCACATGCTTGTCCGGATGCCGTTCACGGATCGACCAGCCAACCCGCTCAGACCCAGTGAAGCTGATCACTTGAACCGCGTCGGCATCGGTCATGCGCTGGGCGTCCCGGTCCATCGTCTGGACGGCGTTCAAAACTCCCGGTGGGCAGCCCGCTTCGTGGATGATCCGCGCCAGCGTCAAGGTGCTCAGGGAAGCCAAGTTTGACCCTTTCAGGACGACGGTGTTGCCCGTGACCAGCGCCGGGCCGAGTTTGTGCGCCGCTAAGTTGAGTGGCCAGTTGTAGGGCGCGATCGCGAGCACCACGCCGCGAGGTTCATTCCGAATCGAGCCGTCGTACTGCGCGCCGCGAGGGTCTGCCGAAAGGTCTAACGGGGAAGAGTCAAGCTGCGTCGTGGCCGACAGCAGAAAGGTGATCCGGGCGCGTTCGACCTCGCCTTCGGCCCAACGGATGGGTTTGCCAACTTCCAAGCAAAGGAGCTCGGCCAATTCTTGCCGTCGCTCGCCGATTGCTTCACTGACTCGGTGCATCAGGGCTTGACGCTCGGCAATCGGCGTTTCGCGCCATACGGGGAAGGTTTGCTGCGCGCACGCGATGGCAGCAAACGCTTCCGCGCCGCTCGCTTCGGCGGCAGTACCGATCACGGTTCCATCCCATGGGCTCCGGACGACCTGCTTGGACACTGACTGGTCACACGGACCGCCAATGAATACGCCATTGATCAAGAGCTCACGATGAATCATCCGGTGGCTTCCGCGTACACTATTGCGAGTATGCAACCTCCTGTGATCTGTGCGCTAGACAACTCGAACTTGGCTCATTGTGTGGAGTTGGTGAAGCGCGTTTCACCCTGGATATCGAAGTACAAGGTGGGTCACGCACTTACGTTGCAGCACGGGCTGAGCGCGATCGATGCGTTGCGCGCCGCCGGAGCAGAGCGGATCTTTCTCGATCTGAAGTTCCACGACATCCCGAACAGTGTTGCGCTCGCCGTGCGCGAAGCTGCCCAAAGGGACGTGTGGATGACCACAGTCCACACAACTGGGGGAAGTGACATGATGCGGGCGGCGGTCGATGCCGCCGAAGGACGCACCCACGTGGTCGGAGTCTCGGTGCTGACCAGTATGGACCCCGAAATGCTGGCGACCGAACTCGGAGTTGCAAGGTCGATTGAAGACCATATGCTGAGGCTCTCCGAGCAAGCCATAGCCGCGGGTCTGAGCGGTGTCGTGTGCTCACCGCGCGAGGTCAAGCTGCTGCGGCAAGCCCTGGGCCCCGAGGCATGGCTGGTCGTGCCGGGGATTCGTGCGCCAGGCGGCCCAACCCACGATCAAGTGCGGGTCGGAAGCGCGTCGGAATCGCTCTCCGACGGGGCGACGTACCTGGTCATGGGTCGCGCGCTCTTGGAAGCACAGAGCCCCGAAAAAGCGCTCGCCGAATTCGGATTGCTCGGGACAGTCTGAGCGTGCTCACTCCGTTTCAGCGCGCTCTGCGAGCGTGGTACGCCAAGCATGGTCGCGCACTCCCATGGCGAGCCACGCGGGATCCATACTCGGTGTGGGTGAGTGAAATCATGTGCCAGCAGACTCAGGTCGGGACCGTGATTCCGTATTACGAGCGTTTCATGAAGCAGTTTCCGACGGTCCAGGCTCTGGCCGATGCAACTGAGCCCGAAGTGCTCTCGCGCTGGGAGGGTCTGGGCTACTATCGCCGGGCGCGCATGCTGCACTCGGGGGCCAAGCTTGTGGTGAAAACGGGATTTCCCGGTTCAGCCAAGGAGTGGCGGGCGGTGCCCGGGGTGGGTGCCTACACGGCGGGGGCCATTGCCAGCATCACACTGGGAGAGTCGGTGCCGGTGGTGGACGGCAACGTGGAGAGGGTCTTTGCTCGACTCACGGCGAACTCGGACGATCGCGCCGCGCTCCACCGAGCCGCATGGGCGTGGGCGAGCGAGCAGGTTCCAACGGACAAGCCTGGCGACTGGAATCAGGCTGTCATGGAGCTGGGTGCGACGGTTTGCACGCCGGCTCGACCCGCGTGCGAATCGTGCCCCGTCTCTCGCTGGTGTGAGGCCTACTCGGTGGGGGAGCCCGAGCGATTCCCGCGTCCCAAAGAGCGGGCGCAAACTGTTTTGCTCAAAGACTGCGTGGTTGTTTGCGTGTGCGGCGAGAGGTTTGGTTTGCGCCAAATCCCGGCAGGGGAATGGTGGGAGGGAATGTGGCAGTTCTGCCGCGGCGACCGACCGCCTTTCGATCCCCTGGTGCGCTGGGATCTAGGCATGCTGACCCATGCCATCACGAAGCATCGGATCACACTTCGCGCCGAACTGTGGAAACTGGCAAAAGAGGAAGAAGGGCTGCAGTGGTTTGATCCCGAAGCGCTCGACGCTCTCCCCATGCCTGCGCCGCAGCGAAAGCTCCTCAAGCGAGCCTTGGAAGTCCTGACGCAACGGTAAGCTTGGCGCATGTTGGCCGCGCTCGCCCTCTGCATGACCATGAACAGACCCGCCGAACCCAAACTCGTCCCAAGCGCATCGCTCCAGGTCCAATGTGAGAAGGCGGTTCGTGCGGTCATGGATAAGTTTCAGGGAGATGGACTGGTCACCGACAAGCTCGCCTTGACGGTGGTCCGCGTTGCGTCGGATTCTCAGTGCCTCACCGCTTCCGTTCGCGGCGATGTATCGATCTATCCAGCGAGCGTCGTGAAGCTGTGCTACCTGGCGTACGGAGCGCACCAATTGCAGGCCGGGAAGATCAAACTCACGCCCGAGATTGAGCGGCAATTCACGGACATGATTGTGGAGAGCGACAACGATGCGACTGGCGCGGTGGTCGATCTATTGACGGGGACCACGAGCGGCCCCGAATTGGCCCCGAAGGCGTTCCAGGAGTGGTCCGACAGGCGGCAAGTCGTCAACAAATGGTTCGCAAGCCGCGGCTATCAGGGCATCTACGCGTGCCAAAAGACTTGGTATAGCGGTCCCTACGGCCGCGAGCGACAGAGCTACGGTGCAAGCTACGAGAACCGCAACAAGCTCACCACCAATGCGACCGCGCGCTTGATGCTCGAGGTCAAGCACGGCGCGATCGCCGATGAGAAGTGGACGACATGGATGCTGGCCAAGCTCTCGCGCAAGAATCCTGCCGACTTTGCTGATGCCGACGGTCAGGCGAAGAACTACATCGGCGGTGCACTACCCAAAGGAGCGAAGCTCTGGAGCAAAGCGGGCTGGACAAGCACCGCGCGACACGATTGCGCCTACGTCGAGCTGCCGAGCGGAGAAATGCTGGTGATCGTCATCTTCACAGAGGGCGTCGCGGCGCAGACCGACATCATTCCGACCTTGGCCAAAGAGCTGATCGCTCGTGTCACCGGGTAACCATCGAGGCATCGGGGATGGTGAGCGCTCCTCGCTCGACCGCGAGAATCACTAGCTGAAACGTCACCGAGAACATGATGCTGATGAGGCAGAGCCGGATGGTGACAACGAGAACCGGAAGCCCGTAGCGCCTTGCCCAACGGTTTTGGCGGTGGATATTGTCAAGAGCGATCATCTGTCGGCGCTCAGGGAGAAGCTGGAGCATCCGGAGTTGCAGCAGACGAACGCTTGGGCGCCTCATCGAGCTGAGGATCAACCACCACAACCAACGCGCGAGCTTCGTTGCCAACGATCACCCTTCTAGTGGCAGAAATTCGCTCGGGCGCACGACTTCCCCCGTGTCGCTGAAGAAGCTCAGCGTGAACGGAGCGGCGGGCTGGCGATTGCGAATGAGCTTGATCATAATGAGATGCGTACCTTCGGCTTGGAACTCGCCCACGTAGGGCACGGACAACCGCGGGATGGGCACGTGCTCCTGCTGATACCGGACGAGCCGTTGCCGATCGACACTAACGACCACCCCTGGCGATCCCGCCGCGACGACGCGCACTGTTCCTGCGTGAGCGAAACGTATTCGCGCGGCCAGGTAGTAAACGCCCTCGCTATGAACAAGCGCACTCTCGGTATCGAACGGCCCCGGGGCCCAGAGCACCGGCTGCCAACGGACACCCATTTGGGATCTTCCACTAAAGACTTCTTCCATGTTGAAGACGTCTTCGCAGCGATAAACCTTGTCGTAGCCTTCTTCGCCAACATTTGCAAATGGGCCTGCGCCGAACCACGTCTCCGCCACGAGGATAGGGAAGTTCATCGTCACCTGGTCTAGATGCAGTTGAAGCGTCGGAGAGAGGGGTTCTTTGGGTCCAGCGACCACAAACGCAAACTTGACGCTTTGGCCTGGGTCCACTCGCGCGGAGGTGAGCTTGGTCGCAAGCCTCCAGCCTTCGGAGATCGTCAACTTTGGATCGATGGACACCTGCGAAGCGCCGAGGTTGCGGAACGTCAACTCCGCCTCGATGCCGCGCTCGCCGTTCTGGATCGGGGGCGACACAAATCGGCATGCGACACCGATGCTACCTACCCGGAAGTGCAACTCGCGCGAATCGAGAAAGGTCGGTGCCCACGCTGGCGTTGCCGCGATCACATCGGTCGGCGTGTCCTGCTGCCCTTCGTCGTCAAGCCGCAGCTGACCACCGGCGAGTTCGAAGACCTGAGGCTCAGGCTCTTCCGCGGCCGACGCTCCAGCGATCTTCGTCACCCACTCCTTCAAAGTGATAGGCACGTCCATCGCGGTGAGCGCTCCGCCCGAAATGTATGCCGTTCCAAGAACTTCGGTCCATTCGGCCGGGACGCCCCCAGCGAGCTTGGCGACGATCATGGCAGCGGGGATGGTCGCGGCGTCGCTTGCGCCCCCGCATCCTGCCGCGATCCGAACGGTGCGGTCAAACTCACCTGCTCCAGCCAGCAACGCCAACACCAGACAGGCAAACGCTCGCCGTACATCGAAGGGATCTCGTGACGGCATCGCGGAGTCGATTTTGGGGAGGATCGTTGAAGGGTCGCCGCCGGCCGTAACTTCTCGCTGTACCAACGACACCAGGAGGTTCGTTTGCGGACAGCGGTTCCAGCACGGCGCTACGCCAGCAACAATGTCCAAAGGAGTGAGGCCCGGACGCGCCATGGAGATCGCGGCGGCTACCGCCATGCTCAATGCGACACCTTCGTCAGCGTGGTCGAGGGCGGCATCGTAGCTGGCCCAAATTGCGGCGTTCGCGCTGTCGTCCGCAAGCACGCCCCAGAGGGCGGATCGTGCGAGCGCCTCCGCACCCAGCGGCAGCGGATTCGATAGCCCGCCGCTCAATGGCGCGCGGAAACCCAACGCGAGGTTGCGCGTCCCGTACGCAGACTCGGGACCGTTGAGGCGAAGGTGGAAGCGCCACGTGTCGCATAGATCCTCTGGCGATCGGCCCGAAGAGAAGTGCTCAGCCCAAGCGAGCCACACGTCGAGTACGTCATGCGGCGCAATCCGGGTGGGAATCGGCTCGTAGAATCGGAGCGACCGAAAGGCGGCGCGACCGCGAAGCGGGGCGCTGAGAGTTGCCCCCGCCAGTGCACCCCATAAGGCCGACACATTCGCTTCATTCATGGGCCCGGTTGTACCAGAAACTGCAAAGCGGTCCTAAGTACACTGGCGCACGTGAACGGGTTGGATCGCGCACTCTTCCACTGGATCAACCGCTGGCCAGATGGGTTGGAACCCCTAATGCTGTTCCTGAGCAAGGGGACCGACGGGTTCGTAATGAAGATCATCTTGGCGGTGCTGTTGGTGTGGCTCGTTTGGCGACCGGCGACCCGAGTCGGAGGACTCGTGGCAGGGTTGGGGTGGATCTTCGCGAACTTCCTCACCGACCTCTGGAAGATGATCCCGTTCGCACGCCCAGGAAATGAGCTTGCCGATGCGGTTGTTCGTGTCGGCATGAGCCAAAGCATGGGCACCGCCAGTGCCCACAGCGCGAACATGGCGTTCGTGGCGTTTGCCTTTGTGGCGTACTTTGGTCGGTGGGGTTGGCCGTGGGTTGTTGTCGCGCTCTTGACGGGACTCAGCAGGATCTACGTAGGGGCGCATTACCCCTCGCAAGTGTTGCTCGGATGGGCGACCGGATGTGGCGCGGCTTGGCTGCTGATCCGATTGGTCGACCTGCGATGGCCGCGCAAGCGACCGCACGATCAGTCGTTGACCAAGATGTCCTGAGTCAGATCGACATTGCCCAAGGTCTCGATGGCGTGGCCATCGACCGTAATGCGAATCCGCTCGACCCCGGGAAATTGTTTGGCGGTCTCTCGCAACCCATTGAGCAGCGTGTTCTCGTCCTCAGTGCCGTAGGTTTGCTCAAATGACGTGGTGAAATCGATCACAAGCACATTGCCGCTCTTGGTCGCGCTCTTGGCCACGGCGTCGCGCGGAGCCACCTTGGCTGCCTCTAGGAATCCGTTGACCGCGACCAGGTAAGGGTTCTCATCCTTCTTGATCGATCGGTCAGATTTCACAAACTTCAGCGTGTCGTTCTCGTAGACCGGCCGCAGGACGCGTACGCTCTTGCTCTCGACGATGGGGCGATCCGTCGCAGCGGGGACGTTCTTGGCCGGAGCCGCTGAGTCGGTGCGCAACTGAGCTTCGGGCACCCGGTCCGCGGGCGCAAGTTTGACGTACGCGAAGGTCGCCGCGAGCCCGCCAAGTCCCAACAAGGTGAGCACGGTCGCGGGGCGCATTCCAGAACGACGAGACTTAGTTGCTTTGGGCATCGCCTAGATAGACCTTGATTCCTTTTACGATGGCCTTGGCCACCGCGGTTTGATACTCTTCCTGAATGAGCCGGGCTCGATCCGTAGAGTGGTTGATAAATCCGAGTTCGCAGAGCACTCCGGGCATTGTCGAATTTCGCAGCACGGCGAATCCGCTGGAGTAGATGCGTCCGTCGCTGATCGCGCCCAGGTTGGGAAGATTGCTGACTTTGGCGATCTCGCGTGCGATGCACTCTGCCAGCAGGATACCGAGCGGGTCCTGCTTGTGGTGGAAGATGTAGCACCCGGAACGCGAGTTGTTCACCTTGTTCGAGTTGACATGAATACTGATGAACAGGTCGGCCGTCAAGCGATTCGCGATCGCGCTGCGCTCTCCGAGGGCAATCTTGACGTCGTCGATGCGCGTCATGACAGCCTGTGCGCCCTCATCGGTCAGTTCCTCGGCAAGGAACTTTGCTACCTTGAGCGTGATGTTCTTCTCGTAGACTTTGCCGTCGGGGCTAACTGCACCCGAGTCGGTCCCACCGTGGCCCGCATCGACGACGATGGTCTTGCCCGCCAGTCGCGAGTTCGAAACTTTGGGCCGGACGAGCAAGATGCTCAGTTCAGTCGCGGTGTTGCTGACCCGTACGCCCATGGGTCGGGACGTGGTCAACGATATGCGACTGTCGCTGACTCCAGCCGCGCTCAGTTCCAGCCCTTTCAGACTCTCTGCGAGGTTGCGGCTCATCACCGGGGACCCGGGGACGGAGTTGGGTACCAGAATTTCGATCTGGGTCAAATCGGCGTACTTGCTGCTTGCTGGGTTCTGCAGCCGTCGCGAGATAGGGAAGACCACGAGTAGATCGCCACTCTTTTGCGGCACCAATCGCGGTTTGGAGATGGTGACCGGCTGCACGACGGGCATGGGAATCGCTGCCTGCTTCCCATTTGGGTCGAAACTATCGGGATTGACGACGGGGTCGTTCGATTTGACTGGCGGCTTCGGATCGTTCTTGGGGAGCACCCCGGGGAAGCCGCTCACCGCCGATTCGGCGGGCTTGTCAGTTGCACTGGAACTGCCGTCCTCGACCGGCTTGACCGGCTGCGCGTCCCGGGTGATGATGGTCGTCGGGTTGTTGGCCACCCCGAGCGGCCGCAGATCAATGTCAAAGCTTCGACCGGGCGTTAACCGAGGTTCGGGCGCGGAGGCCGTCTTAGGGTCCTCAATGACGATCCGGAATGTGTTGCGTCGGTATTGCGCGATCCGCACACCTTGGGGAAGTTCAAACCGATAGGGGTTGCCAGAAGAGTACGATGCCCCTTCCAGGTCGATCACGAGGCGGCTGGGGTTCGACAGTCGACCGAGTTTTGGCCAGACGTCCAGGGTCGTGTCAAGCGAAAGTTTGCCGTTGGCGAGGGTGATGTTGCGGACGGCGGCGGTGACCACGAACTGGTTCGTCCCGTCGATCCACTCGCCGTTTGCGCCAAGTTGCTTCAGGCAGTCCTTCAGCGAGATGAGTGCGGTGCCATCGACTTGAATGAGCGGCACCTGGAGTCGGCGCGACTCGGCGGACACCGTCGCGTCGTTACGGTGGAGGTCAACCTTCCAGCCCCACTGTTCGAGCGCGGTTTCAGTCGCAAGTACGTCGTCCTTGACGCGGGTAAGTCCCCGCTCAAAAGTGCCGTAATGGGTGTACGCCACCGACACTGGACCGCTGTCCTGCGCTGCTGCAATCATCGCCATCCATGGAGCCAGTGCAAGCAGCATCTGCTTCATAGGGCCGTTATACCTTTGCGTGGGGCCGTCATTACTACCAGTAACGTCGCCTGAGGCGCGGAATGTCAGGGATTCAGGTAAATTATCGGCGCATCGGGCAGTTAGCTCAGTTGGTAGAGCGCCTCGCTTACACCGAGGATGTCGGGGGTTCGAGCCCCTCACTGCCCACCACTGCAACCCCACTGTTGACGGAAAACTCGCAAAATTCAGTCTTCAATTCGTCCAACTTGCCATAGAATAGGTTCATGTTTGGACGGCATTGGTTGATTGTTGGTTGTGTTGCGTTCGGTGCGGCTGGAGCGCATGCCTCGTACGAGATGCTCATCACGGCGAGTACGTCGGGGACTTTCTACCGGTACGACCTGGAGAACCGAATCTCGCTGGGTACGTTTTCAAACTTCCAGTGCAAGAACGTCACCTCGATGACTTCCATCGCGAGTGCCAACCGGACCTACGCCAGCGACTCGTTTGGCCGTATTCACCGCTTTAACCACTTCACCGGCGAGTATCTGGGCTCCTTTGCGTCTGGGAAGAGCGGGATCAAACAGCTAAGTCCGATGGCCAACGGGAATATCCTTGTGACCGACGCCACGACAATCGGTGTGTTCAACCCCACGACAGGAACGCTGGTTACTAATGTAGTCCTGGTTGCCGGCGATACCCCTGTTGGAGCAGTTCAACTTCCGGATTTGTCATTCGCCTCCTTCTCGTACATAGCGGGGCGTACCTACTATCGGAACCTCCATACTGCTTCCGGGCTTTTGAATATCTCGAGCCAGTTCCAGGTTGGCGTCTCAGCCGCAAACGAGTACGTTGGAGTGGGGCTCGACGGAAGTGACCTGATCGTATGGGGCAAGACCCAGTCCGCCTACGCGGCGGGATCTTTCAAGCGAGTTAGTTCAACCGTAGCACTGACAAGCTCCAACATCACTAGCAGCGCGCTCGGTTCCGATGAAGCGTTCATCAGTAGCAATTCCGCGCGGACTCACTCCGGGCGGTGGGTGAACGTTCAAGACTTCCAGAGCATCAGCTCTTCCGCTCGGGCGGTGTATTTCATCGAGCCGCAGACCAACACGGTCGAACTTGTCGGTGGATTCGGTTGGTCTGGCGGAAAGGTGGCGGGCGTCTCGACGATTCTGGCCCCCGAGCCAGGCACCTGGCTAGCCATGGGCGCGGGGCTTGTGCTGATCGCGCGACGCCGAAAGGCACGCTAACTTAGCGGACGAATCGCCAGCGGTTGAATGGGAACCAGATGCATTCGGCGCGACCGATGATGTCGTCGCGCTGAATGAGCCCCCAGAACCGGCTATCGAGTGAGCCGAAGCGGTTGTCGCCCATCATGAAGTAATAGCCAGGCGGGATCTTCATCGGCGGCAGTGAGCGGAGCTTGGCGGCTTCGTCTAAGGAGGTGGCCTGGTACTGCGGCGCAAACATCCCTTTATCATTGACCATCATGCCCGAAACGTTGACTGGGAACGGCTTGCCGTTGTACTCCACCAGCTTGAAATCGGGCCACATGACCGCGTCGATCCCCTCCGGCGTCAGTTCCTCAAACGTTGCTCCCTTCGAGTCGAGCGAGCGGCTGAAGAACTTGTACGGCTCTTCGACCTTCTGCCCGTTGCGGTAGAGGATGTTATTCTTGACTTCGATGGTGTCACCGGGCATGCCGATGAGCCGCTTGATGAAGTCGGTAGCATCGCGATCGCCATCTCCGACTGCGGCCTGTGGTGGCTTGAAGACGATGATGTCGCCGTGTTGGGGCTCGCTGTACCGGTAGATCATCTTGTTAGCGACGATGTAGTCGTGCACCAAGAGTGTCTTGACCATCGATCCGGATGGGATCACGAAGGTTTGGATCACGAACGGCCGGATCACGAGGAAGACGAAGATGCCCGCATAGATGATCGCATCGGTGATCTCGTTGATGATCGTGCCGAGACGGTGTCCCCCGCCGCGAAGGTACACCGGTACGGGCTTGAGCAGAATGAAGTGCGCCGCCAGCCGGATCACCGTACAGACGGCCATGAACATGACCACCACGCTCAGCTGTGTGCGAGCGACTTTATCGATGATTCCGAGTACTCCCTCTTGCTGAGGGATGGTCTGCTGAGCCAGCAGCAGCGAGAAGTTCACTGTTTAGCGCTTTTCCTTGATGCGTGCGTCCTTACCAACCTTATCGCGCAGGTAGTAAAGCTTGGCGCGTCGCACTCGGCCTCGTCGGGTCACTTCGAATTTTGCGACGAGCGGCGAGTGGAGCGGGAACGTTCGCTCGACACCCACGCCGTTGCTGATCTTGCGGAGGGTGATGTTCTCGGCGATGCCGCCGTTCTTGCGAGCAATGCAAACGCCTTCAAAAATCTGAATCCGCTCCTTGCCGCCTTCACGAACCTTGGTGTGGGCTCGAACAGTGTCGCCTGGGTTGATGGCGGGCAGGTCGCTCTTGATGTGCTGCTCGGCGACGCTTCGGAGTAGTAGCTGCTTAGACATGTCTTGAATCCTTGTGGTGCCCGATGTGGTCCAATAGCCGGGCGCGAACACAGATTATAGCAAATCCAAGTCATCGCGCGAAAGGGGCGCGGTCGAAAATAGATCGGGTCGCCGTTCGCGGGTCGTCCGAAGCTGCATTTGCCTGCGCCACCGGGCGATCTTGCCGTGATCGCCGCTGAGCAAGACCTCCGGTACGCGCATCCCTTCAAACTCCTCGGGCCGCGTGTACTGCGGTGCCGAGAGGAGCCCATCCGAGTGGGAGTCGGCGACGAGACTTTCTGCCGAGCCGAGCGCATTGGGAAGGGTTCGAACGACCGCGTCCGCGATCAAAAGGGCAGGGAGCTCTCCGCCGGTGAGAATGAAGTCGCCCATGCTGAAGACGTCGGTCGCGCACAGGTCAAGCACCCTCTGATCGATTCCCTCATAGTGGCCGCAGACGAACGTGATCGCCGAACTCTTGGCCAGTCGTAGGGCATCGGCCTGCCGAAACATCGTGCCACTGGGCTCGAAGAACACGATGCGCCGTCCTTCCGCCGAGGGAATGGAGCGGATGGCGGCCATCATTTCTGGCGCACGTAGGAGCATGCCCGGACCCCCGCCGAAGGGACGATCGTCAACCGTGCGGTGCGTGTCGGTTGCGAAGTCCCGCGGGTTCACGGTTCCGTATGCCACATCCCCCCGGCGAACGGCTCGCCCGACGATGCTTGTTTCCAGCACCGGGCCGATCATTTCAGGGAAGAGCGTCACGAAATCGAGTTGAAGCGGCATGGCTTAGCTCAGCTGGAACTCCCCGAACACACGCAATTCGCCTTCCGTACTCTCGGCGCGCAAGAGCCGGGTCGGTACCGGAAGGTCGCGGGCATCGAAAACGGGGTTGACCCGATCGACCTGACCTTCGACGAGTGTGGCGATGGGTCCGCCTGGGTCAATAGACTCCACTCGCACGAAAATCTGCTGCTCGTCGACGATCTCCAGTCGGCACATCGCCAACGCTTTGATCTCGAAAACGACCTTGGCGATGACCGCGACTTGGATTCGACCGCCCACGCACTGGACGTCGACTTGCCGTACCGCGGAGGGAAGTTGGGTAGAGAGGAATTCGCTGAGGGTGGCTTCTTTCACCCGCGCGGTGATCTGTCCGGGTTCGGGAGTCTCTGCGCTCACTGGGTTCGTCGATATCCGCATTCCTGCAGCATTTGCCTCAATCTGGTCCACGCGCAATCCATTCGGTAGCGTCAATTCAGTAAGATTCAGTGAAACGTGGCCGACGGCGATCGCGTTCTCCATTGGGTTGAACGATACCCGCCAGGCTGAAGGGAGCATAGAACGATGATGTTAGGGATTCTCGGAGGATTAGCCATGATGGTTTCGCAGACCCCGGAGCCAACGATCCCGCGCGAGTTTCGCGGAGTGTGGGTTGCTACGGTCGACAACATCGACTGGCCCACGAAGCGCGGCCTGAGCACAGCAGACCAAAAGGCCGAGTTGCTCAAGATCGTCGAGACCGCCTACAACCTCCGGCTCAACGCCATTGTCTTCCAGGTCCGCCCCAGCGCCGATGCCATGTACAAGTCCGCTCTAGAACCGTGGAGCATCTATTTGAACGGTGCCGACGGGAAGGCACCGAACCCAGCTTGGGATCCCCTTGAGTTCATCATCGCCGAATGCCACAAGCGGGGCATGGAGCTTCACGCCTGGTTCAACCCTTACCGCGCGTGGCATCCAGCCGCCAAGGCCGATCCGAGCGCCGGGCACATCGCCAAGATGCACCCCGAGGTAGTCCGCGACTACGGGACCTTCATGTGGATGGACCCGAGCGAGCCGTTCGTCCAGCAGCGCTCATACGACGTGATGATCGATGTGGTGAAGCGCTACGACGTCGACGGCATTCACATCGACGACTACTTCTATCCGTACCCTGTACGCGATGCGGACAAGAAGCTCGTGGACTTTCCCGACGCGAAAAACTTCGATGCGTACCAATCGAGTGGCGGCAAGCTCAACAAGGGTGACTGGCGTCGAAAGCAGGTGGACGACTTCATCCAGCGCCTGTACACAGGGATCCACAAGACCAAGCGTCACGTGCAGTTTGGGATCAGCCCGTTTGGTATCTATCGACCAGGGGTTCCCGAAGGCACCTCGGCAGGGATTGACCAGTACGACGCGCTCTACGCAGACTGTCTCAAGTGGCTTCAGAACGGCTGGATGGACTACATGACCCCGCAGTTGTACTGGCCCATCGGTCAGAAGCTGCAGAGCTACCCGGTGCTGCTGAAATGGTGGTTGGAGAACAATACCAAGGGACGTCACCTGATTCCAGGTAATTATACTGGGCAAATCGGATCCGATGCGAGTTGGCCCGTCTCAGAGATCGAGAACCAGATTGATCTCACCCGTAAGGCTGGGGCCGAAGGGAACATCCACTTCAGCATGAAGGTTTTCACGCGCAACGCAAAGGGCGTGAACGATGCCCTCAGGTCCGGCAAGTACGCAGACCGAGCCTTGCCTCCGGCATCGCCGTGGCTGAGCGGCGGGGCGGTACCTGCGCCGGTGGGCGTGAATGGGCGTGTTAACGCGGACGGCTCGATCACGATCAAGTACGGCACGCCGCGGATCGCTGGTCTGAAATCGTTGGTTTTGGTGGAGACGAAGGACGGACGGGACAGAATTCTGGGTGTTGTCCCCGCCTCCTCACCGGAATTGACCGTGCAAAGGCTAGGTTCCCCGAAAGTTGACGTACAATCACTTCGAGTCGCACTGACAGACCGAGCCAATGTGCTCGGCCCGTGGGTGCGTGTTTCTTGGAAAGACTGATGATCAAGCGCGCTTTTGCATTGCTCTCGGTTGCCGCCGCAACCGCTGTTTCGTCGTGGGCCCAGTCCGGGACCTCGAAGAACAACGACAGCGTGTTTCAGTCTTCGACCAATGTGATGCCCACCTTCAGCCGCGAAATGCGGGGCATGTGGGTCACCACCGTTTTCAACCTCGACTGGCCTTCGAACACGACGCGAACAACCGCGCAGCAGCAGCAGGAGGCGATCGACATGCTCGACATGTGCGCGGCCATGAATGTGAACACGGTCTGCGTCCAGGTTCGTAGCCAAGCCGACTCGCTGTACTCCAGCACGATCGAACCTTGGGGGCCCATGCTGCGGGGCACGTTTGGGACCGCGCCCAACCCACTGTACGATCCGTTGACCTATTGGATCACCCAGGCCAAGGCCCGCGGTATTCAGGTGTATGCGTGGATCAACCCTTACCGCGCGCTCAGCAGCAGCACCTCCACCACGCCAGCCAACCACATCTCGAAGAAGGCCGGATACACGGACCTCTACCCGACGAGTGCCACTGCGAACTCAGTTTGGATCGATCCGAGCGGTCCGGGTGCGCAGCAAACGAAGGACGTCATCAACGATGTCGTCACGCGGTACGACATCGATGGAGTGATCTTCGACGACTACTTCTATCCGTACCCCTACAACAGCGTGGACTACCCAGACTCCGACGCCTACGCGGCGTACCAAGGCGCGGGTGGGACCCTTTCCAAGAAAGAGTGGCGGATCAAAAACGTCAACGATCTTGTCCAGTCAGTCAATCTGTCGATCAAGCAGATCAAGCCCCACATGAAGTTCGGGATTTCACCGTTCGGCATCTATCGCAGCAGCAACGGCATCACCGGGGACGGTCGTCCGCGCATGCCATCGCCCGTGATCGGCCTGAACGCCGTGGATGAGTTGTACGCCGACTCTTTAAAGTGGATGCAGAGCGGCTGGATTGATTTCATTGCCCCGCAAATCTACTGGTCGATTGGCAGCACCAACCAGCCTCACGGCACGATCATGAACTGGTGGGTTCAGCAGAACACCGCCGGGCGTCACGTGTACGTGGCCAATGCTGCGAGCAGTGTAGCCTCGGGCTCATGGAGCGTGACCGAGTTGGTCAACCAGATTAACCTGGCGCGTTCGAACGCTGGCGTCACGGGCAACATCCACTACCGAATCTCCTCGGTCCAAGACACGGCGACGCTTCGCAACGAGTTCACCAACAACACGTACAAGGAGCCTGCTTTGATCCCGGCGTACACCTGGATCGATGGCGTTCCGCCTTTGCCGCCATTGGTATCCCTCACGCAAAACACCGGCCTCGGCACACAGACAATCGCCTGGACCCCGTTCGGCAGCGAAGCCGCCAACTGGTACACGGTGGCTTATCTGGTTGGGACGACCTGGACCAAGCGGATCGTCCCCGCAACCACCACGAGCATTCTTCTTCCGCTGAAGAGTTCGGGGAAAGCCCTCCGCGCCTTTGGTGTTGCGAGTGTGGATCGGGCTGGCAACTCCAGCACCTGGTCGCAGCGCATCCTTGATCCGACCGTGATCGGTACGTCGATCCGCGACTAAGCAAACAACTCGCCGGTGTGGGCCATCTCAATCGCTCGCAAAGCGGCTCGGGCTTTGTTGCACGATTCGTTGTACTCGTAGGTGGTGTCGGAGTCCACAACGACGCCGCCACCCGCTTGCACGTACGCCTTGCCGTTCTTGAGTAGGACCGTGCGCAGCGCAATCGCGGTATCCAAGTCCCCCGTTGCGGAGATGTAGCCGACCGCGCCTGCGTAAAGCCCGCGCCGGGTGGGTTCGAGCTCTTCGATCACCTGCATGGCGCGAATCTTGGGAGCTCCGGAGACGGTGCCAGCCGGAAAGGTCGCGCGGATGAGGTCGAAAGCGTCGAGATCGGGCCGCAGGGTCCCGGTAACTTCGCTGACGATGTGCATCACGTGGCTGTAGCGCTCGACCACCATGAGCTCGCCGACCTTGACGCTGCCGTATTCGCACACCCGGCCCAGATCGTTCCTCCCGAGGTCCACGAGCATCACGTGCTCAGCGCGCTCCTTCTCGTCCGCGAGGAGTTCCTCCGCAAGGCGTTGGTCCTCGGCCGCGTCGGCTCCGCGCCAGCGGGTACCAGCAATCGGTCGTACTCGGGCCACCCGGCCCTCAAGGCCGACCTGCAACTCGGGTGATGCGCCGACGACATCGAAATCGCCGAACCGGTAGATGAACATATACGGCGAGGGGTTGAGACTGCGCAGGCATCGGTATAGCGTGACCGGGTGTGCCTGGTTGGATGTTTCGAAACGCTGGCTTGGGACCATCTGGACGCCGTCTCCTTGCGAGATGTACTCAATCGCGCGGGACACATTGGCCTCGAATTGAGCCTGAGTCATGTTCGCGGTCACCGGCGCAGCGGTTGTGCTTAGGCTGGGAAGCGGTGGAGGGGTCGATGAGATTCTTGCCTTGGTCGCTTCGATCCTAGCGATGGCGATATCGTATCCACCTGGCGTTGGGTCGGCAAGGACAATGATGCGCAAAAGGTTCTTGGCGTGGTCGAAGGCGACGACTTCGTCGCACAGCATCATTGCCATGTCGTCCATTTGCAAGTCGTCCACCGTACTGTCGCCGATCTCTTCGAGATAGCGGATGAAGTCGTACGCTAGGAACCCAACTGCGCCGCCGATCAGCTTCGGGAGTCCTTCCATTGCCACGGCAGGGGGTGGCATCGCGTGCGCAAGCGCGTGAAGCGGGTCCTGCCCCAGCTCCAGCGCCGTAGTGACCGAACTCGTCGGGGTTTTGGTAGTCAGTTGGCCGTTCTTGCTGCGAAGGACCGACTTCGGACGCGCGCCAATGAACGAGTAGCGCGCGACTTGCTCGCCGCCTGTGACGCTCTCCAAGAGAAAACTGTGAATGGCATCGTGCGCGAGTTTCCAGTAGGTGCTGAGCGGCGTTTCCATGTCGGCTAGCATGTCGGCCACGATAGGAATGGGCCGATTCTGTGCGCTTAGCTCCAGGAACTTCTCGCGGTTTGGGGTGACCATCTCCGTCGATTATGGCGGACAGGGGCGTCGGTACACTGGCTCAAGTGGACGCATCGGCACGACTGGATGAGATTCGTGGACGCACGCGGCGAGCGGCGTTGCGTGCGGGTCGCGACTCCGATGAAGTCACTCTCATCGCGGTCAGCAAGACGTTTCCAGCCGAAGCGATCTTAGAGCTTTACCGGGCTGGGCAACGCGACTTCGGGGAGAGTAGGTTGCAGGAGTGGGAGCAGAAGCGTGCGGCTTTACCGACCGACATTCGGTGGCATTTTGTGGGTCATCTGCAATCGAACAAGGCGCGGCGAATCGCGGACGGCGCCTCGGTTATTCACTCCTTGGGAAGCGAATCTGCGCTCGTGGAACTGGAAAAACGCGAAACCAAATGCGATGTTTTGATCGAAGTTAACGTAGCAAGTGAGCCGCAAAAATCAGGCATTTTTCCGGAGGCCCTTGACAGGTTCATCGATAAGGTCCTAGAATGCAATGAAGTCTGTCTGAAGGGATTGATGACCATCGGACCCTCCACGCGGACTGCGGAGGAATCTCGACCGTGGTTTCGGTTGATGAATGTGCTCAGGGAAGGGCACCCGCAGTTGCAGTGGCTAAGCATGGGGATGAGTCAAGACTTTGAGGTGGCGATCGAAGAAGGTTCGACGCACATCAGAGTGGGGTCAGCACTTTTCGGCCGGCGCCCTTGAGCAATCAAGGTCCAAGGATGGAGGAAGCAACACATGGAAGAGTTGGAACTGCATGAGCGACCGGGCTTTTTTGGCCGACTGCGCGAGAAACTGATGGGCGAAGAGCCAATCGAAGACGTCGCAGAAATGGATCTCGCTCCTCGACGCATCGCCCTGCACACGAACTACAAATACGCTGTGACTGTGCGTCGCCAGATCATCTCTTTCCAAGATGCCGTAGCCGCCGCGGATGGTCTCAAGCGCGGCGAGCAGCAAGTGCTGAATCTGACGGCGGCCGATACCGCTTTGCGCGAGAAAATTAAGGACTTTATGTGCGGCGTGAACTATGCCGAGGAAGGGACCTGGGAAGAGTTGGGCGACAACATTTTCTTGCTATGCCCACCCCACGCGACAGTCGAGGTCGCACCGGCGTCGCCCCGAATGGCAGCGGTCCGAAACTAAGTTTCATTCGAGTACCTCTCTCTGACACCAAAAAAACGCCTCGCCCATTGGGCGAGGCTTCATTGTTTTTCAGCGTAGTGGATGGAATGGAGAAGAGGCCGAACTGGGGAGTGTAGGCGCCTCTGGGCGGGGAGCCAGCAACAACCGTGCCACAATGAACTTATGAGCGGGTTTAGCACGCACACGGGCACCTTGGCAGTCCTGCCTGGTGATCATGTCGACACCGACCGAATCATTCCGGCCCGATTCCTCAGCAAAGTCTCGAAGGCGGGCTACGGCGAACTGGCGTTTGCGGACGTGCGGGGCGGGGACTTCGCCTTGGACCAGCCCGAGGCGCTGGGAGCATCGATCCTCGTGGTTGGCACCAACTTCGGCTGCGGATCCTCCCGCGAGCACGCCGTCTGGGCGATCCAGCAGGCGGGGTTCAGTGTGATCATCGCCCGTACGACCTCCGAGACCGCTGGCTACAGCGACATCTTCCGTCAGAACGCAGCCAATTGCGGCTTGCTGTTGCTTGAGCTCGACGAATCGCCACATGCAAAGTTCGTTGCAGCAGGCTCAGGCGCAACCTCGACCGTGGACCTTGAGAATTGCAGGATTGAGCTTGGGAGCGAGACCATCCCCTTCCGGGTCTTGGAGGCGACACGACTACAGATCATTCGCGGATTGGACCTCATTGGTACGACGCTGGAACATGGTGCCGCTATCGATGCGTTTGAGAAGAACATGGTGACTTTTGTCCCCGCTAAGGAATCGCTCGTATGAAATTTTTGTTGCCTTTCGTCGTCGCCGTTCTGGCCTCCGGTTGTCAGACTGAGCCCGAGATTGCGCCTGTCGCGGCGAAACCCGAGCCCGCTGCGAAAACAACTGAACCCGCACCTGCGCCCCCAGTCGCGATCAAGCAAGAGAAACCCGCCACTCCCCCGGCGACCACCACCAAGTCCGGGCGACGGGTTGTCACCGAACGCATCTTCCAGATGGACGACTTGGAAACGGTGAAGGTGAAGCTCGCTGGCAAGACGTTCACCGCATTCGTCACCGACACCGAAATGAAGATGGCGGAAGGCATGATGTACCTCAAGGACTCGGACGTGAAGGATACGGAGTGCTTCATCTTCGTGTTTCCCGAGCCGCAAGATCTAGGATTCTGGATGCGCAACACGCTCATCGACCTCGATATCGCCTACATCAAGGAGGATAAGACGATTCGAACGATCCGCACGATGAAGGCGCACGATGAGACCTCTGTTCGGTCGAATGGAGAGGTGCTCTATGCCATCGAATTCAAAGCCGGGACGCTCAAAAAGATAGGGGCAAAGGTCGGCATGCCGGTCGAGATCCCGGCTTCCGTCCGCTTCAAAGGTCCAAACCAGCAGTGATGGACCCAGCTCATGTGTAAACTGCACGCCTGATGGAAATCATCCCCTACGGTGGGTGGTCCCGATGTGCTCGGCTCGTTTCGGGCGACGTCGATGCGGTCGTCACGCTCGAAGTGGGTCCACGCGTTATCCGGTTTGGCCGGGTCGGAGGCCCTAATGAGTTTGTGGAGTACGAGCGGCATCGCGGAATGACGGGCGGTGATCAGTATCGCAGCTACGGGGGGCACCGGCTGTGGGTCGCGCCCGAGCGGGCGTCCGTGACCTATGAGCCGGACAATGAGCCGGTTGAGATCCTCGAAGAAGACGGTTGGACTTCGTTCCGCGCACCGGTCGGGCCGGTGGGAATCCAGAAGACCCTTTCCATTCGGCCGATCGACTCGCTCGACGGGTTCACCATCCGCCACGCGCTGCTCAATTCAACGTGCGAGAGCGTCAAGCTCGCTCCTTGGGGTGTGACCGTCATGGCCCCGGGGGGAGAGTGCATCTTCCCGCAGGCTCCGCCCCGTCCGCATACCGAAGCGCTTCTTCCAGCCAGGCCGCTGGTGATGTGGCATTACACCAAAATGCAGGATCCGCGCTGGACGTGGGGTGACCGGGTGGTCCGGCTACGCCACAACATCGAGGGCGACAATCAGAAGGTTGGCGCATGTGTAAGCCAAGGATACGCAGCCTATGCCAACAATGAGAACCTCTTCCTAAAGCGATTTGCCTACCACGACGACGCGAACTACCCCGATTTCGGGAGTAACTTCGAGACGTTCACTCGGACGGACATGCTCGAAATTGAGTCGCTGGGTGGACTGGTGACTCTCGCACCGGGCGAGTCAACCGTCCACTGGGAATCGTGGTACTTGATCCCGGATGTGGTGCCTCCGCGTGACGATTCGGAGTGCTACGAGTGGCTAGAAGAGCTCGTAAGTTCGCACGGCTTGATCACGTACGAGTGAACGTTAGTGAACCTTTTGGTCGGGACCGTAGTCTGCTTACGTAGGGCGAACCCGGTAATTCGCGCATAGTCCCCTGCACACCGGTCTAGTAAACTGGAGTGACTCGAGTTTGTATTATGATGAAGGGAAGAATTTCTTACGTTGGCGCGAGCCTTATCGCGTGCGGGTTGATCGCAAGTGCAAGCTCTGCGTTCGCACAAGGGATGCGATTCCCGTTGGCCGATGTGCCCGTGAAGTCGCTCAAATCCTCGGTCGCAAGCGCGGTTGCACCCCTCTACGCGAGTGGCCGAATCGGCCAGTGGAGTCAAATCGAGTCTACTCCGAACGTGAAGAACGCCCCGAACCTCGTCATGGCCTGGGACTCCATGAGCACCAGCCCGACCACGCTTGCTGCATTCACCCAGGGCGTCTACGGCGCACATCCGGGACCGAAGCGGATCAACAACGACTCGTATCGTGAGTACCTGTGGGTCAACGACGCGAACTTTGTGCCTTCGACCCTGGGACGATTTGGGCGCTACCTAAAGCTTGGGGTCTATGTGAATCCAAATGGTGGGACGACTGGCGCCGGTACGGCCGACTACATTTTTAAGATCTCCACCGCTGCCAAGTTCGATGACACGGGTAATGGCCCCGCCGCCGACCATGAGCTGACCGGCATTGCCGCGCGATTCAATGGCCTCGCTGCGGGTAACCACATCTTAACCATCGACCTGGCGAGCACGGCAACCTCGGTCCCCATTCCACGACAGAACGGTGCTCTGCGCATCGAAGTGGGGAAGCCAGACGGGGTGGGGCAGTACACGAAGCTCGTCTTCCCTTCATCGATCCAGCCACTGCTGAGCAATATGCTCTCGCCCGGCGAGCCGCTCTTCCCGGGTACGAACACTTCGAGCTCGAGTAGCTGGCAGTGGGACGACGACGGCGACGTGGCCTTCGGCTTCGGCAGTCCGGATTATGTGCTCCAAGACTTCACGAATACGGCCTCGGAAGCGTTTCCATTTGCCGAGCAGTACGACTACACGGATGCCACGCGCGGCATATTGCAGTGTGCAGCCGCGATCTTTGTCGATACGAACGTGACGACCATCTCGGGCCAGCTCTCGTTCTCCGGGCTTGTAGCCTCTGCCGCGAAGCCAAGTTCTGCGATCTTCCAAGTCAAATCAGTTGCAACGGGGCAGGTCATCAGCACTCAGACGGTCGGTGTGAGTTCGGCCGGTGCTTACACGATCATGGACCCCCAGCAGGGCACCGGGGGCAACTACGTGGTCTACGTAAAGGCTTCACACTGGCTGCAAAAATCGTTCACAGCCAATACCACTGGCGGTTTGAACGTTTCGGGCCGCAATGCGGTGCTCACCAATGGCGATTGCAACCACGACAACATGGTCGATCTGTTTGATTATCTGGTCATGAGCGGCGTCTACGAACTCGATTCGAGCGTTCCTGGCTGGGACTATCCGGCAGAAAGCGGGGTTCGCACCGCGGACGGGGACTTGAATGGCGACTTGATCGTCGACTTCTTCGATTACCTCATCCTCAGTTCAAACTATGAGCTTGAGGGCGACACCCCGTAATGATGCTGGGTTCAAGAATCTAGTCCGAGAAAATTGTACGAAAACCTCTTGGCATTAGGTTCCGGCTGTGATAGGATAACCCAAGCTTAAACGCGCTGCCTGGTCAATGACGAACTGGGGGTCGCGGAGGCTGCGGGTGGCCTTGAACCTGTAACGTCTCTTGGAGGACTTAGATTCAATGATTCTTTCGTACAAGCATGCAACTCTGACGATCGCAGCCCTGGCGGTTGCGGCGTCTTCGTTCGCTCGTCCGACGACCCCGCTGGTCGTCGCCGATACGAGCAAGATGATCAACTACTCGGCTGAAGCCGCGGCGCGAGTCGTCAACGGTAAGATTGTGGGCCCGATCATTCCACTCACCAGCAACCCGTTGGCAAAGGACGCACCTGTCTTCACTGAGATCTACAACAACGCTCAGTTGAACCCAGCAGTGTTCCCAGCTAGCATTTCGCGGTCGTACAAGTTCGCTCCGGGCGGCGTCGCACCTGCCGGTTACCCGGCCTCGCCTCCGCTGTTCACCTATGGCACGTCGGCCTACCAGAACTGCTTCGCCATGGACGACGTCAATGCGATGACTGGCATGGCAGGCAAGCCGATCCGCGGCTTCTGGACTGCTTACCGGTACACCCCTGGCCTAGGTGACGGTGACGCAACCGACACGACCCGCTGGAACCTGATTCTGCTCATCTCCTCGACGAATGACGTTGACCTGACCGGCAACGGTCCATCATTCGTTTCGGAGAACGATGGCGTCGCGCTGTTCTACAGCATCACGACCTTTGGTGGATTCTACGGACTCCGAAGCGATCTGTCGGCCAGCGGTCTGCAGCTCAACATGCCTGCGAACGGTGGCGGTCTGGCAATGACGGCTTTCACCTTTGATGGCCCGTCTTCAGCACCGACGAACGTTCGAGAGATTAGTGCCACAGGTATTGCATACCCAGCCTGGACGTTCAACTTCAGCGCCACTGGCGGCACGAACCCGGTCGGTACCAATACCGCCAGCTCGGCCAAGCCAGCGTGGGAAGATGACACCGAATCGACCTGGGACGGCGTGGTTGCCAACTACGTCAACCGATCGGACTATCAGCACGATGATCTGTTCACCACGCAGTCACTGGGCGCGAATGCATGGGCTGAGATCTATGTCTCGCCTCTGACTTCGGCTCCGTACGCCGGTACCGACCTTGTGCACTGCTGGACCGTTTTCGGTGACAGCAACCTGCGCACGATCAAGGGAACTGTCAAGCTGACTGGTATGGTCGATCCGGCTTTGGCGCTCATTCCTGAGTTCTCGACCGGAGTCCAGGTGAATGCTAAGGCTGACGACCGAACAGTGCCGTTGGTGCACGTGAGCGGCGACGTCTACTCGTACGAGTTGGTCGACCTGACCCCGACTGGCGCAGGTGGCGTTCGCGACCTCTCGTTCAAGGTTCCTGGCTTCCTTCGACGCAACATCTCGGTGAACACCACCGGTGGTAGCGTGACGAATGCAAACGTGGTCCTTCCGAACGGCGAAGCCAACGACGACACGACGGTCGACTTCTTCGACTATCTGATCGTCTCGGCAGGGTACGAGTCCGCGTTTCCGGACACCGCGTACATTGACAACTTCACGGCTGACTTCACCCGCGACGGGACGATCGACTTCTTCGACTTCCTGTTGCTGAACGACAGCTACGAGTTGGAAGACGATCCCGAGCTTCCGTAAGGAAACCTGGGTTATCCAAGGAACCCGCGCCACTCTGTGGCGCGGGTTCTTCCTTTTGTTCTGGAGATTTCTTGCTCCATTTCGGATTTTCCGTTGTAAGATAGACCACAGTCACAGACTGCTTTTTCTTCTATTGCTTCAGAACGTCGATTACAGAACGGGTCCCGCAAAGAAATTTGGAGGACTTTGTTTTGAACAACACAAATACGCTTACTCGAGGGTTCGCCCTCACTGCACTCGCTCTCTTCGGCGTTTCTGCATTCGCCCGCCCTGTGCGGACGGAAGTGGACTCGTCCAAGCTCACTCCGCGCCAAGCCTCTGCTGTCGCCGCGTACAAGCATGGTCGGATTTCTGGCGCAGCCCAGGAACTGGCCAATCAGGGATTCTGGCGTGATGCGCCAGTCTTCGTGGACCTGTACAACGGCGCAGGAGTCAACGCCAACACGTTGACGACAAATCCGTTCCCGACGTACAAGTACGCCCCGGGTGGCGTCGCTCCATCGGGCTGGCCGACGAACGTGCCTCTGACGTTGTTCACGGGCTATCAGAACGCCTTCTCGATGGACGACATGCGATTGCCAGCCGCGGCGGCCGGTCAACCGGTTCGCGCTCTTTGGCTCGCAGCCCGCTGGGCTCCAGGCTCAGGCGACTCGAACAATCTGGCCATCGTCATCTCTTCGGAGAATGTCGTGGACATCACGGGAGTAGGCCCGAACTCGCTCTCAACGAATGAAAGCGTCGCGCTCTTCTACGACGGTCTTGCAGCTGGAGGATACGCTCTGAGCAGCAACCTCACGACGTCGAGCTTGCAGTTCAACATGCCGGACACGGGCGGCGGTATGTCGCTCACCTTCCTCACTTACGATGGATCGGGCGCGAGCCGCACGAACTTCCGTGAAGTGTCATCCACCGCAGGCATCGCGGTCGGCTACCAGCTGAACTGGAGCACCACCGGTGATCTGCCGGTTGGTACCAACCCCGCGGGCAGCGACAATGACGCGTGGGAAGACGTTGTGGATGCGACTTGGGACGGAGTCGGTGCCAACTTCGTGAACGACTCGGACTACCAGCACGACGACTTCTTTACGACGGACGCCTTGGGCGATAACTCTTGGTCTGAACTCGTTCCGAACGATGCGAGCCTCATTCTCTCGAATCCGGGAGTCCGTGCTGGGACCCAACTTCACCATGCGATGAGCTTTTGGGCAGACACCAATGCACGTGTGATCTCGGGCACGGTGAAGCTGACCGGCATGGTTGATCCTTCGGTAGCGCTCATCCCTGAGCCCGCTGCAGTCATCCAGTTCGACGCGAAGGCGGATGATCGCGCCGTGCCTCTTGTCCACGTCTCGGGCGATACCTACAAGTACTACCTCGTTGACAAGACACAGACTGGAGCAGGCGGCGTTCGCAACCTCTCGGTCAAAGTTCCAGGCTTCCTTCGACGCAACCTGACGGTGAATACTACCGCCGGCAGCGTGACGAATGCGAACCTGGTCCTTCCGAACGGCGAAGCCAACGACGACACGACGGTCGACTTCTTCGACTATCTGATCGTCTCGGCAGGGTACGAGTCGGCGTTCCCGGATGCCGCCTACATTGACAACTTCACGGCTGACTTCACCCGCGACGGGACGATCGACTTCTTCGACTTCCTGTTGCTGAACGACAGCTACGAGTTGGAAGACGATCCCGAGCTTCCGTAAAGATACTTGGTTCGTACTGGAATGCCCCGCGGCGTTGGCCGCCGCGGGGTTTCTTTCTTGTTCCCAGGGCTTTTTCGTGATAGAGTAAGTAACGCTGTGCGGGGCGATTTGTCATGCCTTGCCAGACGGCAGAGGGGAGTCGAAGTCAAAATGAGAGTGAAATACGGGATCGCATTGCTGGCGGTGCTTTGTAGCGCCTATGCTGCCGCGAGCGACAAGAGCTTCCGGTCAATTACGCCAGATGCCTACGCGGTGCTGGATTTGAACGGGAACCCGGTCGGTGGCTGGAATCCCATGCCCGCCGCTGCGCAGGGCCAACGTGACGCCGTCACCTTTGCTGCCGCGTACGATGCGACGCACGCGAATCTTGGCAGTTTGCCCAACCCATCGGCTCTCTTTTCATCGGTTTATGGCGGGTCGGTCCCTGCCGACCTGGAGGCCGACACCTACCGTGCGTACCGCTATGCCGACGATATGACCCTGGCATCGGGTACGCAGTTCAAGGTCGCCTCTGCCGCCTCCTTCTTTGGGTTATGGAATCCTGCCGGAACTCCGACGGCGTCCGGGATGAAGGACCTGGTGGTCACCGTCACAACCTATCTGGGTGCTGGGACCAGCTCAGCCGGTCCGTTTGCTTCGCAACCCCTGACGTCGATCGCATTGGTCTACCGTAACCTCACCGCGGGGTTCATTTCGGGCGTCATTGACCTTTCGCAAGTCAGTCAAGGCTGGGCGCTTCCTGGAGTCGGTGGCGCAGTGGAACTGTCCGTCGCAACGACGGTCAGTTCTAGCACGGTTGTTCCGCTGACGACCGAGAGTTTCCAGCTTGCACTCGTTCCCATGAGATCGCCGGGTGATCCGGTGTATCCGGGCACGAATCCCTCGAAGAGCAGCAAGTGGGCGTGGATCGATTCGAGCAAGGCCAGCTCGGGGCTGAGCGTGAACGCGCCAGATTACATCTTCCAGGACCTGACCAACACTGCGGGTGGCCCCTTCACCTATTCGGAGCGAGTCGATCTGGACCGGTCGTCTTCGGCAGACGGCATCTATCATCCGGCGATCGGGCTCTTTGTCGATACCTCAGGACGGACCGTTTCAGGCAAGCTGAACTTCGGCCCGATCGCTCCCGGCACGGCCCCCAAGACGGTGACGGTGACCCTCAAGCGGTTCTTCACCGTGCATGATGCCGTGGCAACCGTCCAGGCGGACGGCAGCTTTGTCGTGAAGGACATTACCCCCGGCGCTCCCGGTGGTCCAAGCACGTTCTCGGTGAAGGTGGACACCTGGCTCCGGAAGAACGTTGCCTACTCAACGTCTGCTGGTTCGGTCAACCTAGGCACGATCGATCTTACAAACGGCGACTGCAATGGGGACGACAACGTCGACTTCTTCGACTACCTGATCTTGAGCGGGGCGTACGAAACCAGCTCGGGTGGCCCAGGCTACATCGCGGGAGCTGACCTGAACCGGGACGGCGAAGTCGACTTCTTCGACTACCTGTTGCTTTCGGATTCGTACGAGAAGTCGGGCGACCCCGTACTTTGATGTAAAGTAGCGGGATGAGGCTTCGACGCTGGCTTTCGTCTTGTGCACTCCTGTGCGCGGCCCAAGTGTGGGCTCAGGGAGATCCGGGGACCATCAAGGTCATTCTCAGCGAGGGGATGGATCGTAACCAAGCGGCCGTCCTTCTGAAGGAGCTCTCCTACGACATTGGCCCGCGCCTCACTGGCTCGAAAAACCTGGCCCGCGGTCAGCAATGGGCGATGCAGAAGCTGCGCAGCTGGGGTTGGCAAAACGTGCGCCTGGAGAAGTGGGGGGAGGTCCCTTTTGGCTTCGACCGCGGACCGTCTTCGTTTGGCCGAATGAACCAACCGGTGCGGTGGGACCTCATGTTCAGCAGCGCCGCCTGGATGCCCGGCACTGACGGCCCGCGCAAAGCCCTGACGGCCATCCAACCGAAGTCCATGGCCGAGTTTGAGCTCCGCAAGGACCAGCTGAAGGGGAAGTGGATTCTCATGGAGACGGCGGCGACGATGCGCGGCTCCCGGCCGCTGGTACCGCTGACGCCAGAGCTTCGCACCAAGAACCCTGCGCTCGCTGCGCTTGAGGACGTCGAAGCGGCACTGGACAAGCTCGGCATTGCTGGCAAGGTCTTCGGCGGGGCGGACAAACAGAACTGGGTGCACACGAGTGGTTCGTGGGCACCATTGGTCGCTGGCAACGCCCCGAAGGACACGCGCGTCAACATCCGATTCGGAGACTTCCGGTGGATCCGACGCATGACCGAGGCCGGCCGTCCGGTGGAGCTCGAGTTCAACCTCGATCAGTACATTGGGACCAAGCCCGTGCCCCAGTACAATCTGGTGGCCGATTGGCCCGGCAGTTCGAAGGCGGACGAATGGGTGATGTTTGGGGGGCACTTCGACAGCTGGGACGGCCCGGGATCGCAGGGGACCAGCGACAATGGAACCGGCTCGAGCGTGAGCCTGGAGGCTGCGCGCCTGATCGCGATGGCCAAAGCGAAGCCCGTCCGGTCGATGCGGATCATCCTCTGGAGCGGGGAAGAGCAGGGCCTGTATGGCAGCGCCGCCGATGCAAAGAAGTGGGATCGGCAGAAGCTTGTGGCCGTCTTCAACGAGGATTCGGGTTCGAACTACCAGTCCTCGCTCAGCGTGATGCCTGCTTGGAGGCCCATCATCGAGCGCGCCCTGTCGGACTACGCCAAGGCGTTTCCGGAGCAGCCCATTGTGGTGAGCGACGCGGGCGGTCAGTGGATGCGAGGCGGGGGAAGTGACCACGCTTCCTACTTGGCCCAGGGGATCCCCGCGTTCGCGTGGGGCAAGACTGGTCCACAGACGTACCGGTTCATCTGGCACACGGCTAACGACCGCTATACGAACGCATTCCTTCCCGGATTGAGGCAGATGTCGGTGAATACGGCTCTGCTGGCTTACAACGTGGCTTGTGCCCCCGAGAAGCTGTGGAGGCCAGAGAAGTGGCCCCTACCGGCTGAGCCGGCTCCACGCTCCGGCGGCATCGCGCCTGAGGACGAGCACGATCACGAGCACTAGTCGGGAAAGTGGCCAGCTTGGATGACCTGTACTGCCCCGTAGATCTGGGTCATGTACCGGTCGAACATCGCCGTCGCTTGCGTCGCATCTGCATAAAATGCTTCGCACGTGACGCACAGCACGTCCGCTTGCACCCATAGCTTCACGCATTTGACCTTCATGTTGAGCTCCTCTAGGAGCTCGTGCGACGCCGCAGGCTGGTCCTTGTCCCACACGTGGTAAAAGCTCAGCTTGAAGTAGCTCGCATCGTCTGGCTCCGGGTGTAAGACGAAGACATTCTCATCGACGGTGAACCGAATCTCGCCACCCGGCAGGCTCTCGGGTGAGAACTGCCGTTCGGTGAGGAATGCTAGCCAGACTTCAGCTTTAGACATGTGCGTGCCCTGACGATACCCGACCCAATGCGGTATAACTGGGCTCCTGGCGCCGTACCCAAGTGGTTAAGGGGAAGGTCTGCAAAACCTTTATCCAGCGGTTCGAATCCGCTCGGCGCCTCCAAAAGTTTGTTCCTTTCAAGAGCTGGTCCGATTTCGGATCAGCTTTCTTTTTTGTCTGCGTCGATGCAGCACAGGCGTAATTTTGGATAATAACTTGCACTTAGTCGTGTGGATGCACATCTCAAAGTACAAGTCTTGCAAGGGCGCAGAGCGCTCAGATCTAGCGTCATGAAACAACGAGCTAACATGTCGCTTGTCCAGCAAGCTGCATGAATAGATACTGAAACCTATACACTCTAACGTGCACATCGGGCGCAATTTTCCCGCGCTACAAGGCCCGTGCGGATCGTCTTTACAGAACAACGTGAGTTCTGAATCCACCCACATCCAAAAGCTGACTCGGCTGGGATTTGCTTCCGAGCCGCCGATAACGGTCGAGTGCGAAGCGTTTTCCGGGTCGCTGGGCATGCTGCTGAATAGCGTGCGGAACCAGCGGGTGGACCTGCTGGGTGTCCCGCTACTCCCGATATGTGAGGCGTACTTCTCTTACCTCCTGGGTCGGGCCGATCACGATCAAGATTTGGAGGAGGCGGGGTCTGCGCTCGTCGCTCTGAGCTTCCTGGTGGAGCGGAAGGCGTGGCGACTGATCCCGGTGCCAACTTTGGCCACTGAGGATCTGGAAGAGGGATCGGACTTCGAATACGAAGCAAGCGTGCATGAATATGCAGACGCAGTCGAGTGCCTGAGCCTCTGGTATCAGGATCGCGAGCAGCGGTTCTTCCGCACGGGCGGCGATGAAACGCTCTACGAGGTCCCGTACGAAATGGGTGCGGTCACGGCAGGCGATCTGTCGCGCGCGCTTGAGCGGCTGCTTAAGCGCGCGGTCCCCGAGCGCCCGGAGATCCTCAACAAGCCTCGGCGGTCGCTTGCCCAGCAAATGGTCGAGGTGGCCAAGGTCCTCCCCAAGGAGTTCAGGCCTCTGGACGAGATCGTCGTCGGCGAGTTCACCCGGACCGAGGCCGTGTGGTGGTTCTTGGCGCTGCTTGAGCTGATTCGTCTGGGCCAGGCGCGAGTCCAACTGCTGGGCGAGGACGTGCTGTTCGCGGCCGGGGAGTTGCCCTCCTGAACTTGGTGGAGAAGGTTGAGGCGATCCTCTTCGTCTCGGACAAGCCCGCAAGCCTGAGCGCGCTGTGCGAGGCGATCGGCGCGGCTGAGCCGCAAGTGCGGGAGGCGGTCGATCAGCTCAGTGCGCGGCTTCGATCCTCTGGTTCACTGCAGGTCGTCCAGATCGCGGGTGGATTTCAGCTTTGCACCAAGCCCGAGTTCGCAGAACTCGTCGCGACGTACCTCAAGCCGCAGAAACAGCGGCTCTCCAGGAGCATCATGGAGGTGCTCGCGATCGTGGCCTATCAGCAGCCGATCACTTTGGCCGAGATCGAGGCGGTCCGCGGCCTCCACAGCGACTACGGGTTGAGACAGCTCCTGGAGCGGAGGCTCGTCCGAGAAGTGGGGCGTAGGCAAAGTCCCGGTCGGCCGGTGCTGTACGGAACCACGCAGCAGTTCCTGCACCAGTTCAACATGCAGGCACTTGATGACTTGCCGATCCTGCAACTGAGCGTAGGGAAGAGTCATCCGGGCGAGCTCCCCGCGCCAAAGCCCAACGAACCGCCTGCTTTGCCAGGGCTCTAGTCGATCGCGGATCGCTCGTCTTCGAAGACGGGGTCTGCTACATGATCGATATCTTCATTCGCGACGTCCCGGGCCATATGCCGACAGTAGATCGCCAAGGTGGGCTCGGGGTCCGATTCGGCTGCAAGCTGTAGCTTAGTGACGATTCTGTCGCGCCAGGCGGGGAGCCATTCCGCCAGATGGAAGCTGGCATGATAGGCGGCGCGGCGTCCGATCCGGTCGGAAGAGTCAAAACACTCCAACAGGGCTGCTGCTGCGTCCTCGGTACAGATATGGCCGCCCAAGACGACGCCTGCTTTGTAGATGGAGCGGCAAATGTCGTCGGTGGCATCCAGGATCAAATTCCGCACGGCCAAGACGGCTTCACGTTGAACGTCGACCGTGCCGCAGAAACTGGGGAGGTCCTCGAACAAGTCGAGCACTTGCCAGTGGGCCGCGCGACGATAGGGGTGCGTTCGGTTCTTGAGAATCTCTATCAGGCAGGAACCGAAAAGGTGGGTGCTGGCGTGGGTCTCGATGACGACCGCAGCTTCGCGGCCAATGTCTCGGTTGGCGGCGAAGAGGAGTTTGATTAGGTCGAGCGGTTTCAGTTCGCTTATCGACCCGCAGTATCGTCCAGGCATACCGAGCAGAGTGGCGATTTGGCGCTGGCGGGAGAAGAGCGGCTGTGCCGCGTTTCTCAGACTCGTGAGCACCGCCGCCCGGCTTTCGCCCTTCGCCTCGTGCCAAAGTCGCTCGACGCGACCGAAGACGCCCTGGCTGGTGTGCGCAAACCGAACTGTGAATGGCTCGCCGTCAAAGTCCGCGATCACCGCATCGACGAATTGGTCGCCGTGCACATGGTAATCCAGGCTCACGGGGCGCGGTGGCCAATGGAACTCCACCCGGTGGCCCATATCGACCGCCTCAGAGGTCCCAAGTCGTTCGACTTCTCGGTCGATCCAGACCTGGAGCTCTTCGCGCAAAGCTTCGGCGGACTGCTGGTGGGTCACCATCTTGATGTACGGTTGATCGTACCCGGGCGTTCGACTCCCGGCCGATCAAAGACGCGGGGAGCTCGCCGATGGCAAGCTCCCCGCGTTGATTGAGCGAGACGTCCTTACGGGCGACCGAACAGCGAGTTCAGGTCGAAACCGCCGCCACCACCGGCGCCGAAGTTACCCTCGACGCGGACGCGGTTCTGGTACCGAACGATTAGATCGGCCAGAGCGCGGAGATGCGTTCGTGTCGCATCGTCTTGCTTGCGAGCGGTCGCCGCGGCATTGAATCGATCGCGCAGTCGCGTGACCGAAGTCGCAGCGATGTTGCGCAGATCGGACGACAGATTATCGTTGACTGCCTGGTCGAGCAGGGCCTGGACGACGAACTCTTGTAAGTCGCGTCGCACCGGCTGAATCTCAACGTTGGTGCCCACTTCCTCAAACACCTTGGCCAAGATCTGGCCGTAGTGCTCTTGCAGCGTGTATGGGGCGGTCGATCGCGTTTTGAACTCATTCTCCAAGATCATCTCGGCGGTGCCGTTGGACATTAGTCCGCCGGCGAGACCGATGAGCTGACCTGAGATCATGCTTCGAAGCGGCATTGTATTCGAGTGACCCGCTCCCGTCTCGTAGCTCAGATTCATCGATTGTAGAACCGCTTCAGGTACGTCAATCGACTTCATAGAGAGCGCCTCGCGCAGGATCGTTTGCATCGCGGAGCGCTGCAGATTTGCGTCCACGGGACGCAAGGTGTTGCGACCGATGGGGTCCGTGGAGAACGCGCGACTCGCCTGAACACCTCCGATGAACGGGGTCAATGCGGCCGCCGAGCGGAACGTCCGGGTGACCGAACTGATCAAGAGCCGGTTGCGAAGATCGAGACTCTCACCTGGCTTGGGCAGTTTGGTGAGGGCGTAGCGTCGGAGGTTCTTGGCGATTTGGAACTCGGATGCGGAATAGGCCACCGGGTCTCGACCAAGGTCCCAACGTCGAACGAACGGGTCTGGACCGTCCGCGTCTTCATCGGACATGAACTCAAGGCCGCGCTTGGCGGCGTTGCTCGCCAGTCGCTTCAACTGGGGCAATTCCGACTCAGGCGAACTGGCCATGATGTCGCGGTAACCATACTCGATGGCTAGGTAGTCGTAGATGCCAGGCCCTTCGTCGTAGAAGATGCCGGAACCACGGAGCAGCGCCTGGTTGTTCACCGGTGTGTAGTCCATGAGCGACGCGGCTACGCCTTGTGAGCGCACCAGCTGATCATCGGTCAGGTCTGCGGCGGCGAGATTGGTCGAGGCCACGAAGTTGTGTCGAAGACCCAAACAGTGGCCCATCTCATGGGCGGTTACGTTGGTGACGAACTGCTTGATGTACTCGTCCTTGGCGATCTTGCCGCCAGCCGAGGCATCCAGCGCGGCGAGGTCGTAGCTGACCCGCCTGCCCGCTTCTGAACCGTAGTTGCAACCGAATTGATCCCAACCGAACTTGGCGGCAGCTTTGCGGAAGAGATCCTCAGCTGGGTTCTTCAGCTTGAACATGTAGTTGAAGGCATCGGTACCCGAGATCGGAGCGTGATCGTGGGCGGCAGTGCCGCAGTCGTTGACCATGTACCGAGCCAACTGGCGTGCGCGACCCGCGGGAATGAAGTCCCGGTCGTACTCGTTAGTGCCGAAGATGACGAACGATGCGTCGAAGTTGATGGACGCGTTGCGAATCTCGCTCGTGAATGGGTCGGAGCGGAAGAGCGCGATCGCGCCATCGAATCCGTTGGTGATCGTCCAGCGGTAGACGTTGAATCGGCCGTCTGCGTGGTCGTAGTTCTCGTCTGCCGGAGCGTCGATGACCTGAATCGCATTCTTGTAACCGAGCTTTTCCAGCGGCCCGTTCCAAGAGAGGATGCCCTGCTTGGCGGCGTCGCGATACTCCGCGGGGACGGTGCTGTCGATGACCCAGACCATCGGGCGATTGGGCTCGCTGAGCTTCTCCGAAGGGTTCTTCTTTCCGCCAAAGTTCCATCGCGTGATGTATCGCGTATCCTGGTCGTCGGATACGTACTTGCGATCAAGGTCTCGGAAGTTCGTGGTGAAGTAACCGATGCGCGGATCCGAGATGCGCGGCTGGTAACCGGTGTCTTTAGGCCAGTACATCGTGAAGGTCACCTTGATGGGTGCGCTTCGGCTCTCCTCAAGGTTATTGCCCCCCATACCGAGCATCGCGAGCAGCTCGAAGATGCCTCCTCCTCCGCCGCCTCGTGCACCGATGTAGTGCTGGGCCATTCGGACGCTAGTCGCATCCTTGTCGGCCACGATCTTATCGATGCCGGTCTTCTCACGGTCGAGCGCGAACGGCGACCCGAGCGCCATCTGCATCATCTCACCCAATCGCACCAGGTCCCCAGTGAATAGCGAGGACGCGTTCACCAGCATGCGCTTGGCTTCGGGGTCCGTCTGCTCGATGCGCAGCTCGGCTACGATGGCCTCGGGAAATGCGTTCTTGCTCGCGTTCGCCCAGGGCGAGGAGTCGGACCACCGGAACTTGGTGTTCGGGCGGACCAAGTGAATTCGGTCGTCGCCAAACTTTCGAAACTGGAAGACATCAATGTCGTTGATGGGCAGACCGAACTGCGCCGCCGTGCTTCCGCCCGTGTTGAACGAAGCCTGGAAGTAGATGTTTTTGTTCAGCGCCGATTCGGGGATCTCCAGAAGGATGTCCTTCTTTTTGACGTAGAGGGCGAACGCACCGTCGTACTTCGGCAAATCCTTGATCGCCTTCTCGTACTCGGCGGTCTTCGGGTCCTTCTTCTTCTCGTCGGGCTTTTTCTCCTCAGGCTTCTTGGCCTCGGGAGCCTTCGCATCGGCGGGTGGCTTTGCGCCAGCAGCGGGCGCGGTCTGGGCGAATGCCGGCTCGACCGCGATGGTCAAGGCAGCGACTAAGGCAAGCAATGAGAGTCGGCTTTTCAATGGAACAGATCTCCTCGATTAATGGCCCGTTTGGGAATGTTCCAGTTTAGCCAGTTCGCAGGCCTTGGACACAAGCGATCCGCACGAGACATCGCGATGCCATAAGAACGTGGGCACACCCCCGCAAGATTCCCTTAAGTGCAAATCTGGGCCAAATTTCGGGGGCGAACTGTGGAATGAGATTCTTAGATGTTCTCGATGACGATCGACAGCAGCCGGCGCAGCGTGCGTCCAGGGCTAGAAATGGAGGGGAAATGAACTCGAAGCGGTATCTGAGTCAACGGTGCAAACTGCTCCGCGGAATGACGCTCATCGAAGTGATGATCGGGATGTTCTGCGTGGTGATTCTGTGCGGCGCAATGTTTGGGATCATGGGTGCGTCGATGAAAATCAACAGCCGTACCGATGCCCGCACCGCCGCGATGTGGATTGCCAACCAGAAGATGGAAGAGCTCTGCTCGACCACCAACGGGGCGCGCGAGCTCATCAACGACCAGTCTTTCGCAATCGATGCGCGCATAGCCGAGCAGTTTCCCGAACTGAACAATCTGCGGTTGGCGGGCTCCTATAGCATCAAAGAGGTCGCCGGACAACCTGGACTCCAGCAGCTGACCGTCCGAGTTCAGTGGCGCAGTGCGAGCGCGTCGACGTCGAAGCCGTTGGCCGTTGAGATCTCCAGCATGGTGGCCGATCGATACGAGCTGAACGGCGCATCCATCGGCGATACCGAGAACGATGTCTTTGTCCCGCCACCGCCCCCGCCTGACCCACTTCCGCCCATTATCGTTTCTGACCCGGGTAGTTCCGGCGGCAGTAGTTCTGGCGGCAGCACAGGATGGGTCGAACCTCCTCCTCCTCCCCCCACCGACGACGACGATAGTTCGGGCGGCAACACGGGCGGAGGCGATTCGGGCGGAGGCGACTCGGGGGGCAATTCTGGAGGCGATTCCGGCGGATCCACCGGAGGCGGCCCGAGCTTGGAGCTTCCGATTGACTATGGAGGAATGTGGGGCTAGTGCGTAGCAAACAACGAGCATTCACGCTGATTGAGATCCTGGTGGCGATGATGATCATGGTCTTGCTCCTCGGCACACTGTTCGCGGCGACGCTACAGACGTCGCGAATGGCGGTCAAAGTGGAGAACGAAGCGCAGTCCGCCATTCAGGTGCGAACCGGCATGGCGGCACTGATTTCGGACATTAGGATTGGGTCGCGGATCCTGAGCCGTTACCCGGCGACGGGCGATCCGGTTGCGACGAGCAACACCAATCGCTCCATTGTCGTGCAGGTCCCCCGGTTCGAAACCGACGGAACCATGTCGCTCACCGACTACGACGTGGTGGCGTACGTATGGACTCCGTCGGACGATGGCTCGGGGCCGGTGGTCAGGTCGACTGCGCGCGTTCGCAATGGCGCCGAAGGTGACATGGTGACCGACCGGACAGTTTTGCGCTCGATCTCAGACTTCCAGATCGCCTACCAAGCGACAGAAAGTTTCATGGGCAACGACTCGCAGACCTCGTGGGGTCTAAGCGGCCGTCCGGTTGGTACGACGAACCAGAAGATCTATATGGGTTCCAAGGACTGGAATGGCACGGCGATGGCGAGGTTTGCCGATAGCTCGGTGGAGTTCGAAAGACCGCCGCGTTGGGGAATTCCGATTGATGTGGTCTACGACGTCGATCCCGGCACGAGCACCCTCCCGAACGGTGCCTCGGCGGCAACCATGGTCCGGCTAGAGATCGGAACCAAGGCCGTGCACAGGACCACCAGCTACAAAGACAGAAGCCATTCAGTGAAATTGCAGATGAGCGCGGAGTTGAAGAACCGATGAAACAGTACGTAACTAGAAGTCGACGTCAGCGAGGGTTCGGTAGCACCGTCCTCGTCGTGGTCGTGCTTGGGGTCTTAGCCGTCGGCGTGGGAGCAATGACGCTCACGATGTCGGCGTACCAGAATTCCAACCGCTCTGCGGAAAAGTACCAGGCGACTGCACTAGCCGAAGCAGGAGTTCAGGACCTGTACAACCGAATTCGGCGACAAATGCAGACCTCCGGCGACTTTCCGTTCACGCTGGACTCAGTTGAGCTCGACCACAACCAAGTGGCGGGGCACAGCGCAGGCACGTACTCGGCGCGCGTCGTGAACTGGAGCAACAGTACCGAGGACGTGAACTACGACGGCCGCGTCCGTCGCGTCACCTACAAGTTTGAGATAGAAGGTTTGGGTACGTCGGTAACCGGAATCGCAAGCAAGGTTCGCACGAAGTTTACGGGGCAAGTTGACTTCAATCTGAAGAAGATCACGACCACTACAAAAATTGGCGATGCGCCAGCTCAAATCTACTATCCGAAGGCGGCCATGTCCACGAATGGACAGCTCAATATACAGAATTCGGCGGGAATGGAAGTCGGTGCCCCCGGTGGTCAGGCCCACCTTTTGGCGAACGATGGAATGAAATGGGATCCGCACGGCTCGGCCAAGGAGACGTTTGGATCTGCGGCCGTCCTGAAAGTGCAGGGACAAATCGCAGTCGCCAGAGATGCGTACGATTTCACTGTCAGCTCGAACGGCCTCGGCAATGGCAACGGAGAGAAGAACTACACGACCGATTCAGCGGCGGCGTCGATGCCCGACAACACCATCCTCTATTCGGGTTCGCGCATCGCGTTCGCGGACTCCGGAGTCGTGTCCACTTGGCAGACCCGGTGGAGAACCACCGCTTCCGTGAAGGTCACCCCAACCAGCGTGAGCACCTCCTCGATGACGCCGGATGCGAGTGGCAACAAGGTGATTGAGGCACCGTCTTACATCGAAGGCGACCTCACGATCAATTCCGGGGACATCCTGAAACTGAAGCCCACGAGTACCAACCCTTCAAGAAACATCATCTATGTGAACGGCAAGGTCACCAATGCAGGGGCGCTTCAGAATCTCGGGGTGAAGATTGTCGTCGTGGACAAGTACTCCGAGTCGGCGAGCGGCTCGTACGGAGTGGCCACTGCGGGCAGCATTTTCTCAAACCAGACCCGTGTTCTCCAGAACAGTGGTCTCCTCGTCCTTGGCGAAGGGAAGGATGCGGTGAGGATCCAAAGCGGCGCGACTACGACTTCAGGGTTGATCTATGCGATGCGCGGTGGGATCGACATCGACGCGGACTCCAAGCAGATCAGTGGGCTGCTCGTTTCCGGCGGTTCCGGAAACGATGGTGGGATCGACATCAAGATGTCGAAGACGGGCAAGTTCAAGCTGATTTACACCCCCGAAGCCGCCATCCCAGGAGACATAGCCGCCGGTGACCTCGAGAAGATCGACGTGACTTACGAGATCAATGGCGTGCGAAGTCCGTTCAACGCGACCCGGATGACCGAGTGGGTTGAACTAGACAAAGCGGGCAAGGTCGTCAACACCTTTACGAAAGGCTGACCTCGGTGTCGGGCACCGCGGTGAATTGGAACTGCCCCTGGGCCCAGTCCACCGCAATGCTCGCGCCGTCCGTGATCTCGCCCGCGAGCAACTTGGTTGCAAGCGGATTCAGGATCGACTGCTGAATCTGCCGCTTGAGCGGGCGCGCGCCGTACACCGGGTCAAACCCGCTGCTTGCCAAGTGAAGTGCTGCCGCATCGGTGAGCGTCAGAGTGATCTTGCGCTCCGCGAGCCTGTCCGAAAGCAGGGCTAGCTGAATCTCGACGATGCGTCGAATCTCGCCCATCCCCAGCGGTCGGAAAACGATCATGTCGTCAAGCCGGTTCACGAACTCTGGCCGGAAGAACGTCCTTGCTTCGGCGATCACCCGCTCTGCAATCTCTTCGAAGCTATCAGGATTCGTCATCGGGTCGCCATAGTGGTGACTCCCTAGATTGCTCGTCATGATGATTACCGTGTTGCGGAAATCGACCGTGCGCCCCTGACCGTCGGTCAGCCGTCCATCGTCCAAGAGCTGCAGGAGGACGTTGAAGACCTCTGGGTGCGCCTTCTCGACTTCATCGAGGAGGATGACGCTGTAAGGTCGACGCCGGACCGCCTCGGTCAGCTGTCCGCCCTCGTCGTACCCTACGTACCCTGGAGGTGCACCGAGCAATCGCGCCACCGTATGCCTCTCCGAGTACTCGCTCATGTCGATGCGCACCAAGGCGCGCTCATCGTCGAACATGAACTCAGCGAGGGCGCGTGCGGTTTCGGTCTTGCCGACGCCCGTGGGTCCAAGGAACAGGAACGAACCGATCGGCCGGTTTGGGTCGGCAATACCCGCCCGGGAGCGACGAATCGCGTCGCTGATGACTCGGAGCGCAGTGCCTTGGCCGACAACGCGTTTTTCGAGGTGCGATTCCAGCGTCAGCAGCTTGGCCATCTCGCCTTGCAGGAGCTTGCTCACGGGGATGCCGGTCCACTTGCTGACGATCTCGGCGACGTCCTCGCTGTCGACCTCTTCCTTCAGCATCTTGTCTTCGGATTGGAGCGCCTCCAACGTCCGAGTCTCTTCATCAAGCTTCGCTTGAATCTCGGGCAGACGGCCATTCTTGATCTCTGCCGCACGCGCATAGTCGTAATCGCGGTTGGCAGCTTCAAGCTGAACCGTCAGTTCGTCCAATTGCTGCTTGAGCGTCCGGAGCGATTCAATCTTGCTTTTCTCGACTTGCCACCGTCCGCTGAGTTCGTTTTCTTGATCGGTTAACTCGGAAATTTTGCGGCGCGTCACATCAAGGCGCTCCTGGCTGGCCTTATCGGGCTCCTTCACCAAGCTCGCCTCGTCGATTTTGAGCTGCATGATCTGGCGCCGGACGACGTCGATCTCGCCGGGAACGCTGTCGATCTCCATCTTCAGCTTGCTCGCCGATTCGTCGATGAGGTCGATCGCCTTGTCGGGCAAGAACCGGTCCGAGATGTAACGGTGGCTCAACGTCGCCGCGGCGACGAGCGCCGAGTCGGTAATCCGCACGCCGTGGTGGATCTCGTAGCGGCCCTTCAGCCCGCGTAAGATCGAAATCGTCTCTTCGACCGTAGGCTCATCGGCGAGGACGGTTTGGAATCGGCGCTCCAGGGCAGCGTCCTTCTCCACATGGAGTCGGTATTCGTTCAGGGTCGTCGCGCCCACGCAACGGAGTTCGCCCCGTGCCAGCATCGGCTTGAGCATGTTCGCCGCGTCCAGCGAGCCTTCTGCCTTGCCCGCGCCGACGAGCGTGTGAAGCTCATCGATGAAGAGGATGATTCGACCGTCGGACTGCTTGATCTCGTCAAGCACCGACTTCAGGCGATCCTCGAACTCGCCGCGGTACTTTGCTCCAGCGACCATTGCCCCGAGGTCGAGGGCGATCACGCTCTTTTCGCGAAGACTCTCAGGGACGTCACCGTTCACGATACGTTGCGCGAGACCTTCGACGATGGCGGTTTTGCCGACTCCCGGCTCGCCGATGAGCACCGGATTGTTCTTCGTGCGGCGGCTGAGGACCTGAATCACGCGGCGGATCTCATCGTCCCGGCCGATCACGGGGTCCAGTTTGCCTGCACGTGCTCGGGCGGTGAGGTCGATCCCGTACTTCTCGAGCGCCTGGTAGCGGTCCTCGGCGCTGGCGTCGGTGACTTTCTTGCCCCCCCGGATTTGCTCCATCGCGGCTGCTAGTGCTTCGCGCGTCGCGCTCAAACTGCGCATGATCGTCCCCGCACGGCCCTTCTCCTCAGAGATTGCGAGCAGGACGTGCTCCGACGAGACGAAGTCGTCGTCCATGGTGTCGGCGATTCGAAACGCGTCGTTGAAAACCGTTTGAAGCCGACCGGACATGTTGCCGCCAAAGCCGGACGCGCCGCCTTGGACCTTTGGTTGGCGGTCCAGCTCAGCAAACAACTCGTGCAGCGCGGTTGCAGAATTGGCACCGACCTTGTCAAAGAGCGATTTCGCAATCCCACCATCAAGTTCCAGAAGGCCAAAGAGCATATGCTCCACGTCAATCGTTGCGTGCTGCTTGAGCTCCGCAATCGATTGAGCCGCTTTTAGGGCGTCTTGTGCCTTCAGAGTCAGTTTGTCAAATCTCATGGCTTTAGTGTCTCACTATCAAGTGACATTACAAAAAACGACTTATGATCGAAATCCGTTCCAACCGGGCTCGAAATAATACAGGCATCGGAACGAGTTCCGATGCCTGTATTTTGGATGGATTCGGGTACCGAATTAGGCAGCCGCGAAGAACCAAGAGCACCAAATGAGAATGTAGGCAGCACTGCCGATGAGGCAGGCTCGGCGGCAGAACTCCTTGTGCGCGTGTCCGTATTTGGCGAGGAAAAGCCAAGCGATGACGAGCGTTGCGCCCTTGACGAAAGCAAAGAGCCACTCGCTAGTTTCAATGACCGGCCGCATGATCGGATTCAGTTCGACGATCTGGCCCTGCTGGTGAAGAACCGCGGTTGCGACGAGGTCAACGAACCCAATTCCGAGCAGGAGATACAACGCTCGCGTTGGGAATGTTGCGTGCACTGATTGCGCCATGTTGCGTGCCAACGTCAAAAGCCGTGCCATAGAGAGAACCTTGCTCCAACTTTACAACCACGGAGTCCAGAATAGAACGGACTTTTTGCGAGTTTGCGGGCGCGTTGTTCACGATCATGCTGACGATGATCTCTTCGCCAGACACGTTCTTGATGAATCCGGAGAGCGAGACTACTCCGGTGAGGGTTCCCGTCTTGCCCCGGAAGCTTGATCCCGCGAGGCGGCCCTCAAGGGTGCCGCGACCCGGGGAGGCAAGCGCATCGCTGTACATCATCCACCACGGCTGTGTCTTGCTCCATTGAAGCAGACTCGTCAGCCCCCGCGCCGTGACCAAGTTTTGCCGAGCCAGTCCGCTGCCATCGACGACGTTCGCTAGCGGTTCTTTCCAACCGACCGTATCGAAAAGGAACCGCTCGGCCTGCTGAGTTGCATCGGAATAGATGTTCTCGACCTGTTTGTTCCGGTTCGGTGCCGCACCCATGAGCAGCAGACTTTCCGCATAGAGGTTGTCGCTCCGGACGAGACAGTCCTCGACGGTCTCAATCAGCCGGGGTCCAATGATGGCGGCGTCCGGGTTTCGTTTGGGGATCACGGCGTAGCCGATCGCAATGTCGCCAAAGAGCTTTGATGCCACGGCGGAGGGATCGCGCAGTGCAAACGCCTCGATCATCGTGGGGACCGTGGGGAGTTTTCCAGAGAGCGTTAGCTTCCCGGTCCAGTAGTTGTAGCTCGCTTTGGCCGCACCTTTTGGGCTGCCGTAGCCAATGCTCAGCCCGTACTCCTTGGGCATCGGGCGGATTTTGCCGTTCTCGGCCCAAACCTCGAAGCTCCCGCGGTCAAACGTGAATGCGCTCACAGGAGCGGCGTATCGGTTTGGCAGATCTCCGACTTCCCATTCGCCGTGAATACCCGGGTTGTACGCCTGCTGGACATACACGTATTTGGCCCGTCCCAGCTTGGTCGCGACCTCTTGCAGTTGAGACCACTTCAGGGTTGGATCGCCAGGCGCATTGATGATTATCGTGTCCCCCTCGCGCCAGAACAGGGTCATCGGCGTGTAGCTAAACCCAAGTTTGTTGAGAGCGAAGAGGGATGAAATGAGTTTCTGATTACTGGCCGGGACCATCCGTCGTTCCGAGTCACGATCGAAGATCACGCGACCCGTCGAATCGACCGCGAGCGCGGAGATGGATGCACCCTTGAGCGCTGGATCGGCAAGCAGCGTCGTGATCTCTTGTTGGATCGTCAGCGGCTGGGCCGCGGTCAGGAGTGCAAGCGCCGGTACAAGCATCCCGGGTTTTTACCTGAGTCCGTATACTTGCGAGATGCGTGAGGGCGTGGAGATTCGAAGGGGGCAGGCAAGTGACGGACCGGGCGTCGCGCGCGTCAAGTTGGCCGCTTGGCGTCAGCAGTACGCAGACATTTTGCCCGCCGAATACCTTTCTGCCATGACCACCGCAGGTGCGGTCCAGCTCTGGGAATCGACTGTCGCCAAGCTCCCAACATGGGTGGCGGTGCTGGAGGGAACGGTGGTCGGTTACGCGATCCGCAAGCGAACTGGCTATCCGGAAATGCCGCATCAGCAAGAACTCGGCGCGCTGTACGTGCATCCCGATGTGCAAGGGAGAAAAATCGGGGCTCAGCTGACCGCGGCGTTCGTGCGGGATCTGCTGCGGGACGGCGAGCGCGGCTGCGTCATCTGCTCGTTTTCGGCCAATTCGCGCGCGCGAACAATCTATTCTGGCTGGGGCGGGCAGGACTATGGAGAAGGGGTTTTCACGGTGGATGGCGTCCCCTATCCCGATCAGCGATTTGTGTTCGACGATCTCAGCGCTTTGCACCATCGGCTCGCTCCCGTGTCTATTCGAGGGCTATCCGCTACAGACGATTTGGAGCGGATCACCGAGGTGCTGCATGCCGCCTACGGGCAGGTCGCCGAGCGCGAAGGTTTGCGATTCTTGGCTTCGCACCAGACGTCCGAGGTGACTCGCGAGCGAATTGAAGGTGGGGTTGCCACATGGGTTGCCGAGTGCCACGGAAGTCTCATCGGAACGGTGACGTTGCATCCGTGCAGAACTTATTCGACCGACGGGTATAAGCCGCCCGCCCCAACGTGTTGGTTCGGCCAGTTTGCCATCGACCCCGAGTACCAGCGATTGGGTTTGGGGAGCAGGATGCTTAGGGTCGTGGAGGAGGAGGCTAGAGCTCAGGGAGCTCAATACCTCGCTCTGGACACCGCCCAACCTGCGACGGGGCTCATCGCCTTTTACGAGCGCGAGGGATTTACCATCGTCGCAGAAGTCGACTGGCAACCAGTCACGAACTATCTGAGCTGGGTGATGATCAAGCCGCTCTAGCCGCGCGGGTCGAGCGGAATGTTCTTCACTTCGATGCGCTTGCCGACGTACGGCTTCAGCCGGAGTTTGGCGATGTTCTTCGGATCCACGGTGATGAACACGGTGCGATCGCCCAATTGTCGGTCTTGGTAGCCGGGGATTGCGGGCCGGTTGAACATGCCCTTTTCGCGCAATTTCGGATTCTCGCGAAGCTGGTCCGGATTGGGGGGAGTCGTGTCTCCAATCGCTCCGTTCGCCCCTGCAAACCGGATCTCGTTGCCCGATGCATCGAGCAACTCCAAGTCAAACCCGGTCTCGCTTGCGCCCTCTCCGGACAGACTGAAACCAAGCTTCCAAGCGCTACTGACATTGCTCGTCGTGGGTGCACTTTTCGCGGCCGATTCTACGCTCGAGAGAGTCACGGTTGCGCCACCGAGCTTTGCAGTTGAGCCGGCGGTGGCGGGTATCTCAGCCACTCCCTCAAGGAACTCGACATCCAACGCGAAGAGGGACGTTGATCGTTGAGACCGTCCGGCGACGACTCCGAGCACCTCGTAGAGGGTGAAGAGCTTATCGGGGTTCTGGCGGTCGTAGGGCTGTTCAGAGTCCATTCGGAACGTAGGGCGACGGTCGAGTGAGGTACCCGCCTGAATCATGTTCACGAACCGCCCTGCGCCTCGGCCCTTGATCATGGTCACGATGAAGCGCTTTTTGAACTCCTTGGGCATTTCCTCAGTGATGCTTGGGCTGACGGATCGTGACTTGGCCATGGCCGCGTTCACCGCCTGAGTGAGGTCGATCGAGAGTGCGCCCGTGTAGTCCCAGCACTTTGCGTCCGGGCCCGATAGATCGCACACGCCCCGAACTGTCAGCGTCCTGAATGGCTTGGCGTCGGAAGTGTTACGCTTTGTAGTCGCGCCTGGGGTCCCGGGCCCACGGCCAGGGATGGGGGGGATTTTTGTTCCATCGGGCAAGGTGGGCTGGTTGTTGGATGCGACGGGCGTTTGGCCAGGAGCGCCCGAAGACTGGGCACCCGCGCCAGGTTGTGCGGGGTCAGCGCCGGTGGTCGCGCCGCCTGCTTCCGTGCCTTTCGCCGCTGGCATCGGTGCCGACTTGGTATTCGAGCACCCTCCTGCGAGGACGGAAACAAGCGCAAGCCAAAGAGCAGGTCGGATGCGAGCCATGCCCTAGTATGAACGAGCCGACTCCTAAGGTACATTTGTCAGGCTAGGGACTTGGCAAGATGAAACGAACTTTGAGCCTGATGACAGTTGCACTGTGTTTCGTCGGGGGCATCGCGGGGTGCACCCCAAAGTCGGACATGGTTGCGTTGACCCTAAAGTTCGAGAACCCTCGCGACATCAAAGACCTGGTCCTGAAGGGTGAGAACACTGAGTGGAAGTACAGTCCGGCGGCGTTCGACGTCGTGATCACCCGCAAAGTCACCCCCGGGACGTACACCCTCACGTGGAAGTCGCCCACGACTTCGTTTGAGTTTCAGATCAAGATCGATGACGTCGGGGAAGCGTCGCTGTACCTGACCGAAACGCCGCCCTACGTCGAGGCCAGCCGTGCTGAAGTGTTGAGCGGTGGAGCAAACGGTTGAGCGTTCGGACCAAGACGGTTTCGGAATCGCGTGTCAGAATTGCGGTCGTCATTGAACCCACCGATGCCAACTTCTTGGGTAAGGCGTTTGGCGCAGCAATCCTTGCTAAGATCGACATTTGCGCCTATGCGACGGCAAGCAAGTACGCGGGCGGCATCGCGGTCACCGCGAGCTTTGACCGGGTCGATTTCCACGAGCCGATCGAAGTGGGTGAACTTGTTGAAATGGAAGGGCTCATCACCTACGTGGGCCGAACTTCGATGGAAGTCACGATCGAAATCTACGCAACCAACCTGATGGAAGGCACCCGCAGGCATACCAACACCGCTCGGGTGACGATGGTCTACCTGAAGGACGGCAAACCTGCGGAGGTCCCTCGCCTCGTCTGCGAGAACCGCGAAGAGAAGCTGCGATTCTTGGAAGGAAAGATGCGGAGGGATCGTCGCGTACGGCATCGAGCCGAGTTTGAGGAGATCAAGCAAGACTTGAGCAGAATGTCGGACGCAGAACTGGACGCGCTCATCGGCGCGTAGGTCACTTGCCGATGCAGAAGTCGGCGAAGATACGGTCCACCATATCCACCGTCGAGGTCTCGCCGGTCACTATCCCGATCTGGTGAATGGCATCGCGCAAGCAGGTGGACACTAGGTCGGTTGGCAGGTCGCGTTCCAAGGTTTCGATCGCCGTGTGGGTCGAAGCCATCGCTTGGGTTAGGTAGGGAACGTGCCGGGCTTGGATGAAAATCTCTGCCTCGACTTCTTGGAGATTTGCTCGTCGGACGATCTCCTCGGTGAGTTCGGCGATTCCTGTTCCGGTGACCGCGCTCGTTGCGAGCTCGACGGCCGGATGCTTGAGCAAGTCGGCCTTGGAGATGACGCGCAACACCCGGGCGTCTTTGGCTCCATGCATCCATTCGCCACGGTCATCCGCTGCTTTGAGGTCGATGACCAGGTCGGCGGCTTCCGCCTCCCGGCGGGAGCGCTCAACGCCGAGGCGCTCGACCTCGTCGTCGGAATCTCGGAGCCCTGCGGTGTCCACAAGTCTGACGGGAACCGATCCAAGCTCGACCAACTCCTCTACGGTGTCGCGGGTGGTCCCAGCCGTCGGGGTCACGATTGCACGGTCAATGCCAAGCAGGGCGTTCAGGAGCGAAGACTTGCCAGCATTGGGCTTGCCTAGAATCACGACCCGGAATCCGTCGCGAAGCACGCGTCCGCGGTCGGCGGTTGCCTCCAGGGCGGCGAGCGCTTGCAGCGTCTCGGTGAGCACGGCGAGGGAAGCGTCTGTATCCAGATCGCCAATCTCTTCGGCGAAGTCGGTCGTGGCCTCGACGGCGGCGAGCACCCCGTAGAGTCGATCCACGATGTGCCGAAGTTGCTTGTGCAGATGCCCGTCGCGAGTCCTTTGGGCAGCTCGAAGTTGCGTTTCGGTGAGCGCCTCGATCGTGTCGCGCACAGACTCGGCTTGCGTAAGATCGATGCGGCCGTTCATGAAAGCTCGCCGGGTGAATTCTCCGGGCTCTGCGGGCCGGCAACCAGCGCGAAAACACGCCGCTAGCAGAGCGCGCACGCTCGCAGGTGAGCCGTGGATGTTGCACTCGATGGTGGCTTCGCCGGTGTAACTGTGCCCGGGTTCAAAGGCGATAAGCAGCCCATCGTCCCCGTGCGAAAAGCGCCCATAGTAAGCGTGTCGAGGGACGATGGGATCTGCGAGCGGCTGGAACACTTGCCGAGCCACTGAGAACGCCTGTGGCCCCGACACGCGGACAATCGCGACCGCCGCGCGCTGTGCGCCGGTGATACACGCTGCGATCGTCCCCAAGTCAACTGTCAACGGCAACCCCAGACGGGACTGATATGGTGAGAAGGGTCGCCGAGCATCGTCGAGAGGTTTACCCGGCGAGAGAGGATACAATCATGGGCGATGAAACTCTTTGTAGATACCGGCGAACTGGATGAAGTGAAGCGCGCAGCGGAATGGGGGGTGCTAGACGGAGTCACGACTAATCCAACACTCATCGCAAAGTCGGGCAAGCGGTTCCGAGAGACCGTCCTCGCCATGTGCGAGCTCCTTCCAGAGGGTGACATCAGCGCCGAAGTCGTGGCGACCGATTACGAAACGATGCTCAAGGAAGCGCTTGAAATCGCGAGCTGGCACCCGAACATTGTCGTCAAGGTGCCGCTCATTGAGCCCGGCGTTCGGTTGGTCAAGACGCTCGCGGACCGGGACATCCGCACGAACGTCACGCTGGTTTTCACGGTGAGTCAGGCGCTGCTTGCGGCAAAGGCCGGGGCAACGTACATCAGCAATTTCGTCGGACGCGTGGACGACATCAGCGATGAGGGCATGCGCGCAGTCGCGGATACCGTCGAGATGGTCGAGCGATTTGGGTTTGAGAGTCAGGTCCTTGCGGCGAGCATTCGCCATCCGCTACACATGGTCCAGGCGGTACAGGCGGGCGCTCATGTCGCAACGCTGCCGCTCAAGATCCTTGAGATGATGTTCAAGCACCCGCTAACGGATTCGGGCTTGGAGCGGTTCTTGGCCGACTGGCAGAAGGCCGGGCTGTCGATTTTTGAACCGGCGCGCGCCTAGGGCGTTACTGCTTGCGAACCGCGGCCCGTTCGGGAACGATGCTCCACTTGACTGCGGCGGACTCGGTTCGGGGTCGGCGGAAGATTTGGGCGTTTCGCGCCCTGAGTACCTTCTTGATCGCCCGCCATTGCTCCGCCCCAACTTGGTCCTCATCGATGCCCAGAATCTGCGCCTTGAGGCTGTAGGTACCGGGCTCAAGGACCGAGCCCACGTTGATGAGCGGAACGGTCACGATGGTGGATTTCTTGGGTGGGATGAAAACCAGGTCCTCGACAGTAACGGGACCCTGATGCTCGGAACCGTAGTTCAGCGTGTCGGTGATGAGGCTGTCACCACCGCCCTCGTAGAGCAGCAGTCGCCCATGGACTTGATCCACAGGGACCGCGATCGTCTGCGTGGTGTTGTTTCGAATGCTGAGCGCGGCACGGGAGAGCTTACTCGGGTGGATGAGCCCCTTGATGATCGGGCCTTTGGGGACTCGGATGATCTTGACGGTGACCGGGGGGCCAGCCGAAACGGGGGCGGCGCTGCCCTTGGTCCTGGAACCCGTGTCGTTACAGTCAAAGCCCGCGATGCAGAGCAAGGCTGCACCAACGACAATCACTGAGCTAAAGCGGGGCCGACTTCGGTTCATTCCAATTCGTACTATCGGTCGATCCGGACGTTTCTGCACCCCTCGCGCAGGAAGACTAGCGGGGTTGCGGGGGCGCTCGGGGGAGGGCGACGATTTTCGAGAAAATCCCCCTATCCCCCTTGACACCCGGAGAGCCCTCTGGTATAGTTTCTCTTTGCCGCTGGACGGAGAAACCGAAAAGCGACGACGCGAAAGCACCTTGATAGTTGAATATAGAACTGTAGGAACGCGCATCAGTTTAAGCAAGCATGAACACACAGTGTTAAGCTACTAAGAGTGTGCGACGAATGCCTAGGGACGAATTGCCGAAGAAGGACGCGTAAGCTGCGAAAAGCTGCGGGGAGCTGCACAAGAGCGAAGATCCGCAGATGTCCGAATGGGGAAACCCAGCTAGGGTCATGCCTAGTTACCCGTACCTGAATACATAGGGTGCGAGGAGGGAACCTGGTGAACTGAAACATCTAAGTAACCAGAGGAAAAGAACTCGAAGAGATTCCGTAAGTAGCGGCGAGCGAAAGCGGAAGAGGCCAAACCAGTCGGTTTACCGGCTGGGGTAGTGGGGCATCCACCAAGTTCCCCAAACGAAGGGACGGACCGAGAGATCGGAAAGGACCTTTTGTTTGAGGAATTTGGAAAAGAAGATTGAACTTGGTTTAGAAGAACAGCGTTGGAAAGCGTGGCCATAGAGGGTGACAGCCCCGTATTATAAAGACCAACCAAATTCAGGATGTACCCGAGTAGCGCGGAGCACGAGGAACCCCGCGTGAATCTGTCCGGACCACCGGATAAGCCTAAATACGATTCGTCACCGATAGTGCATCCAGTACCGTGAGGGAAAGGTGAAAAGAACCCCGGGAGGGGAGTGAAATAGAACCTGAAATCGCAACACTCGCAAACAGTCAGAGCACCATGGGCGGAGCAATCCGTTCAAGTGTTATGGCGTACCTTTTGCAGAATGATCCTGCGAGTTACTTAGTAGTGGCAAGGTTAAGTGTCTCAGACACGGAGCCGGAGGGAAACCGAGTCCGAATAGGGCGTCAAGTCATTACTAGTAGACCCGAAACTGCGTGATCTAGCCATGGTCAGGTTGAAGTGTTGGTAACACAACATGGAGGACCGAACTCATTGACGTTGAAAAGTCTCGGGATGAACTGTGGTTAGTCCGGTGAAATGCCAATCGAACGCAGAGATAGCTGGTTCTCTCCGAAATGTATTGAGGTACAGCGTTACGTGTTTCGTTCTGGGGGTAGAGCACTGAATGGGCTAGGGGGCCTACCAGCTTACTGAACCCAATCAAACTCCGAATACCAGAACGTGAAGCGTAGCAGTGAGACTGCGAGGGATAAGCCCCGTGGTCAAAAGGGAAACAACCCAGATCGTCAGCTAAGGGCCCTAAACCCAGGCTAAGTGTGAAACGATGTGAGATCGCGTAAACAGCCAGGAGGTTGGCTTGGAAGCAGCCATCCTTTAAAAAGTGCGTAATAGCTTACTGGCCGAATGTGATCTTGCGCGGAAAATGTAAGGGGGCTAAAGCCTGGTCCCGAAGCTACGGGATCCCGCATGAGCGGTGATCGGTAGGAGAGCGTCGTCAGTGCAGTGAAGCTTGAGCGTAAGCACAGGTGGAGCGCTGTCGAGTGAGAATGCAGGAATGAGTAGCGATCACTGAGGTGAGAATCCTCAGCGCCGAAAACCTAAGGTTTTTCCGGCTATGTTCGTCAGACGGAAGTTAGGCGGACCTAAGGCGAGGCCAGAAGGCGTAGCCGATGGACAGCAGGTAGATATTCCTGCCCCAGTCATAGTGCGATGGATGACGCTTCTACAAGCTTACGACAGACCGTTGGTTGTTCTGCTCGGAGTCTTCGGACGATGAGGTGTAGGTGAGTAGGGGCCGAGAAAAACTCCTAAGCTTCAGCTATGGCTGACCGTACTGTAAACCGACACAGGTAGGTGAGTCGAGGAGACTAAGGCGTTCGGAAGAACTCTCGTTAAGGAACTAGGCAAATTGACCCCGTAACTTAGGAAGAAGGGGTGCCCCGCAAGGGGCCGCAGCAAAGCAGCCGGGGCGACTGTTTACCAAAAACACAGGTCTCTGCTAAGGTGAAAACCGAAGTATAGGGGCTGACGCCTGCCCAATGCTAGTAGATTAACAGGAGATGTCAGGGGCAACCCGAAGCATTGAATCGAAGTCCTAGTGAATGGCGGCCGTAACTCTAACGGTCCTAAGGTGGAATGTAAACTGCCCGTGTCTAGCGTAATCTAGACAAAAGTATCTGGCTATATGCTGGAATATCCGGTGTATCCGGCACTACTCAGCAATGAGTGACAATGTGTCCGGTGCGGACAATCAGCAGGAAAGGCCGTCGAGCAATCGACGGAATCCTCAGAGACCACACGCCAGACACCCCAAGTGGGTGAAGATATGGTCCCATCTGCATGGCGACATGTAGGGATCGTCCCCGGAATAGGACGATCCGCTCAGCGGGCAACTGCTGAGTAAGATAGTGAGCGAAATTCCTTGTCGGCTAAATACCGACCCGCATGAAAGGCGTAACGACTTCGGCACTGTCTCAACGAGAAATCCGGTGAAACTGTAGTACCCGTGAAGATGCGGGTTCCGCGCAGTAGGACGGAAAGACCCCGTGGAGCTTTACTACACCTTCAGATTGTTGATTGGATGTAGATGTAGAGCGTAGGTGGGAGCGTAAGCATCAATGGAACACCACCCTTCTACATCTGGTTAACTAACCTGCACCGTTATCCGGTGTGGAGACAGTCTGTGGCGGGTAGTTTGACTGGGGCGGTCGCCTCCCAAAAAGTAACGGAGGCGTACAAAGCTACACTCAGCCTGGTCGGAAATCAGGCGTTGAGCATATAGGTATAGAGTGTGGTTGACTGTGAGACTGACAAGTCGAGCAGGTGCGAAAGCAGGTCTAAGTGACCCTCTGGTTGTGCGTGGGCACGCCAGGGTTCAACGGATAAAAGCTACCCCGGGGATAACAGGCTGATCTTGCCCGAGCGCTCACAGCGACGGCATGGTTTGGCACCTCGATGTCGGCTCGTCGCATCCTGGGGCTGTACAAGGTCCCAAGGGTTCCGGAGTTCACGGATTAAAGCGGCACGCGAGCTGGGTTCAGAACGGCGTGAGCCAGTTCGGTCCCTATCCA